>NZ_CAXUBQ010000028.1:0-46913 GCF_964249465.1 Ruminococcus sp. Marseille-P328 | reverse complement strand
CTGTTGATGGAAGCATTATACTACATTGGGACATTTTCCTTTATGGTATATTAGGACATTATCATAAATGGTTCATACTGATATGGTAAAGTGGTAAAAAATAAGTTGACAAAGCATGACCTCATTGCTATAATTACCTCCATGAACAAGGGCGTTCTTCAGAAGGGTATCTTTTTGAAGTGCGCCTTTTTTGTTTAAATAAGTCATGCGTAATGGATGGATGAGGGCATGAGAGTGAAAGAAGGAGAGAACACCATGGGGAATTACACCAGAGAAGAAGTGTTACAGATGGCAGAAGACGAGGATGTAGAATTCATTCGTCTTCAGTTTACCGATATGTTCGGTACTTTGAAAAATATTGCGATTACAGCTCGGGAGCTCCCCCGGGCACTGGATAATGAATATGTAGTAGACAGCTCCTACATTGCCGGAATAGCAGGGGAGAAAGAGCCGGATATGTATTTACATCCGGACTATAATACTTTCACCATTCTTCCGTGGCGTCCGCAGCAGGGAAAGGTAGCCAGACTGCTCTGTGATATCTACCGCTCAGATGGAACGCCGCTTGAGAAAAGCCCGAGATATATTCTGAAACAGGTGGTAGAGATGGCTGCTAAGGAAGGCTATGTTTGTGAAGTGGATCCGGAATGTGAGTTTTTCTTATTTCACACAGATGATAACGGAGTTCCCACTACACTGACTCATGAAAAAGCCGGATATCTGGATATCAGCCCGCTGGATCTGGGAGAAAATGCAAGACGTGATATGGTTCTGAATCTGGAAGATATGGGATATGAAATTGAATCTTCCCATCATGAAACCGCTCCGGCACAGCATGAGATTGATTTTAAATTTTCCGGTGCAAATGAAATGGCTGACTGTGTGATGACTTTCAAAATGGCAGTCCGCACCATTGCAAAACGGCATGGACTTCATGCAACCTTTATGCCAAAGCCGAGAGCTGAGGTGAATGGTTCCGGTATGCACATTCATTTTGCATTGTATAAAGATGGAAAAAATATATTTGCTGATCCTGATGATGTAAATGGTCTCAGCGAGGATGCTTATCATTTTATCGGTGGTCTTCTTGCACATAGTGAAGAGATGGCCGCCATTACCAATCCGCTTGTGAATTCCTACAAGAGACTTGTACCTGGCTATGATGCTCCTACAGAACTGACCTGGACAAAGAATAACCAGAACTCTCTGATCCGTATTTCCAATTTAAGATCAGACAGCCTGGCAATCGAGCTTCGAAGCCCGGATGCATCTGCAAATCCTTACCTTGTGTTTGCTGTTTGTATTGCAGCCGGTCTGGATGGAATTCAGCAGAAATTATATCCTACCAAGGCATCGGATCGTTCTTTTTCCGAATCTGACCAGAAAGCTATGAATATTGGAAATCTTCCGCTGAACCTGGATGATGCCCTTACACATTTCGAGAATAGCACCTGGATCCAGAGTGTACTTGGTAAAAAGTTCTGTGAGGAATATGCAGCTGCCAAGAAGGAAGAATGGCTGAATTATATGAGACAGGTAAGCGAGTGGGAAATCAGCCAGTATTTATACAAGATTTAAGATAAGAGAGTAGCATGGTATGAACAGCAGCATTGTAATTGCATTACCGAAAATCGATGACGCAAAGAAAATACGTACCATATTGAACCGGCACGGTTTTTCTGTAGCTGCGGTATGTTCAACTGCTTCAACAGCACTTGCCAGCATGAGTGAGTTGGACGGAGGTATTCTGATCTGTGGTTATAAGCTGACGGACCGGTATTACCGGGATGTGCTGGAAGATATTCCTTCATATTTTGAAATGCTGTTGCTGGCATCTGGAAGAGTGATTGCGGAAGCGCCTACATCCGTCCTTACTGTGGAAATGCCAATGAAAGTCAGCGACCTGGTAAACACGGTGGATATGATGTTGTCCCAGATCGAGCGGCGGCTAAAAAAAGAGAAGAAGAAACCGAAAACGCGTTCCTGGAAAGAGCAGAATTACATTTCCAACGCAAAGTTTCTTCTTATGGAGCGAAACCATTTAAGCGAAGAAGATGCATACCGGTACATTCAGAAATGCAGTATGGATTCCGGGACAAATATGGTAGAGACAGCTCAGATGGTTCTGATGCTGTTATATGATGAGGTATAGTCTAAGGCAGAATTCTAATCCTGTTGTATAGGATTTTTCAGAAATTCTGGCTGGGGTTTTTATAAGATATATTTTTATGATTTTAGGAAATGGAGGATGAGGAAATGGAGTTTTTGGATGGAAGCTGGAAAAAAGAAGTGAGCAGCTGGGATGCACTGATGGGAGAAGAACTTCTGAATCAGGAAGCCATCCTGGAGGGCGCCATTCACAGTATCCGCAACATGGGAGATGTTGCATTTGTAATTATCAGAAGAAGAGAGGGTCTGTTTCAGACCGTTTTAGTAAATGAGGATGTTGATTTTTCCATTCATGATCTGAAAGAAGGCATGACAGTAAGAGTAAAAGGTGTTGTAAATAAAGAAGAGAGAGCGCCTCATGGCAGAGAGCTTCACATTCGTGAAATTCAGGTGCTGTCTTCTCCGGCTGAACCTCTTCCTCTTGCAATCGATAAATGGAAGCTGAATACTTCTCTGGAAGCCAAATTAAATTACCGTTCCCTTTCCCTCCGCAATATTCAGGAGCGCGCAAGATTTAAAATCCAGGAAGCTTTGACAAGGGCTTTTCGTGATTATCTCTATGAAAATGGATTTACGGAAATCCATACGCCGAAGATCGGAGCCAGAGGTGCTGAGGGAGGCGCGAACCTGTTTAAACTCAGCTATTTCCATAAACCGGCTGTTCTGGCTCAGAGCCCACAGTTTTACAAACAGATGATGGTGGGAGTTTTTGACAGAGTATTTGAGACCGGACCTGTTTTCCGTGCTGAGAAACATAACACCAAAAGACATTTAAATGAATATACGAGTCTTGATTTTGAGATGGGCTATATTGATAGCTTTGAAGAGATCATGGCTATGGAGACTGGCTTTTTGCAGTATGCAATGAAGCTTTTAAAAGAGGATTATGCAAAAGAACTGGAGATCCTGAAGGTTGAGCTTCCAGATGCTTCCAGGATTCCGGCAGTTCGTTTTGATGTGGCAAAAGAGCTGGTTGCGAAGAAATACAACCGTCAGATCCGTAATCCATTTGATCTGGAGCCGGAGGAGGAAGCCCTGATTGGTCAGTATTTTAAAGAAGAATATAATGCGGATTTTGTTTTTGTTACCCATTATCCATCTAAGAAGCGTCCGTTCTACGCAATGGATGATCCAGAGGATACCAGATTTACGTTAAGCTTTGACCTGCTTTTCCATGGCCTTGAGATCACAACAGGAGGACAGAGAATTCACGATTACAATGCCCTTCTGAAAAAGATAGAGGACAGAGGTATGGAGACAGAAGGAATGGAACAGTATCTGGATACATTTAAATACGGTATGCCTCCTCATGGTGGTCTTGGAATCGGTCTGGAGCGTCTTACCATGCAGCTTCTCGGGGAAGAAAATGTCCGTGAGGCATGCCTGTTCCCAAGAGACCTGAACAGACTGGAGCCATAAAAAAGCTGGATATCCAGAAAAGATTTTGGTATGGATCCAGAGTGGAGCGTAATAATTTCTGTGCAGGAGGATGAGAAAATGGCAAAACAGATTGACGATGAAACCATGGAAAATGTCTGCATTCTTGCAAAACTTTCCCTTACAGAAGAAGAGAAGGAAAAGGCAAAAAAAGATATGCAGGAAATGCTTGATTATGTAGATAAGCTGGATGAACTGGATACATCCAGTGTTGAACCAATGTCCCATATTTTTGGCGACCAGAATGTATTTCGTGAGGATGAAGTTACAAATGGTGACAACAGCGGGGCAATGCTTGCAAATGCGCCAAAAGCCAAAGAAGGACAGTATCAGGTTCCAAAGACCATAGGATAGGAGACATTCACATGGAATTAGAAAAATTAACAGCCTTACAGCTGGCTGATAAGATTAAAAAACATGAGGTCAGTGTTCTGGACGGCGTCAAGGATGTCTTTTCTAAAATAGAGGAAAAAGATAACAGAATCCACGCATATCTGGACACTTATAAAAAAGAAGCGTATGCAAGAGCAAAAGAGGTGGAAAAAGGCATTGAGGACGGAACTTATACCGGTCCTCTTGCCGGTGTTCCCATTGCCATCAAAGATAACATTTGTGTACAGGGAAAACCTACTACCTGTGCGTCAAAAATTCTGGAAGGATTTGTTCCCCAGTATCAGGCAGAGGTGATCAGCCGGCTTGAAAAAGCAGGAATGATCATTATCGGAAAAACAAATATGGATGAGTTTGCCATGGGAAGTACGACGGAAACTTCTGCCTATGGCATTACCAGAAATCCATGGAATACAGAGCATGTTCCAGGCGGCTCATCAGGTGGCTCCTGTGCAGCTGTAGCAGCAGGAGAGGCTTATCTGGCACTGGGCTCTGATACAGGAGGTTCCATCCGTCAGCCAAGCTCTTATTGCGGTGTGACAGGAATGAAGCCTACTTATGGTACGGTTTCCCGTTACGGGCTGGTTGCATATGCCTCTTCTCTGGATCAGATCGGACCGATTGGAAAAGATGTGGCAGATTGCGCAGCACTTCTGGAAGTGATCGCTGGCCATGATCCGAAAGACAGTACTTCCATTGACCGAAAAGACCTGGATTTTTCCAGTGAGATGACAGATAAGATTACAGGAATGAAATTTGGTGTTCCGAAGGAATATCTGTCAGAGGGAATTTCGCCAGAGGTAAAAGATGCCTTTATGGAAACCTTGAAAGTGCTGACCCAGATGGGAGCAATTGTAGAATTTTTCTCTGTCAAAACTATGGAATATATGATTCCGGCATACTATATTATTGCCAGCGCAGAAGCAAGCTCCAACCTGGAGCGCTTTGATGGCGTAAAATATGGCTATCGTGCAAAAGAATATGACGGTCTTCATGATATGTATAAACGTACTAGAACGGAGGGCTTTGGAGAAGAAGTAAAACGTCGTATCATGCTTGGTTCCTTTGTTTTAAGCTCTGGTTATTACGATGCTTATTATCTGAAAGCCCTGCGCACCAAAGCACTTATTAAAAAAGAGTTTGATCAGGCTTTCGAAAAATACGACGTGCTTCTTGCCCCGGCAGCTCCTTATACAGCGCCGAAGATCGGAGAAAGCTTAAAAGACCCTATGGCAATGTACCTTGGGGATATTTATACAGTTGCCGTAAATCTTTGCGGACTTCCAGGAATTACAGTTCCCTGCGGAAAAGACAGTGCCGGACTTCCAATCGGAATCCAGATGATCGGAGACTGTTTTATGGAAAGGAAGATCCTTCGTGCTGCCCATGCCTATGAAAGCGTAAGAGGGAATTTTGGAACACCAGAGGAAGGAGGTAAGAGAGCATGAAACAGTATGAGACTATTATCGGACTTGAGGTTCATGTAGAACTTGCCACCAGAACAAAGATTTTCTGCGGCTGCTCCACAGCATTTGGAGGGGCACCCAATACCCACACCTGTCCGGTGTGTACTGGTATGCCAGGTTCTCTTCCGGTATTAAAC
The DNA here is from genome assembly GCF_964249465.1 of Ruminococcus sp. Marseille-P328. Classification (NCBI taxonomy): domain Bacteria; kingdom Bacillati; phylum Bacillota; class Clostridia; order Eubacteriales; family Oscillospiraceae; genus Ruminococcus; species Ruminococcus sp. Marseille-P328. The sequence continues at coordinate 41,314 of NZ_CAXUBQ010000028.1, read as the reverse complement.
AAAAAGGTGGTAGAATTTGCCCTGCGCGCAGGACTTGCCACAAACTGCAGCATCAATCAGTATTGCAAATTTGACCGTAAGAACTATTTTTATCCGGATAATCCGCAGAACTACCAGATTTCCCAGCTGTATCTGCCAATCTGCCATGATGGATTTGTGGAGATCGAGACAGAAGCTGGTAAGAAAAAAGTCCGGATCCATGAGATGCATATGGAGGAGGACGCAGGTAAGCTGATCCATGATGAGTGGGAGGACTGCTCTTTGGTAGATTACAACCGAAGCGGTGTTCCTCTGATCGAGATCGTTTCTGAGCCGGATATGAGAAGTGCAGATGAGGTTATCGCTTATCTGGAGAAGCTTCGTTGTACCATGCAGTATCTGGGTGTTTCCGATTGTAAGCTTCAGGAGGGCTCCATGCGTGCTGATGTGAACCTTTCTGTGAGAGTGGCAGGAAGCGATACACTTGGAACCAGAACAGAGATGAAGAACCTGAACTCTTTTAAGGCCATAGCACATGCTATTGAGGGCGAAAGAGAGCGTCAGATCGAGCTTCTGGAGATGGGTAAAAGCGTTACCCAGGAGACCAGAAGATGGGATGACAATAAAGAGTCTTCTCATGCAATGCGTTCTAAGGAGGATGCAAAGGATTACCGCTATTTCCCGGATCCGGATCTTCCGCCGATCCATATTTCCGATGAGTGGATCGCAAAAATCAGAAGTGAGCTTCCGGAGTTCCGGGAGGAGAAGGCTGCCCGTTATCAGAGTGTGTTTGGTCTTCCGGAGTATGATTCCCAGATTCTTACAGAGTCCAGACATCTGGCTGCTTTGTTTGAAGATGTGGCTACGCTGAGCGGCAACCCGAAAAAGGCGGCAAACTGGTTTATGGTGGAAGTGCTTCGTCTTATGAAGGAAAAAGGCATTGAGGCTGAGAAGTTAAGATTTACACCGCAGCATCTTGCAGATCTTCTCACTATGGTCGATAAGAAAGAGGTAAGCCCACAGAACGCCAAGAAGGTATTTGAAAAGGTATTTGATGAGGATGTTGATCCGGTAGCTTATGTGGAAGAGCATGGTTTAAAGATCGTGGAGGATACCGGGCTTCTTAGCAGCACCATCAGCAGGATTCTGGATGAAAATCCTGGACCGCTGTCTGAGCTTCTTGGAGGTAAAGAGAAGGTTATGGGCTTTTTTGTCGGTCAGATCATGAAGGAAATGAAGGGCAAGGCAAACCCGGCAAGCGTGAGAGAGGCGCTGCTGGCTGAGGTTGAGAAGAGAAAGTAGATTTACAGGAGGATAATCAGATGGTTACCGTTAATCATAATTATTTAAAACTGCCAGGAAGCTATCTTTTTTCTACAATTGGAAAAAAAGTGCGTGCCTATAAAGAAGAGAATCCGGATAAAGAGGTGATCAGCCTTGGTATTGGTGATGTGACACAGCCGCTGGTTCCGGCTATTATTGATGCTCTTCACGGGGCAGTCGAGGAGATGGCTCACGCAGAGACTTTTCACGGTTATGCGCCAGATCTTGGGTATGAATTTCTGAGAAGGGCAATCGCAAAGAACGATTACCAGGACAGAGGATGCAATATTGCAGCAGATGAGATTTTTGTTTCTGATGGTGCGAAAAGTGATTCTGGTAATATTCAGGAGATTTTTGGAACAGACAATAAGGTTGCTGTGTGTGACCCGGTTTATCCGGTTTATGTGGATACCAATGTTATGGCGGGCCGTACCGGAGAGTATAATACGGTTCATGAGAATTTTGACGGTGTGATCTATATGCCATGCCGCAAGGAAAATGGATTTTTGCCGGAGCTTCCATCAGAAGTGCCGGATCTGATCTATCTTTGCTTTCCAAATAATCCGACCGGTTCTGCTATTACAAAGGATGAACTGCAGAAATGGGTGGATTATGCCAACAAAAATGGCTGTGTGATTATTTATGATGCAGCTTATGAGGCTTATATCTCTGAGGAAAATGTACCGCACAGTATTTATGAGTGCGAGGGTGCGAGAACATGCGCGATTGAACTTCGAAGCTTTTCCAAGAATGCCGGATTTACTGGTGTTCGTCTTGGATTTACGGTTATTCCGAAGGAACTGGTACGAGATGGGGTATCACTTCACAGTCTGTGGGCAAGACGTCACGGCACCAAGTTTAACGGTGCTCCTTATATTGTACAGAAGGCTGGTGAGGCTGTCTATTCTGAGGCAGGTAAGGCTCAGCTGAAGGATCAGGTTGGCTATTATATGAGAAATGCAAAGCTGATCCATGATGAGCTGGCGAAAGCTGGCTTCTCTGTTTCCGGTGGTGTGAATGCGCCTTATATCTGGCTGGAAACACCGGATAAAATGACTTCCTGGGAGTTTTTTGATTATCTTCTTAAAAATGCAAATGTGGTTGGTACGCCAGGTTCTGGTTTTGGTTCTCATGGAGAGGGCTATTTCCGTCTGACTGCGTTTGGAACTTATGAGAATACTCTGAAAGCCATTGACAGGATTAAGAGTTTGTAATTATAATTGAAGAAGGCTGAAAAACAGGGCGCATCTCTGGCGAAAGCTGGGGATGCGCCCTTTTACGAAGGAGGAGTCTGGATATGAAGATTAATCGTGTTGAGCATATGTGCGAGGGAAATGGACATGTGATTATCAAGGAGCTGCTGGATGAGCAGCAGTTAAATGGGAAGTGCGGGCTTTATGCAGAGGTAACTCTGGAACCGGGATGTTCTCTTGGTTTTCATATGCATTATGGGGAGAGTGAGACCTATTATATTCTGACCGGGGAAGGGGAATATAATGACAATGGGACTTCCTGGAGACATGTGAAAGCAGGTGATATTACCTTTACACCAGATGGAAGAGGTCATGGACTGGCGAATACGGGGAATACGGATCTGGTGTTTATGGCGTTGATTATTAAAGATTGAGAGTGTTGCTATGCTCGCAAACCTGCCGAAAATCCCCAAGCCCCACAAGCAGTACCCGCTGCCACCTCCCCTGTGTATCGGTTGGAACTGGTTCAAATGTGGTATGACTTATCACTTTGGCGAGCGGGGCTCGCAAAACGATTGCGGGGGTGTGGCAAAGGGAAAAGTATAGAAAAATATTTAGGAGTTTAGAAATGAATCATACAGCAGAGAAATTACTTACATTTATCAAAGAGAGCCCTACTGCATTTCAGGCAGTGGAGATGATGAAAACAAGATTTACGGAGAATGGATTTACAGAGTTAAAGGAAGATGAGCACTGGGAGATAAAAAACGGTGGGAAGTATTTTGTGATCCGGAATCATTCGGCAATCATTGCATTTACCGTGCCGGAGGTTTCCAGCGACGTGTTCCATATTATTGCAAGCCACAGTGATTCCCCGTCTTTGAAGATCAAGGAGAATCCAGAGATGGTGGAAAATGGGTATGTGAAGCTGAATGTGGAACTTTATGGTGGTGCGCTTCTGGCTCCCTGGTTTGACCGCCCCCTTTCTGTGGCTGGACGTCTGATCGTGAAGGAGGATGAACAGATTTGTGAGAAGCTTGTGACTGTGGACAAGGATATGTTGATGATCCCGAATCTGGCTATCCATATGAATCGTGAGGCGAACAGCGGTTATAAGTATAATGTGCAGAAGGATATGCTTCCTCTTTATGGCCTGGAGAGCGCTAAGGGATCTTTCTTTAAAACTGTGGCAGAGGCAGCAGGGGTGAAAGAAGAGGACATTCTGGGACATGATCTGTTCCTTTATAACCGCATGCCTGGTACGGTTTGGGGCAGTGAGGAGGAATTTGTCTCTGCGCCAAGACTGGATGATCTGCAGTGCGCTTTTTCCTCTATGGAAGGACTGATTGCTGGAAAAAATGAGAAGAGCATCTGTGTACATATGGTAATGGATAATGAAGAGGTGGGAAGCGGCACCAGGCAGGGGGCTGCATCTACTTTCCTTCGGGATACCCTCCTTCGCATTAATCTGGGGCTTGGAAGAAGCTACGAGGATTATCTGATCTCTCTGGCAAAGAGCTTTATGATCTCTGCGGATAATGCACATGCGATTCATCCGAACTACCCTGAGAAGGCGGATCCGGTGAACCGACCGCATATTAATGCCGGAATTGCGGTGAAGTATAATGCGAACCAGAAGTATTGCACAGATGGTATTTCGGCAGCGATGTTTAAGGAACTCTGTAAAAAGGCAGGGGTATCCTGTCAGGTTTACGTGAATCGTTCGGACGTAGCCGGCGGCTCCACTCTGGGAAATATTTCCAATACGCAGGTGGCTTTAAATACAGTAGATATTGGACTGCCGCAGCTGGCTATGCATTCTCCTTATGAGACTGCCGGTGTGAAAGATACCTGCGACTTTGTAAAGCTTGCGGGGGTATTTTATGCCTGATAACATTTTCGAAAGAAGTTATAAAAGTGCTTCTTCTACAGGAAGCAGACAGCAGATTCACAAAAAAGCAGTGTTTTTTGATGCTGATGGTACGATCTGTGATATTGAAAAGGGGACACCGGCCAGTGCTGTAGAGGCGATTACAAAACTGGTAAAGAATGGCCATCAGGCATGGCTGTGTACAGGAAGAAGCAGGGCGTTTGTGCCTGATTATCTGGAACAGATCCCTTTTACGGGAATGATCAGTGCCTGTGGATGTACCATTGAGAAAGATGGCAAAAGGCTTTTTAACAAGGAGATGACCACGGAGGAGGCATGGCATTCGGTGGAGGTCCTTCGGAAATACGGCATGATTCCGGTGATGGAGGGTGCCGACTGGATGTACTACGATAAGGATGAGTATAATACAGATATTAACTGGTATGCTGATCTGATCACAAAGGCTCTGGGGGGGAAGTGGCGTCCTGTTAAGGGGTATGAACACGACCTTCATATTAATAAGATCAGTTCTAAGATCGTGCCGGGAAGTGATCCTGAGAAGGCCTGTGCGGAGCTTGAGGACTATTATGAGTTTATTGGCCATGTAGGGGAAGGTCTTGCCGGGGATACCATTGAGATGATCCCGAAAGGCTTTTCCAAGGCTGTTGGCATTGCAGCTGTATGCAGGATTTTTGATATTGCACATGAGGATACCATTGTATTTGGTGACAGCAATAATGACCTGTCTATGTTCGAATATGCAAAGACGAAGGTGGCAATGGGAAATGCGGCACCCGGAATCAAGAAGCTGGCTGATTACGTGACAACGGATATTTTTCATTATGGAATTAAAAACGGGTTGGAGCACCTGGGATTGATTTAGATGTTACTTTAGATCATTTCAGACAATTCGCGTACTCCGAGATAAGGGTAAAGGATAAAATATGGCAGAGCGATTAAATTACCAATGTAAATTTGAAAAATACAAAGAAGAGCTGATCAGATTGCGGCGTCATTTCCACAGGCATCCGGAACTGGGGCTTCAGGAGTTTGAGACATCTGCTTTTATACAGGAGTATCTGGGAAAATTAGGCTATCGGTTTCGGATTGTGGAGCCTACGGGGATCATTGCGGAGCATCCCTGTCAGGATGAGGCAGCTTTTGCCGGCAAAAAGAAGGTTGTGCTTCGCGCAGAGATGGATGCACTTCCTATACAGGAACAAACCGGACTGTCTTACGCATCGGAAAATGCCGGAGCCATGCATGCCTGTGGTCATGATGGCATAGTGGCTTCGGCGTTGGTGCTGGCGAGGATTCTGGCGGAAGAGGTAGAGGATTTTCCAGTGCGGATGCGGTTTCTTTTTGAACCTGCTGAAGAAATCGGTGAAGGTGCAAAGCGAATGCTGGCAGCAGGTGCCCTTGATGGAGAACCGGATTTTTTTCTAATGTTTCATTACGCAGTGGATCAGTCTTTTGGAATGGCAGTGCATGAGGGACAGGCTTCGGCTATGATCAATGGCATGGAAATCCGTGTTCATGGAAAATCCAGCCACTGGTGTGAGGCTCATAAGGGAATTGACAGTATTTATGCGGCTTCCCTGGTGGTAAAAGCCCTTCATGATCTTAATGAAGCGTATAAAGGAAAAGGTCCCTGCCTGATCGGAATCGGAACTATTCATGGTGGAGAGTACTCTAATATTATTACAGATCTTGTGACTCTGCGGGGAAATATCCGGGCTGCTTATGAAGAAGATTACCAGGTGCTGGATAAGCGGCTGAAGGAAACCTTGAATGAAATAGAAGCAAAGACGGGAACAAGGATCGAGTTGGAATATCCAAAGCCTGCGGTTCTGCCTTTTGCAAATGATCCGGAGCTTACCAGGATTGCGGAAACTGCAGGAAGGAAGATATTTGGAGAGCAGTTTCTTCTGGAAGGCGAGGAGCAGCTGTTTTTGTCCGGAGACAATGCCTATCGGTATTTTTTACATACAAAGGGCTTGTTCAGTGTATTTCTGGCAGGAATTCCTGATAAGGGTTATCCGCTGCATCATCCGAAATTTCAGATTGATGAGGATATTTTGCCATATAGCCTGGAGGCATTGTATGAGATACTGTCTGGCATTGACAAGGATATGTAACAGAATCCATTAAATCAATCCTAAACTCTTGCAAATGAACAGCCAGATAGTGAGAGTAAAAGCACTGAATAATGTAGTGAGCATAATGACACTGGAGGAAAAAGACCCTTCGTGCCCCATGTTTTTTGCCATGATATAACAGCTTACTGTGGTAGCAGAACCAAGCATGATCAGAATGGCAACCAGCTTGTCATGGGTAAATCCAAGTCTGACAGCAACTGGAAGAAAAATGGTGCAAAAGCCGATCAGCTTCATAAAAGTGCAGGCGATAGTTGCTTTTAATCTGGAAAAAGCTTTTCCAAAATGAAGGGCACCACCCATGGCCATCAGTCCAAGAGGTGTGGCTGTTTTTCCGAGGTTATTGACAGTACTGGAAAGGATCGTTGGAAGAGGCAGACGAAGGACAGACCAGATAAGACCTGCCAGGATTCCAAGAATAATAGGGTTGCTGGCAATTCCTTTTAAGGTTTTTAGGAGCATCTGTTTGTTCATTCCCTGATTGTCAGGCTTCATAAAAGAGAGAACCATGATTGCCATTACATTATAGAGAGGAACGCTTGCTATGATCATAAGAGGTGCCATACCGGCATCTCCATAAAGGTTCTGGATGATAGCAATGCCGAGGATTGCCGCGCTGCTGCGGTAAGAGGCCTGGACAAATTCTCCCTGTATGTCCCTTGGATTCAGTAGGAAGGAAAGACCGATAGAAATGGCAATGCTGCAAAACGTAGCGCCAAAACAGAAGAGAACAAACTTTGTATCCCAAACTTTAATAAAATCTGATTCAGCCACATTCATAAACAAAAGTGCGGGTAAGGCTGCCTTGAATACAAATTTGTTCATCTGTGCAACAAAGGAATCATCATAAAGATTAATTTTTCGAAGAAAATAACCCAGCATAAGGGTCAAAAAAATAGGAATGGTTGCATTGAGGCAAAAAATCAGATTATCCATAAATAATTCACCTTTCTAAGTTTGTCAACATGTTGCTGTTCATTCTGTTCACAGTAACCCCGACATATCTTTTTTGATTATAAACTTTTTCCAATAATTGTCAAATTTTGTTTTCTGTGGTATCGTAAGAATGAAAGGCAACGAATGGAGGAGAAATATGAGATACGGTAAGATTCGCGTAGAAGATGGAAATCTGATCTTTTTCAGACATATGATACAGAATAATCTTCCTTGCAGAGATATTGTCTGGGCGTATATCCATCGGGAAGGCGAAAATGCAGAAGAAGCAGTGAAGCAGATGATCTCTAATTATCTGGTGATCATTACCAGGAGAAAGAAGCGATATCAGTTTGAGATGACGGAGCATGAGGCACAGGACTGCCTGCGGATTCTGAAACTTTTCAATCCGGAAATGGCTACCGGATTTCCCAAGGGCGGACGGATTACGATGCAGAGTCTTTCCAATACAAGAGATCTTGGGGCAATCGCCACAAAGGATGGGCGTCATATCCTTCCCAGGAAGCTTATTCGAAGCGGAAATCTTTATCATGCTTCCATGGCTGATCAGCATGTTTTGCAGGAGGACTTCAAGCTGAAGACTGTGATCGATCTCAGAGACCAGCTGGAACGAAATGAAAGACCGGACATTGTGGTGAAGGGTGTGGAATATTATCACATCCCCATGATCGATGAAGAGACTATCAGCGATTCTCCGAAAAGTGTTTTGGGAATACTGCAGACAAATGATATGTTGAAAAAGGTTCTGGAGTATGATGGCGATATAGAGAGTCTGATCGAGCAGCAGTATGAGAATTTTGTAAAGGATCAGTATTCAGTGAAACAATGTGCCAGATTTATGGATGTATTGCTGCATCACGAAAATGGTGCTGCTCTCTGGCACTGCAGCTTCGGAAAAGACAGAGTAGGGGTAGTGACAGCCCTTCTTCTTTGTGCTCTTGGAGTTCACAGAGATGTGATCCGGGAGGATTTTATACGTTCCAATGTGTGCCTGGCAGGAGAACTGGATTATATGCTGCGTTACCTTGAGGCAAACAGACTGGACAGTATTGCAAATGTAAATAAAGTATCAGCGCTTTTCAGGGTAAAAGAGGAATATCTGGACAGAATGTTTCGGACGATTTATGCGGAATATGGAAATGTGGAGCGTTTTTTGAGAAGAGGACTTTATCTGAACCAAAAGACAGTGACAGACCTGCAGAGTAAATATCTGATATAAAATATTTACGTAAAATATAGATACTTCATACTGTGTAAATATGTTAATAGTGAAATGAAAGTGTGTTATATGAATAAAAATGCTTTAATGCTATAAAACATTAAAACTTTTTTGAAGTGTAGCATTGACAAAATAAATTATGTTGTTATAATGATAACCATATCAATCTGAAGCACGAAAGCAGGATTATATTTATGCAAAATAAGATTTTATCTTTACTAGTTGACAACACGTCAGGTGTACTCAGCCGGATTGCCGGAATGTTCAGCCGTCGTGGTTATAATATTGACAGTATCACTGCCGGAGTTACAGCGGATGTGAATTATACCCGCATTACAGTAGTGTGCAGCGGAGATGACGCAATTCTTGATCAGATTGTGAAACAGCTTGCGAAGCTTGTTGATGTAAGGGATATCAAAGTCCTGGATCCATCTGACAGCGTAGTTCGTGAGACTGTTCTTGTGAAGGTTGCAGCCGCACCGGAGCAGAGACAGGGAATTGTTTCCATTGCGGATATTTTCCGTGCCAAGGTTGTAGATGTGAGCAAGGATTCTCTCATTGTAGAAATGACAGGCAGCAAGACCAAGCTGGAGGCATTTATTAATCTTATGGGAGATTACGAGATTCTGGAACTGGCACGTGCCGGTGTTATGGGTCTTGAGAGAGGCTCTCATGGGGTGAAATTTTTGTAATTGCGGAAGCGCTGATCAGGCAGATGCCGCAGGAGGCAATCCGCCACAGGCGGAGAATTCTGAAGGCAGGATTATTTATTTGGTTTGCTAAGGGGCGTATTTCTGGAATGAATAATCATACACAGGATATGCATATATATTCCCTTAACGATATATATTTTTAAGTTTTAACACAGTAGGAGGAAACGAAAATGTCAGCAAGAATTTTTTACCAGGAAGATTGTAATCTCTCTTTATTAGATGGAAAAACAATCGCAATTATCGGTTACGGCAGCCAGGGACATGCTCACGCACTGAACCTGAAGGAGTCCGGATGTGACGTCATTATCGGTCTTTATGAAGGCAGCAGATCCTGGAAGAGAGCTGAAGAGCAGGGATTTAAAGTATATACAGCAGCTGAGGCTGCAAAGAAGGCTGATATCATCATGATTCTGATCAATGATGAGAAACAGGCTGATATGTATAAGAAAGATATCGAGCCAAACCTTGAGGAAGGCAATATGCTTATGTTTGCTCATGGTTTCAACATTCATTTCGGATGTATTGTTCCGCCAAAGAATGTAGATGTTACCATGATTGCTCCAAAAGCACCAGGACATACAGTAAGAAGCGAGTATCAGGCTGGCAAAGGAACTCCTTGTCTGGTAGCTGTTGAGCAGGATTACACAGGAAAAGCACTTGACAAAGCACTTGCATACGGACTTGCTATTGGTGGTGCAAGAGCAGGACTTCTTGAGACTACATTCCGTACAGAGACAGAGACAGACCTTTTTGGAGAGCAGGCAGTACTTTGCGGTGGTGTTTGTGCACTTATGCAGGCTGGTTTCGAGACTCTTTGCGAGGCTGGTTATGACCCAAGAAATGCATACTTCGAGTGTATCCACGAAATGAAGCTGATCGTAGACCTGATTTATCAGTCAGGCTTCGCTGGAATGAGATATTCCATCTCCAACACAGCTGAGTACGGTGACTACATCACAGGACCGAAGATCATTACAGAAGATACAAAGAAAGCAATGAAGAAAATCCTTTCCGATATCCAGGATGGTACTTTCGCAAAAGACTTCCTGCTTGATATGAGCCCAGCTGGACGTCAGGTTCATTTCAAAGCTATGAGAAAGAAAGCTTCTGAGCATCCATCTGAGAAAGTTGGCGAAGAAATCCGTAAACTCTACAGCTGGAACGGCGAAGATAAGCTTATTAATAACTAAGCAAAAAAATCCGGGGAAACCCGGATTTTTTTGCGCTACTTCGGTGTAGCGAAGCGGAGCCGAAGGGACCCGTAAAAATCCGGGGAAACCCGGATTTTTTTGCGCTACTTCGGTGTAGCGAAGCGGAATTTCTCTAGATTTCTGCCAGTTGTGTCAGAAGCTTCTGATTTTCGCTCCCTTTCTTGCATACAAATCCGATTTCCCTTGATGGGAAAGTCAGCCCCAGAGGCGCTTCCACAAGTATTTCTTTATCAAGATCATTTTGCACAAATTCTTTGATCACACAGGCAATTCCCAAGCCTACCTGCGCAAACTGGATTAAAAGATCCATGGAGCTGACTTCCAGAATGTGATCAAGCTGCATCTGGTGCTCATGAAGCATGGTATTGACGGACTGTCTGGTTATATTCTGTTCGTCAAGAAGCATGAAAGTAGCAGTGTGCTGAAGGGGTTCTGATGGAAAAAGCTGGTGCTGATTCTCCAGGTATTGGTGTGTAGCGACAAAGGTATTCTGGATCTGCAACAGGGGCAAAAATTCGTATCCGGATAGTTTCTGCGGTCGTCCGATCAGGCCGATGTCTATTTTGTCTTCCTCAAGAAGTTTCAAGGTCTGGTAGGTAGACTGGCAGGAGATTGTAATACGGATTTGCGGATTGGCAGCAATGAAATCTTTCAGCCTGGGCATAAGTACATATTTGCATAAAGTGGTGCTGGCACCAATGCGCAGCCTGGGAATCTCTCTGGAGCGATTGTGAAGAATGGAATCTTCTCCTTCGGAAAGAAGGTCGAAGGCTCCTTTTGCTTTTTCATATAGAATCTGACCGTCAGGAGTGAGTGTTACGCCTCGGGAACTGCGCTTGAAAAGAGTGGTGTCCAGATTGCTTTCCAGCTTCTTAATGGCGCGGCTGATGGCAGGCTGGCTGATGTACAGCTCCTTAGCAGCAGTTGAGATATTGCCAGTGCGGCTGACTGTGTAAAATATATGATAAAGAGACAGATTTTCCTGCATAAATTCCTCCTGAATATATAACAATATTGCTTACCCTTGTCCATGACAACATATCTTACAATGTACAAAAATCACGCATTCGAATGATTTTTCGCCAAGTTTCTCAGGTTTTTGTGAACTACGCTCAAAATAATACCTTACAGAATAGCACCAGTAAACAGTGATATATAACTACAAATTATAATAACTATGATTAATATGTATTTTTATTATAACAGAAAGTGTGCTAAAATATCAACATACAATGAATCAGGAGGAATACTAAAATGGGAATGACAATGACTCAGAAGATCCTGGCAGTGCATGCAGGTCTGGATCATGTAGAAGCAGGACAGCTTATAGAGGCACAGCTTGACCTTGTTCTTGGAAACGATATCACTTCTCCGGTAGCTATCCATGAGATGGATAAGATGACAGTAGATACCGTATTTGACAAAGATAAAATTGCACTGGTAATGGATCACTTTATTCCGAATAAGGATATTAAGTCTGCTGAGCACTGTAAATGTGTTCGTGAATTTGCCTGTCGCCACGATATCACCAATTATTTTGATGTAGGACAGATGGGAATTGAGCATGCGCTCCTTCCGGAAAAGGGTCTTACAGTTGCAGGCGATGTGATTATCGGAGCTGATTCACACACCTGTACATATGGAGCTCTTGGAGCTTTTTCCACTGGTGTCGGAAGTACTGATATGGCAGCTGGCATGGCTACAGGAAAAGCATGGTTTAAGGTACCGTCTGCCATTAAATTTAACATCGTTGGCAAACCGAAAAAATGGGTAAGCGGTAAGGATGTGATCTTACATATCATTGGAATGATCGGCGTGGACGGAGCCCTTTATAAATCTATGGAGTTCGTGGGAGAGGGAATTAAAAACCTGTCTATGGACGACCGTTTTACTATTGCTAATATGGCAATTGAGGCTGGCGGAAAGAATGGAATTTTCCCGGTTGATGATCTTGCAATCGAATATATGAAAGAGCATTCCAAGCGCCCGTATACAGCATACGAGGCTGATGAGGATGCTGTTTATGAAGCTGAGTACACAATTGATCTTAGCACATTGGAACCAACCGTTGCGTTCCCTCATTTACCAGAGAACACTAAGACCATTTCTGAGATTGGAGAGCCGGTTGTTGTAGACCAGTCTGTAATCGGATCCTGTACGAATGGCCGTATTGACGACCTTCGTGTTGCAGCTCAGATTCTGAAGGGACGCAAGGTTAAGAAAGGGCTTCGCTGTATTGTGATTCCTGCGACTCAGGCAATTTATCTGCAGGCAATGGAAGAGGGGCTTCTTAAGATTTTCATTGAGGCTGGAGCAGTTGTAAGTACACCTACCTGTGGACCGTGCCTTGGTGGATACATGGGTATTCTGGCCGCTGGTGAGCGCTGCATTTCTACTACTAACCGCAACTTTGTAGGACGTATGGGACATGTGGAGTCTGAAGTTTACCTGGCAAGCCCGGCAGTAGCTGCAGCAAGTGCAGTAACCGGTTATATTTGTGCACCGGAAGAATTAGGATTATAAGGAGGAGTACTTATCATGCAGGCAAAAGGCAGAGCTTTTAAATATGGAGATAATGTTGATACAGATGTTATTATTCCGGCACGTTATCTGAATTCTTCAGACCCGGCAGAACTGGCAACTCATTGCATGGAGGATATTGATAATACTTTTGTAAAAAGAGTACAGAAGGGTGATATTATTGTAGCAACTAAGAATTTTGGCTGCGGTTCTTCCCGTGAACATGCGCCGATCGCTATTAAGGCAGCTGGTGTCAGCTGTGTTATCGCAGAGACATTTGCCAGAATTTTTTACAGAAATGCAATCAACATTGGACTTCCGATCATTGAGTGCCCGGAAGCAAGCAAGGGCATTGATGAGGGGGATGAGGTAGAGGTGGATTTTGATTCTGGCATGATCTACAATCGCACCAAAGGAACTGAATTTAAGGGGCAGGCCTTCCCGGAATTTATGCAGAAGATCATTAAGGCGGAAGGACTTGTTAATTATATTAATGCACAGCATTAATATAATTGTTAACAGGCAAAGTAAAATATCCTGTTAAAGGGCAAAACTCCCAATCAATAGAAATTTGTCCAAGCATAAAAACTGACCTTGATGGACTGGGAAAACCAGCTGTCAAGGTCTTTTGGTATATGGGAGAAATATGGACGAAAACTTTAATTTCTGTGATTTTTCTCAATAAAATTGCAGTTTTACCTACGTTCAAGGTTCTTTCATAATTGGATAGGGGCGTTATACATGGGTTACCCGTCTGCTCCGTTCACAGTAACACTTACAGACGATTTTAATTTGTTTTTTGAAAAAACTGTTGATTTTTATTATAACATTTGATACAATATCAACTGTTCGCGGGGTATGGCGTAGCTTGGTAGCGCGCACGGCTGGGGGCCGTGAGGTCGCAGGTTCAAATCCTGTTGCCCCGATTAATGCAGTAAAATCAAGGGTTTGCGGACTTTCTGTTTTAATGAAAAATAGAAAGGTAATCAAAAAGGCAATCAAAAGTAAAAAAGATAATCATTTCTTATAAGTGATAAAATATATTTATAGGAGGATGAGCCTGCGAATGTGGTAAATTTATTAAGATTTCACAGAAAATTCACAAAATCACAGAGATTTTATCTGTGGTTATTTTTTGTTTAAAATTAAATATGAATACTTGAATAAGTCCATGAGTTTTTGATGTGTTACTCGTGGGCTTATTTTTGTGTTCATTTTTGAGCACAAATATGTGTCATCCTCTTTTATTAGCCTATGCACAGTAAATAACGCTGTGTATGGGCTAAATTTCGTTTATTTCATTTCAGACAACAATTTCCCCACTAATAGAATTAAAATCGAAATTTGAGCCGTATAATGCGTTTTAAAGCATTACTATAGAGCAAACTATAAAACTGTGATTTTATGGGACAATTTCAGAAAGGAATAAGACCAGATATGGATAAAAATGTAATACGCCGGGGCGAGATCGTATCAGACTCCGGTAAGCTGTATTCTGTGATCGGTGTACTGGGAACAGTGCTGTACATTCAAGAGACAGATGCAGGAAATAAAAAGGTGGACTATCAGCTGAAAGAGATAGAGCCACTTTTTAGAAAAATTGAATATGTGAAAAAGGCTTGAAAGGGTGTCGGTTGTTTCTACTCCCTTATAAAGTAAGAAATCGCAAGCCCTTAATGGGGTATGTGTTTTTATATTATGTATCAGTGCCACCTGGCAGCACTCATAAATAAAGCCAGGGCAGAAGGGCAGTCAAGATATGACTGTCTTTTTTGCTTAGAACGAAAGGAGACTTATGTTAAATGATAAGACAGTTACAGATAAGACGGAAGATGAAAAAAATATTGGGGAAAAGGCTGCTGCCCAAGAGGCAAAATTATGTACTAGATGCGGAAGGACATTACCGATAAGCAGTTTCTTTACCAGAAAATATGAATCTGGAAAGGTTGTACCACGTTCAGAATGCAAAGAATGTACAAACGCAATAAATAAAAAGAATAAGATCAAGAAACGTAATGAGAAATTGTATGGAGTACCGCCAAAACCAGATATTCCAGCTCCAAAATATGAACGGCAATATAAAACAATCAATTCTAAGAGAGAACTTGATTTGTCTAAAACTGGGCTTGATATTACATTACTTGGAACGGATGAAACTTTCATAAAACAGAATGATTATCAGGATATATGGCTGTCAAATTATGGAAGAGTAATACAGTTAGAGAATGAACAGTATCAGCTTGTACAAGGACAATATGACGAAAATACGAAACGATTATATTACATGCTAAAGAAAAATGTGTTCCGTAGAAACAAGTGGATTTTTGAAGAAGAAAAAGTGTATGCAGATGTTGCAGTTGTAAAAGCTTTTGTTGTAAATACAGATTGGCACAATAACATATATATTTGGCACTGTGATAATGCTATTGAAGATAACTATTACAGAAATTTATATCCGCTGAATCAGAAAGAATATGAGGCTGTACAAAAAGTGTTTGATTTTACTGGAAAAGTATCTGAGAAAGATATTGCAAATATAACAGAAAACAAGAAATATAAACCTAATGGCTGGGAAGCTGAGAATTTTATACCTACTGTTTGTAGCGTTGGATATATTGGCTGTTCAGATGAAAAGGGCAAGAGTAATACAACTGTTTATAAGAAGTGGAGAGCCATGTTAAATCGCTGCTATAATGAGAAAATCCAAAACAGACAGAAGACGTATAAATGCTGTACAGTATGCGAGGAATGGAAGAACTTCAGTAACTTTAAAGAATGGTATGAGAGTCATAATTGTGGTGATAGTTCCTTAAATTTGGACAAAGATATTTTAGTAAAGGGTAATAAAGAATATGGACCTGATAATTGCTGTATCGTTCCTGAATTTATTAATACATTATTTACGAATGGTAAAGCTAATCGTGGTAAATATCCATTAGGTGTACATGCGGAAAAAAGTAATGCTTGCGGAATCGTATATTATAGGGCTGCTTTTATGGCAAATCAAAGGAACATTAAACTTGGTACTTTCAAAACACCGGAAGAAGCATTTCAGAAGTATAAAGAGTATAAGGAACAATACATCAAGGACACTGCGAAGAGATACAAGGACAAGATTCCATACAGTGTGTATGAAGCTATGATGAACTGGAAAGTTGAGATAACAGATTGAGAGGGAGATATTATGGAACAAAATGAAGAATTACAGGGCTGTGTATTTGCAGTACCGTCCAAGACACCCTGGATTACAAGTAAGCCACTTGTACATAAGAAAAAGCAACATTCTAAAGAGTATTTGCGGATGAAACGAATTTTTAGAGAAAATGACTTTTCTGTGCATACTGATCCGGAAACAGGAGAAATTGTTTGCAAGGTGATTCCTAAAGACATGGATGCAGACCAGAAATCTAAAGCCGAACGTGCAGCCCAGCTTACAGCCCTCGCAGATCTCATGGATTCTAACGGTTACACAATTGAAGAGCTGAAGGAGCTTATGTCCATGCCGAAGCCAACGGTAGAAAACTAACACACCATAAAGCCTGGGCGAGTGCCTGGGCTTTTAAAAGTTTATATAAAACAAAAATGGAGAGCCACAGAGTGACTCCCCCAGTGCAGTCCGAAAACATACACCTCAATCCATATTTATATTATACACCAAATAGAAAAATATGCAAGATATTTTTAACGATTTATATATTCTTTTAATCCCTGTATTTTTTCTGGAACATTTTGTTGTATAATTATGTTATATATTTCTGGTGTTACATTATTTTGTAATTTTTTCGTCTCTTCCTCATATTTTCGTAGTAATGTTTTTGAACGCTCCTTACTAAATGAAATTCTTTTAAGAATACAGCATATAACAATTATATAATCAATTAATGAATATAATGTAATATTATTAATTCCTGTCTCATTTTCTGTCCATCTTTTTAAAATAGTTGAGACTTTTCGATCTTTGAAGCGTGCGTCAAAAATAATATTGTTATGAGCAACACTATTTCGCAAAGACTTCAAAGCGAAAATGGTAGAAGATAATAAATTTCCATTTGTATCTATTGAAGTATCATACATTTTTAATTGCTTCAATATTTTTATTCGAGTATTTTTATTTAGACAGAAGCAAAAATTTCCCAATTCGGACAAATAAAGTATTTCAAAAATCACCCATATTGGAGCATCTTGTCCTCTATTATAAAAATGTCTAACCATTTTATTATCATTGGTTTCTTCATGCTTATATGTATCAGATAATCTACTATATATTTTATTTCGCAAGCGTAAACGATTTAATTGTAGATTTGAGTTTGTTGTATCGTCATTCATACGTTCTTTGTAAATATAATCAAACGTACTATATTTAAGTCCATCTACAGATGCATTACATACAATATTTTTTAGAGCAGTTTCAATAAACATTAATTCAGGGTATAAAGCAGCTTTTAGGTTATTATCATATTCAATTACTGCAACAATTTCGCTAAAATTGGTAAATGGAATTCTAGTGCTTTTCTTTTTAAAAAAACGATATCCCTTGTATCCGTGGTAATATCCATAGCTTATCAATTGTTTTTTCTGTTTACTTCCATGAATTTCTATATTACATTCATTTCGTAAATGTTTCATTAGAGCATCTGTATTCTTAGGTTTAGTCATATATATCCTTCTTTCGCATATAAAAGTATAAGTTCAATTAAATATGTATATTATAGCAAAATTGTAATATATTGACAATAAATGGAAACAGATCATATTTATTTTGTTATTATTATATAAAAATAATTGCCTATTTTTGTACAATATGATATTCTGTATATAGAAGAGGAGATATCCCAACTGCATATATGTTTACCTATCACTGCAAAGTGTTTAGCTTCTTGTAAGAGATTTAATGTTTTAACTGTAATGGACTTTGAGCCATAAAAAACGTATAAGTTTTTATAAGCAGTCTCGCGAGCTGCTTTTTTTTACAAACTTTTCCAACCCACTAATCTATGCTATAATATCCCTAAAGAGATCCACCACTAATTCACCACACAATAAGAGGTTGCAGCAACCACAGACCATCCAACCACAGACAAGTCATCATCCGATCAAAACTAACATACTTAATACATAACCACACAAAAGATAGTCAGGCTCACGCAGCTTGGCTTTTAACATTTTAATCTCACACAAAATCCACAAAATAGAGTTTACATATGCTTGAATTGGGAGCTTTTGAATGGGAAGTTTTAAAGGTTTTTATATACTTCTTGGCTCAAGACTATATGCGCACTCTCTTTTATGGATTTTTTTGAAATGTGTTTTAGGTGTCTGGGTGTTACCGGAGTGTTGCAACTGGGTATAGAATAATAATAGGGTAGTTATGCAGGAAGCTGTGTAATTGCCCTATTTTTTCGCTTGTGATGGATTGACTTCTGCATTGACCGGACGTAATATAAATCTTATAAAAGTCCTTTCAACAGGGCTGATGATACATGCAAACGAAGTACCTTAAAAGGAGGCTGAAGCAGATGAAGAAATCAACATGGAAAGAAAGATTCAGTAAATTTATCCTCGCAGTGCTTGTAGTTGGTATCATATTTAGTTGCTCCAATATAGAGCAAGTACAAGCTGCATCAAAGAAGGGCACTTATTATTATGGAACTGTGCTTAACCGTACAAAGGGCGGTAAGAAATATGGTTCCTGGCAGCCTGGAACTAAAAAAGTGAAATACACCAGTAAGTCTATTACATTTTATGGCTCATTTATGAAGAGCAAAAAAGCATCTCTGGAATTTAATAAGAAAAACTTTGTGAAGTACGGAAAAAAGACCTTTAAATTAACATCTAAGACAAAATATTATTGGACGGACGAATACGGCAGAATACCTGCAAAAAAATATGAAGCTTTGAAATGCTGTAAGAAATTAAATGGTCTTATGGTGATTCTTAAAGTAACAAATGGAAAAGTTGTATCATTAACATTTTATTCATAAGAGCTGGTGGAAGAGGGATCAGAAATGGTCTCTCTTTTTTGCCCTACTGCCAGATTGGAAAATAATTTCTGCGGTATATACCGACATGTATTTGACCGGGGCATGTAAAAATTCCAGAGTTTATAAGTACCCCCTGGGGGAGCAGTGGTAGTGTTTTTATGGCTAGTAAAAAGTACCCCCTCCACCTTTAAATATATATTGTTAAAAAAATAACAATATAATCACATTTTGAAGCGTTGCGATAGCAGTATTTATAAGGGATTGCATGTACTTGCAAGTGTTTCAAGGTATCGACCATGGTATCGTATAAATCCTTATTTTTAAAGGGCTTGTGCAAAATTAGATTGTTAAATAAATAACAAAAATTGCACAAAATTTCATGTCTCATAGTCCGTAAACCCTTATAAACATTGACTTTTTTCGATACGGTTCGACTTTATTTTGACTCTCTGAGAAGCCAGTAAATATAAGGATTTGAAAGGGGCGATTTTTATACTGTATCGCCTTTGATTTATCGTGGCTCTGTGTGGCTGATATATAATATTCCTGGGAAGCTTGATCCAGGCAGAGTATCAACATTAGGAATTGCAGTAATTATTTCTTTGTTGGCTTCTTTCTTTTGTAAAATGGACAACGAGAAGAATCTATACATATTTTGCTGTCAAGTTTGCAAGATTTTTTATCTACTATATAATTTTCACAGTTGATCCCAGTCTTCCAGTTTTTCGTGTTTTATAGAAGTTGCATCCACTATCAGGCACATGCAAAACACTTTTCCTACCATCATACATGCGAGGCTTCTTCTTTTGGTAAACGGAATTGCTTTTCACGGTTGGAACCTCCATTATGTATTTTTATAACAGGTATTAATATTCGTTGTTTTCTTTCAGATGTTCAAAACAGTAATGTGTTCCACCATAACAAGGGGCACCGCATCTCCAGCAAGTGCTATATTTTTGAGGAGATATAGTATATCTATTTTTTTTTCTGGATCGATGGATTTTCATTTTGGTAAAAGCATATTTAGGAGAAGTTGTTAATGTTCTTCCAACCGGTGAAGATGTATTGTTGCTTACGCTGTTATTCTTCTTTTTGTGCCTTTTTTTGCTTGGAGACAAATTTGGTTTAGGGGCAACGTTTGGCACAATTTTAGCATTCGGGTGACGTTCAAAAATATTAGAGCTTTTATGCGTAATAGCTGAAGGCTTAATACGAGCTAACTTTTTGGCCGTTTCAAGTTGTACTATGGGTTTCGTTGGATCAATTTTTTTTAGGTGTTCGACATTTGGACATTTCTTTTTACGCTTAATAATTGTTATTGGTTTATTTTCTTTTGCTTTAGATACAAGTGTAGTGTTGGAGCCTTCGCAGTAGGCAATATTTTCACCCTTTTTTGGGAACTGTTCAAATTTTAAAGAACACACAAAACAATTTTGATTGTATTTATGACAAAATCTTGTACTTTCTGTAAGCTGCTCGCAGGTAATACGATATTCTCGAAAAAAGCGTTTGGTTTCGCCATTTATATTTTGCTCAAATATTTTGGAGATTGTTATTTCGCCCATATAAGATGCTCCTTTTCATTAATAACGTTACCACAATCTATTTTCCTCAAGTATAGCACCACTATCCTTAAAATACCATAAAAATTTATGAAAAACATCCAATATAAGACCAAACTGTACCATGTATTTGTTGACTTTCCCATACCATAAGCGTATAATTTTGCTTATATAAATCAAGCAAAAACCGAATATCAGGCAAAGTAGTCGAAAGGCTACGGCGCAAAGCTATAGGGCCTGTAAAATGGTAGCCAGTTGCAACGTGAAAAGAGCATTGCTTGTCTGAAATATATTCTGGTAAGTAGTGCTTTTATTTTAAGGAGGAAAAGAGATATGAGGAAGAAAAGGATTTTAGCAGTATTGTTATCATCTGCAATAGCATTTTCGGGAATGCCTGGTAATGTGTTCGCTGCAGAAGATGTTGCCTTGGAAGATGGATTCTCTGATGGTGAAGAGATTACAGAAGATGTAACTGAAGAATCTGTTGAAGATGTGAGAGAATCTGTACCGGAAATAGATCAAGGCTCAGAGGATTTCACTGGATTTTCAGATGGTGAGAGTGAAGATTTTGTAGCCGAAGAAGAGTTAGAAGATGAAACTGATCCAGAAACTCAGGTATTTGCTGATGCCGAAGGTGTTGTTGAGACTGGAAAATGCGGAGATGATCTGACTTATACAATTACCGGAGATGGGACTAATGGATATACATTGACCATTAGTGGTACTGGTAAGATGTATGATTATTATATAAATAAATATGCACCATGGAAATCAAAAAATATAATTAACATTATTATAAATAGTGGAGTAACAACAATTGGGGAGTGTGCATTTGAAAAGTGCACTAATTTGACAAATATTGTAATTCCAGAGGGTATAACAAGTATTGGTGGAAATGCGTTTGACACTTGTAATAAATTGGAAAATGTTGTAATACCAGAAAGTGTTGTTAAAATTGGACCATATGCATTTATTGATTGTAAAAATTTAACCAACATAATAGTACCAGAAAATGTTACTAGAATAGAAGATGGTGTATTTTGTGGCTGTTTAAATATGAATGATATTACTATTCCTAAAAACGTTAAATATATTAGTAATATTGCATTTCTTGGATGCGGATTAAAGGTGGTAAAATATACTGGCACAAGTGAAGAGTGGGATGCAATAGGTGTTATCGAAACAGAATTATGTAAAGCCAAAGTATATTATAATTATGATCCAAATCATACTCATGTATATGAAGAACAAATTACTAAGGCTGCAACATGTACTCAAGCAGGAGAAAAAACTGAAACTTGTAAATTCTGTGGAGATGCTTTAATCAAGGAGATACCTGCAACAGGTCATACAGTTGCAATAAATCCAGCTGTAGAAGCAACATGTGTACAGCCAGGTAAAACAGAAGGAAGTCATTGCTCGATATGTGGAGAAGTGATACTAGAGCAGAAAAGTGTTCCAGCATTAGGTCATATGTGGGATGAAGGAACGATAACCAAAGAACCTACTTGTACGGAGAATGGAGAAAAAACATATACTTGTAGCAGATGTAATGAAATCAAAATAGAAAGAATTGCTAAAATAGAGCATACCATTGTAGTAGATTCAGCTATAGAATCAACATGTACACTGGTTGGAAAGACAGAAGGAAAGCATTGTGCTGTATGCGGAAAGATAATACAAGCGCAGATGAATATTCCTAAAATTGCTCATACGATTGTAGTAGATCCTGCAATACCAGCAACTTGTACAATCCCAGGAAAGACAGAAGGAAGCCATTGTTCAGTATGTGGTGAGGTAATTACGCCGCAGAAAACAATTGCTAAAAGTGGAGATCATAATTGGGCGAGAGAAGTTGTAAAAGCTGCAACATGTACAACAAATGGAGAGGTATTATGGACATGTACATTGTGTGGTACAAAAAAAACAATGGAAATTATAGCTTCAGGTCATAGATGGGGAGAATGGGAAGTTATTAAAGAATCTACAGCAACAGAAGAGGGATGGCAGCAGCGTACATGTAAGATTTGTGGTATGCATGATGATGAAATGATTCCTAAATTAAGCCCAGCGCCAACGCCAACAGTAGATCCAATAAATCCATCTACCGTGATAATAACCAAGGGCAAAACTACCATATTGAAACCAGATTCTTCTTGGAAAAATGTTAAATATTCTTCATCCAATAAAAAAGTTGCTACAGTTGACAAAAAAGGTAAAGTAAAAGCAGTAGCGGCAGGTATAGCTAAGATTACTGTTAAGTCTGGTTCTGAGAGTATTGTCTATACAATTACTGTTCCAGGAACAACAGCTATAAAGGGCATTAAGTCTTCTGTTTCTATTAAGAAGGGCAAGCGTTATACTTTGAAGCCGAAGCTGAGTTACACAGAAAAAGCAGATAAAGTTACCTATAAATCTTCAAACAAGAAGATTGCTACTGTTTCGAAAAAAGGTGTTATAAAAGGCAAGAAAAAAGGTACTGCAACAATTACAATCAAGTCTGGTAAAATAACCAAGAAGTGCAAAGTAAAAGTTAAGTAACACACAACAGGGATGTAACCTCACACCGAGGCTGCATCCCTATTTTTTCGCTTCCAGGATCACCATAAAATTCGGTTTTTATCGGTGTGTATTCTGCTGATATTTTTATGCAAATTTATATCCATAATATCAAATTGTGCTATAATCAGCTTATATTTATGATCGGGAGGAAGGTACAAATGACAGTTGTTGAGCTTGGGAATAAGTTACGTGAAATGAGTGAGATTAAGAATGCAAAGAGAACAACTATGATATATCTTTTGGGTGTACTCTATGCAGATGAAATGAGGATAGCAGGAATATCCCCAGCAGCAGTGATTAAAGCCGCAGGAATACAACCGTCCTATGTGGTTGAAATTAATAAGGGAATAAATCTTGCAAAATACTTGGAGCTGAAACCGGAATATAAAGATCAGTTCTGATATCTTAATTGTGCAAAAAGAAATCCCCAGACTGCCTATATCTGGGGAAATCCGTGTTGCTACTCCTATACCGGCACGGAAAGGAGATGTTCATTGTGATCTGGCGTTATCCTTTTGCCTTTATAAGAATAGCACATACAGTTCTAAGAATCAATATAAGAAATGACGTTCCAAGTCCGTTATATCGTGCTGTGAGCATGATATAGTAATAATGTTGCTGAATCTCACTCTCGCAACAGAGAGGAGGTGATGGCGTTTGGATTTGATTACTTCTTTTATTCTCTCTGTTACGGCAAGTGTAGTTGCCTACTACATTTGCAAATGGTTAGACAGTGAGAAATAAACAGCAACTAGCCTAAACGGATTAGCTCACCGCAACGAGCAAGAAAGCCCTCAGAGATGCGACCTCTGGGGGCTTTTGTCTTGCGTTTGGATTCAATTTACTTCTTTGCCTACGGCAATTATAGCATATGCTTTTCTTGATTACAATATGCAAAATCAGCAGTCGATTCCGTTATTTTGGAATGGATCTCGTATCGTATCGGGCTATTTTTCCAGTCAGTGTGCAATTAAACCACATTCACCCATTCCGACAGAAACCAAACACCCAAATGATTAAAAGTACCCCCACCCACCTATACCATACTAAAATACTAGGATATATCAGCAGCAACACACATAAGCCCGACAGACCACACAATTAAAGGACATACACGATCAACAACATATATCAGAAAAAAGATTCTGCATAGCTTCCAGACTGACAACCACAGAAAAAGACATTCCCACAGCCTACCCATATATAGCAGACTGTACAATATCAGCCCAGATCACCCAAACCAGATAACCATACATCCCACAGCAGACAAGAACCATATAACGTTATCATGTCAGAGCGGATCACAGTACAAGTCCCAGATTTTCACATAGTAAATCAATCCACCCATACAACCACAGTCCAACACACCACACAGCATATACAGACCACATTCCCATTTTAGGAATCTGTGTCAATCTGGTATAACATTCTGCACTACTCAGTAATAAGCTCTACAATCAAACAAGATCCCACTCTTAGCAGAATACCACATATCTAATCATCATATCGCACCACAGCCCCCTTTTTCATTCACTAGGATTTTCCCAGTGAGTACCAGACAACCTGATATAACAATTCGTTCTGTCAGATTACATTACAGACATAACCAACGCCAGGTACACAGAACACCACACACCAGATCACAGCCCGACACAATAAAAAAGCCATAGGACAATATAAGCCTATGGACTGTATAACTCATGGATCATCACAGATAACACCATGTCATTGTATTGTATATCTCTTGTTATGGTCTGCATTATATCAACAGTATATACCATATCATTACACCACATTCACAGCAGATACCACAATTATTTTCTTTTTATCCGACACAGCGCAAGCATAACAGACCAGAACCGAACTACAGCAAACAGAAGCGGAAGCCATAGCAGACCAACACAACCGGAAGCAAACACCGAAAACCATAACGCAAAAAAAGAAGCGGTATGTTTCAACCGCCCCTTTATCATTTTATGCCTAATATGTAGTTGACCGCTTTTTCTGCTTTGCTTGAAGCTGATACAACAAACTTGTTATCGTTCCTGAGAACCTGAAGCCAACTTTCAATGTATGAAGCACTGTTTTGAAATGTTCCTTCTGTTTCAATTCCCAGATGATTTATAAGGAATGCACTTCCAAGTTCTGCAACTAATTCTTCTTTGCTGTAGATTTCAGAACCAAATGGAGCGAGTTCTTTTATATCTCTATCAAGTCTTTTCTGAGCGCCTGTTGAATGTGTAATTTCGTGGAATGCTACCTGATAGAATGAATTAGTGTTCTTAAATTGTTCTTTAAGCGGTACAACCACTGTATCGGTCATAGGTCTATAAAAAGCTTTATCACTTATACACTCTTTGAATGTGATATGCTCCCGATCCACATAATTTTTTATAACTCTGTCTGCTTCCTCAATCGGTTCGATTTCTGTATTGAGCTTTTCTTTCAGTGGCTCAACGCCTTCAACCTGTGAAATATGGAATACATTGTAATACCTAAGAAGTGGTAGCTTCTTCTTTTCAATCTCACCTTTATCATTCTTTTCTTCAACATCAATGATCTTCCAGAAAACTACTATTTCAGCTTTGGCACCTTTTTTAATGTGACCGCCTAAATCTTTCCATTGCTTGAAGGTTGCGTATTCGCCAGGTTTTTCCAATATAGCTTGGTTTATAAGGCTGTAAGGCTTTTTGCTAACTCTGTTGAATGCACCAGACCGAACACCAGTCCAAGGTTTTTGCCATGGAATTGTTCCCTGTTCTAACTGTTTAATGATTCTTTCCGTTACCATTTCATATACATTTAAGCTTGCCATATGCTTGACCTCCTATTATGTGGTGCTGTAGTTCATTTGTTGAGGTCAATTATACACTCAATACGAGTGCATGTATATTGGCAATGGTTCACAAAATAAACACTTAAAAACAGTACATAATATACACAAGAAACAAGTGCATGTTATTCTGTGATATCTTCAATATATTCTAAAATATCACCGGGCTGACACTGCAATAATTTACATATAGTATTTAATGTTTCTTTACTGGCAATTTCACCATTTCTGATTTTCTGAATTTGTGCTTCGCCCATGATTTTGTCTTTTCTTAGCTTATAGGAAGTATATCCTTTTTCTTTTAATTCTTCTAATATATCAATCTTATATTTTAACATTGTAGAAACCTCCGTTTTTCTTATATTCTATCACAAATCTACACTTAGAACAAGTGTTTTGTTTTGCGTTGAAAACAACATACACTTATAACAAGTGCACAATATGCACAAAAAACAAGTGTATATTTTGGCTGATCCGTCAATAGACATACACCTAAAACAAGTGTATTATTAAGCCATAAACAAAACAGCAACACACAAACGAAGAACACAGCGAAGGGTGAAAACGAAGTAGCACAAGCACACCGGAGACACCTACATAATACTGGAGAGAGATAAGCAAAGATGCCTAGCAGTCGAGATTGGTTTAAAGCTCACCGGAGCTGAGTTCTTCCAATAAGAATAAAAGGACATGGAGGAAAAACATATGTGTACAACAATGAACGAATTAGAAAAAGTCGTAGCTGATTACAGAAGCTTAAAAGCAATGAAAGAAGAGCTTGATGCACAGCTGAAAGATGCAGAGCGTGAGATGATTTCTTACTTGGATAGCAACAACAAACTTTCAGAATCCGGCAAAGACTTTACAATTAAGGTTTCAACTTGCGAGCGCCGAACACTGGACAGTAAACAGCTTGAAGCTGATCTCGGATCACTGGCAGATTATCAGAGGGTTTCCCAGTACCGCAGATTATATGTAAGATAAATTCCTTATCCTTGCGGTGGAGGTCAACCGCAGAAAGGTGAGAACATGAAACTTCAGGATTTAACATTTGAAAGAATTGAACACTATGATCCTTTAAATTCAAGAGCTAAAAAGAACGGTACCGTTTCAGAGTGGGTCGCAAGAAATGATTGGGGTAATGCTGTAGCTTTTGGAAACACTAAAGCAGAATGCTTGCAGGATGCTCGTAGATACATAGCACTTCAGAATAGTTAATCATCAAAGTGGTCACAGCCACTATAAACAGGGCTTTAAGCTGTGAGCGTTGACCGTCAGAGATGGCGGTCAAGTAGTCAAACATAAGGAACAACAACATGAAAGAAACAAAATATATCAGCTATGAAGAGCCGATAAATGGCAGAAGTTTTACATACAAGCAAATGCAAGAAGTTTACCGTGATCTGGTTAATAAAGAAGAATATCAAGATTTTGACTGTTGGTTTACCGATATGTTGAAATCTGGCGTGTTTGAAACAATTTAATAGTAACAAATGGGGCTGTCAATTAGGCAGTCCCGACAATATAAAATCAATCAACCAACAGGAGGAATAAAACAATGATGTATTGCGAGTTTATTGACATTTCCGAATACGGAGAAAACTATATCACCTTCACAGAGTACCAGGATTACGTGGAGCCTATTTACATGGAGTGTGACATGTCCAAACAGGATTTTGTAGTATTACTGAAGGAGACTATACACCAGATGGTTGAGCCAGTAGTACAGCGAGCAATCCATAATATACCTTTACCGGATAAGTTAGCAATCGCATTCAGTGACGAAGAGCCGGTTGAGCTTCTGGATCACATTGCAAAGATTGACTTTGAAGCAAGAAAACTTGTGTATCAGTATTTGAAGCTGATGTTGACAATCTAACATTAAATAGCTGTCCTATCGGCTGATCGGGGAGAAAGGTGTAGCTCATGAGGGACGCAATAAAGACCTTGTATGAACATTGGGTGAACGTGCATACCACATCTTCAGATGAACAGTCAGCTTTTGAAGTAATCAATGAAGCTGCTAAAGGTCAAGCAGAACATGATCCGTTGTACACAGCTATTGTGGATTATTCAGAAGTAATTCAGTATGAAGCATTCAAAGAGGGTGTGCTTATAGCTCTAAGCTTATTACACCCATTGCCAGAGCAGGAGGACTTACAAGCATGAAAGACTATGGCTTAACAGACGAAGAATTAAGAGCTTTAGGCGAAGATCCAGAGCCTAAGCAAGAACCGCAAGAAATGTGGGATGGAGATTTTGATTTCTTGATGGACTTCTGGTTTTAGAAAGGGGGCAGAGCAATGACAGACTTAGGAAATAAAGTAATGGAATCCATGTTTGACGCATGGTGTGATGATAGATGCAAAGAAATCACGCCAGATCACAATGATTACAGTCATAACTTGGATGATGTTGTGCAATACATATGTGAGCTAACCGGAGCTTCCAGAGAGCAGAAATACCGAATTGAACATGAGCTTGAAGAGCTTGTAAATCGTACTGAAAAGAACACTTTTGCAGATGGCTTTTACATAGCTATGGCAGTAGCAACAGGAAAAATATTTTAATAGCGAGGTGGCAGATATGACGCAGAATGTAAATATTGCAATAAAAACAGAATCGGGACAAGTAAAGAAGATAAGTAATGGTGTGATTTTCCAGCCTGAGACACAATTCAAGGGTGGATCTGTTAAATGGTTTGATGATTCTAAGCTTATCAAGCCAGAATACAGAAAATAGAACAGTCGTTTGAGCGACTATAAATAGGACTTTAGGCTCAAAGCGTTCCCATCTACATAAGATGGGAGATAGTCGGCTAATACATAAGTAGGAGGGAATTAAAAATGGAAGCGGTAAGAGAACCCGAAGTAATCCGGTTATACAGAGAAGATGAAGTTGTTGAGCTTGTTGCAAATTATCTTCTGGAAAATAAGAAGCATGAGCAAGAGAGACAGCGTAAACAGAAAGTAAAGCAGATTGTAAGCAGACAACGTAAACGCCAGCTGTTAAGGGAATTGTTGATCTCATTTCTGAAGCAGATCATGCTGATTGTATTTGTGGCACTGTTTCCGTGGGTTATCTGCAAAGTAACCGGCGATCCAGAATATTACAATATGTATTTAATGGCTGCGCCGATTGCGCTAGGAATGATTTATCAGTTAATCAAGGGAAATTGGAGGTAATAAGGCAAAATGAGAAGATTACATTGTGTATTTCAGGACGGATTGATTCTTGGAATCTGGATGTGTCCTGATGAAAGATTCTATTACCATATTGCAGAGGCAGACGCAACAGAACCACTCACAAAAGAAGAGATTTGGGAAATGCTTGATTATGCTATAGCATTTCATAAGGGAACTGGTACAGTCAACTATTTCTGGGATATGATAGCAGAATTAGTAAAGCCTGAAGATTTACAGATATTAAAGGAACGAGCAGAAGCAAATGCAAAAGGGAGAGCAGACAAATGATAGTTATTACAAATGGAACAGAGTACATATACTTGGACGAAGAGCACCAGATCCAGAAGACAACTGATCTCACAAAGGCAAAGACATTTACATTTCAGGGATGCAGTATTTTTATAAGGGAAAATGTCAAGGCTACCAAGGGCTTTTATGCCTACGATACGGAAACACAGCGTATCTGTTACAGACGAAAGAAGAAAAAGTGTTTCCCAAAGACCACAAGAATGATGATTTACAATCAGGCAGACGGACGCTGTGTATTATGCGGTAGAAAAATCAAATATGAGGACATGACAATAGACCATATCAGACCTACGTCATTGGGTGGATCAGATTCAGTGGAAAATCTTCAGTGCACATGTCGAACATGCAACACCTTTAAAGATAAAATGCTCCCGGACACATTTTTTGACCGGATCAACGAAATCTATTTGTATCAGATGGAAAAGAAGTATGGCAAGAAATTGAAATGGAAACTGGCGAATAAGTTAATTAAGAGTGTGGCACGGTAAGGGAAGGAGCTACAACATGAGCTTACAGGGAATCATTGACTATGCAATTCAGAATAATTGGGAGACTAAGAATGTACCGGAGCGGATCAGATGTTTTTTTACTACATGGGCGCATGAATATTTACTTGGAGCAGATAGCGAAGAATGCAAAGCTGCATTAAGAAAGATTTACAATCAGGCAGCCATAAATGAGCTTATCGAATATGAAGAGTTTACGTATTTTATGATGCGGTACATCATTGAATAATGCGATTAAGGGAGTCGCAAAACACGACTCCCTACAGAAATCGGGAACAGGTAGCAGGACATAAAAAGGAGTAGAAGCACAATGAGCGGAAAACTTGATAGACGAGATGAAGTCCGGTTTATTGCCTATCTGGAAGCAAACCATTATATTCCAGATAATAAAAAAGGCAGTGGAGGTAGCCATTACAAGTACATATCAATACTGACAGGATATCATGTAGAGATCAAGCACAAGCAGAATATTATGATAACTAAAAGGCTGATAAGGGAAGTAAGACAGGATTTAGAGTGGAACGGCTACAGCTGTATTCCATACTGATTCACTGCGGCCTGGGCGAAATTACGTTGATAATGCAATGGAAAACAGCTATAATGGGAGTAGATTAAAATAAATGTTGGAGGACAAAAAGGAAGGTGACTGTAAATGCCAGCTTTAAAGGAAAATAAAAAGTATACTATAGAGGATATCATGGCATTGCCAGAGAATGAACATGCAGAACTGATTGACGGTCAGATTTATTATCAGGCAGCTCCAAGCCGTAAACATCAGGATATATCAGGTGAACTGTATGCAACTATCCATGATTATATCAAGAGAAATGGTGGACAATGTAAGGTATATCATGCTCCATTTGCAGTATTACTTAATGATGATGATTCTGTTTATATTGAGCCTGATATTTCGGTAATCTGTGACCGTAACAAATTATCAGATCGTGGCTGTGAGGGTGCGCCCGATTGGATCATTGAGATAGTTTCACCAGGAAGCCGCCGTATGGACTACATGATTAAATTGTTTAAATATCGTACAGCAGGAGTCCGTGAGTATTGGATTGTGGACTATGCAAAAGACATGGTAATGGTATATAACTTCGAGCAGAACGAAATGGAAACTTATACCATGGCAGATAAAGTACCAGCAGGTATATATGATAATCTGGTAATTGATTTTGCGGAAATGGATATATAAGGGAGTTGGTTTGTATGATGTACCCATATATTACATTGCCAGATGAAACAGAGATTGTACATTCGCAGATTGTAACTGAATCTGGAAAACAGAAAGTAATTGTTAATTTTGAACGTCCGACAGAAACAGGATTTGACTCTGCTAGGTGTGAGATTCCAGAGAATACGTGGATTTCTGTTGTAGGATATTCTTCTGAAGAGATCAGAAGATTTGAGGAATTTCTACAAGATAATACGGAGAATATTATAGAGAAAGCAAAAGCCAAACAGAAATCTTACTGTGACAGCAACATCAAAGAAGAGAAGATAAACGGCGTGATCTACACAATCCCAAAAGCTGAAGCATACCAACATGGTATTGTAGCTGGGAACATTAGCACAGCAATTCACTATGGACTTCCAAAAGGAAGCTTGGTCTTTACTGGTAATCTAGATTACAGATATCATCCAGTAGTAAATGATGATTATGTTGTCCCGGATGTGCTTGTGGTACATGACCGGGAAAACCTTAGAGACACATATTATTGTGGAATCCCAAAGTTTGTTGTGGAGATTGTAAGCCCAGCCACAGTTTTACATGATCGGAGGGATAAACTGAAGATTTATCAGGAAGCAGGTGTTCAAGAATATTGGATTGTATCATCAATGGAACGGTCTGTAGAGATTTATTATCTGGTAGCAGGACGGTATGTGTTGCAAGATTGTTATATTCTCCAGGATGATCCGGAAGAAGATTATTACAATGCAGATCAGATGATTACTCTGAGAGAGTTTCCGAATATCAGTCTGACGCTGGCAGAGATATTTGAGAATAGGGATTGAGCATAATAAGAGGGCTGCCGGGATGATCGGTAGCCCATGGGAAGAATACGGCTATTGAATAGTGGAAACCTCACGAAGTAAATGAATTACTCTCATATATGTTGAAATTTGTTCTCGGGTAGGTGGCGATAGGTTGTAGTCATCTTGTAGCAAAATTAGTAATTTAGAGCAGTACATAATTAGATCACAAAAATTATCGCCGTTTTTAATTTCGTTAATATCTGGAAGCTCATTTTTTAAGTTATCAGACACAAGTCTTTTGAGAGATTCCACAATACTTGAATAAAACATATTTAAAAAATTAAAAAGGTTATTATACTGTCCATTTACTAGTTGATCTTTAAGTAGTGATAGTAGATTATAATAATTAGTGTTCACTTGTTGGGCGGTTTGATAATTTTCTTCTTCAAGTTGTTTATTTATATTTTCTTCGATATATAGTTTTTGACGAATATCTTTTCTATTTGCAAAATCATTATATTTTGCAGCTAATGCTGTCAAGTCATTAATGCAAGTACAATATTCATTAGAGTTCTCAGAATCTACCCCAAAAAGTGGAATATTAATTAAAGCTAAACTAAGCTCTGGATTAAAATATACTGATCGGCGAAAAGTTTCCAATGCATTTAATGCAGCTTTTTGGTTCTCTTGGGGCTGATCTGAAATTATTTTGAATAATTGTTGTTTTATGTTTGAAAATTCGCTATTAATTACAAGTTTTAATTGCTCTGGTGAATGAGACTGAGGAATATATTTGTTATGAAGTATATTCGATTCTTGTACTGAATGTAATTGATACCATGATGTATCGGAACTAAGTGGCTGTTGTATAATTTGTTCAATATATGGTATAACAGCGGAATCCTCATTTTTATTTAATAGAATACTATAAATAGACAATAAATCTTCTTTACTTATTTTTTGGGTTTTACCATTTTCAATATTAGGAAGCCAATATTTTGAGTGACCACTTTTTTCAGATAATTCATAAGCGGAGAGGCCATTTTTTTTCCTAAGCTCAACAATATTTTGGCGTAAATTATCAGTAATTAAAAGTTTATCCATTTTCATATAATTCACCTGCTTTCTAATGATGTTAGTGTAATATAAAAAATGAAGAAAGTCAAACAAAGAATAAATAAGTAAAAAAAATACTTATTAAGTATTGACACAAGTTATTAGGTGTGATATTATGCTAGACATAGAAACAAAAAAAGAGATCAAAGCTCCTGGCAGAGCAATGACCTCTCAATATGCACAGATCATCAAGAATGAAGAATCCATACATAACCTTCGACAAGTTAAGTATAGTCTATTTTTCATTTAGTGACAATCCGAAACGTTTGTTCGGATATTCTGTCATATTACCCAATACATAAACACCTATATAAATAGGAAGAAACAGCAACAAGCAATACAATCAGTACCATGACAACTTTATACCTACATCTATACCACAGCCCACAGGACTATTTTTATATCTTTCAGTGAGACTGCTTTATTTTTTGCACCCTTTTTTAGGAAAAACAGCAATGTGCATTTTTGCAGAATGAAATTCCTGAGAAATCGGAAGTAAGGAATGAACAGATCACCATATTTTTTTACACAGTGGGTTACAGCTGAGATAAAGGTAGACAAAAACTTAATAGGGAGGAACTTTATGGAACTATCGAGATCAGATTTTCAGATCCTGAACGTACTGAAAGAGCACCGGTGTACGAATTATCAGGAGAGCATGACACTACAGGAGATTATACCAGAATTACCATTTTCCAGGGTTACTGCTTACAAGCGTTTGAAGAACCTTTGTGATATGGGATATACCGCAAAGGGCTGTCAAGCAGAGCAAGCCGATACTTATTACATCCTGGAAAAAGGCATTCGTGCAGCAGACATAAAAGATATGACAGAGTTGGAGTCGTGATATGTTGGTGTAATGTTCACGCAATGTCAAGATACATAAAAGTCAATATGAAGATATAGGAAGGATAGATTGTATATATGACAAATAAATTAAACAGATCAGATTACCTCATTCTGGACACACTACATGGCTCCAATATGACAGATCAATTTCACAGTATGACAATTGAAGAAATCATGGAAGAGACAGGAAATGTTCTTGGAGTTCGAATGACAGTATACCGCATGGTAACTAAGCTGGTAAAGCTTGGGTATCTTGAAAAAGGCGTTATGGACAACCATGCAAACACCTATTATTTAACAAATGATGGTCGCAAATTATTCAAGGAGGATAAAGCAGAATGAAGATCAGAGAGAATTGTTACATGTTAGGGATTGGAAGCACCGGAGGAAAAATCTACAAAGAATTTGTACAGCGTCATTATAAAGGCGCTGCTGCAAATGGTAGCGAACAGGATCACAAAGCTCTTGGAGACGTACCAAACAAGTATACCTTACAAGGCTTTGATGGATTTGGTGGACACCGTGAAAGAGCTATGGATTGTCTGGCTGGAAACGAAGATTTCATTAAATTTGTTGAAGAAATCAAAGAAGACATTGTGTTTATTCTCTTTGCCGGAGGCGGTTCTACTGGATCAGGCTGTGCGCCAATTGTTGCAGAAATGCTCCTGGAAGAAAAAGACGAAGAGGGTAATCCGGTGAAGACAGTGTGTCCGGTGATTGCGTTACCTGCATCTGGTGAGTCCTTGGCAAAACATAAGAACGCTTATGAGACAGTGCAGGAGCTTCAGGAAATAGAAGGTTTGGGAGCAACATTTTTCTTAAATAATGACAGCAACGAGAATTACGATTATATCAACAAGAATTTTGCAAGTATGCTGGATGAATTTCTTTCAAATGAGAGTTACGGCAGACAGAACAATTTTGATGAATCAGAGCGTCTGGAAATGTTGAAAGACAGCGGAGCAATTGTCCTGAGCGTAACAGGAGATGGAACAGACAGTAAGATCAAGCTTGAAAAGCTGACTAAGAGTGGAATCTTTGCACCAATCGAGGACAACTACATCTGTGAGAATATCGGTATCATTCATTCCAAAAATGACAAGTCAGATATTGATTCTGAGGATGTAATTGCAGAAGTTGGGAAGCCAGATAATGTATTTGAGGGGTTCAATGGCAGGAAGACAATCATTGCTGCAAGTGGCTTGGATTATCCGGTATCTCATGTAAAGAAGCTTGGCGAATTGGCTGTAAAAGCTAATGCGGAACGTATGAGAAATAAGAAAAGCACCAGAGCAAAGCTTGGTTCACTGGAATTACCGGAAGTAGATATAACAGAGCAGAAAGAAGAACCTACAAAGAAGAAAATGACAAAGCTGGAACTTCTGAAAAAGAGAAGAGGACAGTAAAGGTTAAGTACATCTTATGTTATGTCAGAGAAAAGTCATGTATCAATGGTGAGGATAAATGAGATATGGAGAAGCAGCATAATGACTTAGTTGTGTTACAAGCTAACGGTTTAATTCATCTGGTCGGAAAATCTGAAAATAGAATGCCAGAATCAAGATTCGTAGGCGGTACAATTCCATGGTTTGACGACAGCAAACTGTTGAAGACCAACCGAACCGGAAAGTCAACTAGAGGATATGAAGCAGTAAGCAAATAACCTGATTTAGGCGGTAGATATAAAAGCTGCTGCCTGGACAATTAAAGAAGAGAAGGAGAACATGGATATGAGGACACCTAAAGAGTACACGCAGAATTTGAAACAGAAAATCATCACTAAACAGATGTTAGCCGATTGCCTTTATAGCGTGAATAAAAGGGCAAAGAACTGTAGAGACAATGAGCATAAGTATTCCAAATATAGAACCGATTACTACGGTAACGCAGACAATTATCGTCAGCAGAAAGAGGAATACTACAGCCAGAAAGATAAAATGCTTACATTACTGAAGCCAAATTGCATCCATGAAACAACAGAGTACCACAAAGAGCGTGTATACGACTATGAGCCAGAATATTATGAGATTTACGATAGCGGTAATTATTTGAGAAGTAGTGGTTACTATGATAAGGAATTACACGAATATGTAGAGTTTGTTGTGGTCAATGTTCCGCATACCTCATATTATCTGTTCTATGATTTAGGAACCCACAGTTTCCATACACCAATTGAACAGTCTGATTTGAAGAAATATCCGGAATTGCAAGTTGTCGATATTGGAGAACTGAATACATACGGCGAAGAGATTACAGAGCTGGTATCTAATCAGTTTGTTGCAAAGTTAATGAGTCTGATTCGAAGTGGTGATTTCAGATTAGTTTTTTCGGAATAAAACGGAATCAAAAACAGAAGTAAGTAACAGCCGAAAGGCATTATATAAAATTTCAAAATCAAAGGAGAATACGACTATGAGTAACAAATTAGTGAAGAGAAACAATATGGAGAACGTAACTTTTGAGGCACTGGGACTGGATAGCACTAAGAATTTCTTAGTAGCGCCGAAATCTGAAGGAAAGAAATACTTTATGCGAACTGAAGATATTAAACAGGCAAGCGGAGATATGCTTATGGAACAAGATTTTCAGGTAGGCGGTATTCTGGTACTCAGAAAGAATGGTGATGTACTGTTTACACTGAAGAAAGGACTGACAAATAATGACATCCTGTTCTGTACACTAGATATTGGTAGTGATCCAGTGGAAAAGTGCAACCAGTATTTGCAGGAATCCTTGCAGACTATGGAGAAAGAGTTAGGCATGGAAGCAGGATATCTGGATTTGAAGCATTGCGGTATTCTGGTCGAAATTGCCAAAGATACCTACAAGGTGATCGAAGAGTAATTACCCATATAAATAAGATGTAACCCACACGGCGGTAGACCTACCACAATCTACCGCCAGAAAGGAGAGAGCATGAAACCACCAAAAGAATACCTGAAGAATCTGAAGAACCACACGATCACAGAACAGATGTTATCCGATTGCCTGTTTAGCGTAAACAATAGAGCATTAAACAGTCGTGATAACGAGCACAAGTATATACATTACATCCCTGATCCATACGGCAATGCAAATAAGTACCGCAAGAAGAAACAAGAATACTACAGCATGAAGAGAGTCCTGTTATCAGTCCTGGAACCAGCCCATATCCAAAAGGGTGAAGTCCTGCAACGTAAGCGTACATATGACTATGAGGAAGGTTACGAAGAAATCCTAAAATCTGGAAACTACGTCAACAACAGTGGCTTCTACAATCCAGACAGAAAGGAACATGTTGAATTCGTGGTGCAGATGATTCCAGAGACAGTCTACTATCTGACCTATACAGTAAGTAACCGGACATTTCGTGTGCCTCTGGAAGAATCTGAGATTAAGAAATATCCAGATTTAGAGATTGTGGATGTAGGACGGATAACTCCTGTTTATGGTGACATTACCGCTGATATGTTATCGGTTCAGTTTGTAGATAAGATTGTGCAGCTGATAAAAGGTAGAAAGCATGAGTTAATTTTTCAGAATAAAACGAAACAGAAAACAGAAGAAAAAGATGAACTGGCAGTAGAACCGGTTACTGTTGACGCATGAAAGCCGGCCGTGCTGGAAGAACAATTAAGAATGAGAGGAAAACAAACATGTATAAAGGACCAAAGACAACAATGTATATTGTACGTTCACTGAATATGGTGAACTGGCTGTGTAGCCACGGATTCAAAATTTTAAAAGTGGAAGATTCTGAGAAAGATGAAAAGTTAAAGGTGTTCTTTTTTGAAGAATCTCCGGCCTTACATCACACAATGATGATGTACCGAAAGGAAGTGTGATTGTATGGCAAACGGCAAAGCAGCAATTAGTCAGTATTTCTCAGAACTTATCGGAGATTCATATAAAACCTGGAAGAATACAAAAATCGTCATGGACGGTGGTACTGGTACTGGAAAAACATTTTTCAATCTCAATATACTTGGAATATACGCAAAAGATCAGAGAAAACGTGTACTTTATTTGTGTAATCGAAAGGGGTTAAAACACCAGATTATCCGTGAAGTACGTGCTTTAGAGTTAAAAGAGACAGTATATGTAATGACATATCAACAGCTGGAAAGTTTTATAAATTCTAATACAATAATTGGTGATTTTGATTACATTATTGCTGATGAATGCCATTATTCCACGAATGATGCAAGATTCAATGATTACACGGATATATCATACAATTTCCTGAAGAACCAGAGCGGAAATGTAGTTATCTATGTCAGCGCAACGGCAAAAGTCTTTTTTAATCATTTACTGAAAGAGAAAGTTTCACCGGATCATTATTTTAACATTACTAAGAAATATGACTATGTGAAGAAATTCTACTTCTATCAAAAGAAGGCTTTAGTAAAGAAGGTTGAAGATATTCTGGCACAGGAAGAAGATAGTAAGATTGTGATATTCTGCAATGCCTATGACAGAGTATTGGAATTATATAAGGTGTTCGGAGATAGAGCTTCTTATTGTGCTTCCAAGAATGCAAAAAAATTGCAGGCCATTATAAATGAAAATGTAATCTACGAGCATGAGGATGGAACAGTAACATTTGATAAGAGAATCCTGATTACGACAAAGGTACTGGATAATGGTATTGATATCAAAGATAAAATGGTGAAACACATTTTCAATGAAATTTTTGATGCAGATTCAGCTATTCAGGCATTTGGAAGAAAACGTCCGGTAGATGCAGATGATACTTGTACATTTTACCAGAAACTTTATACCAAACAGGCAATCCAAAGTATGCTGAATACTGACAATAACTATGTGAAGCAGATTGATTTGTTTAAAAATGATTACGACCAGTTTTATAAAATCTACGGAAATAATCGTAGAGTGATGCAAAGAAATCCTATCTTTTACTGTAATTTTGGCAAAAACAAAGCTGATGGTAAACCGGACTATCATCATATGAGATATAACAAATACAAGATGGATATTGAAATTTACAATGACATGAAAAAAACGTCATATGAAGATGTGATTCTAAATTTATTCGGTGATGATATCCGATCCAAGGCTGAGTGGTTGGATATATACATAAATGAGAAGGATGAATTTCTGGATTACCTGCATACTCTGGAAGGAAGATGGTTATTTGCAGAGGATCGCAAGGAGCTTGTGAAGTGGTTTGAGAAAATCGGAGTGAAACTTAGACGTGCAGGAATTAATACTTTGAACGGTGCACTGCAAGATTATTATGGTAACAAGTATAAATTCAGATTCCGGGATTGTGTATTGGATGAAAATGGAAAGCCTACTAAGAAAAAATTGACAGATAACCGTAGAATTTTAGAAGATGGTACATCCAATCCAAATAGAAATAAGAAATATTGGATTCTTGAAGAATCCTCATATAAAAACTGAAAAATATTTTGGCGTCGGATTGACCAATCACTAAATATTATAGTGAAATGCCAAAACGACGCCAAAGAATAAATATTTGTATTATCAACATCTAAGTAATAATTGGATTCAAAATTGTTATGTCACTGAAAAAGCAGCATAAAATAAAAATGTGCAAAATGAGCATCAAAAACTGCACATTTTGATTTTTAAACCCTTTATTTTACTGGGATTCCGAGCCTCTTTTGTAAAGAATAAAGATGGAAAAAAAATATATAGATAGAATATTCAAAAACATCAAAAATGTTAATATTGTTATAATTACATGATGAATCAACAAACAATCAATTTCGAACGAACCAGCTGTG
This sequence comes from Ruminococcus sp. Marseille-P328, assembly GCF_964249465.1. Classification (NCBI taxonomy): domain Bacteria; kingdom Bacillati; phylum Bacillota; class Clostridia; order Eubacteriales; family Oscillospiraceae; genus Ruminococcus; species Ruminococcus sp. Marseille-P328. Next base: position 1,543 of record NZ_CAXUBQ010000028.1, on the reverse strand, counting down.
AAGCTTTAGCGAACAGATGGTGAAGTGATGACAAGCATCTTTAGATGCGCGGCAGCAAACTGGTGGAACACCAGGCAAGTATAATAAAAATCACTTAACTTATCTGTCGTTCCGACAGGTGCTGACGCATTCACTACGCTAAAGCTACGTTCATTTGTCATCACTTCTGAAATGTTCGCTAAAGCTTCACATTTCATTCGTTCTAATCAGATTAACTCTCAAAATAATAAGTTGTAGAAAATAAAAATGTGCAAAATGATGAATAAAAAATGCACATTTGAGTCTGGAAAGCCGCATAAACACTGGGTTTCTGAGCCCTTTTCGTAAAGAAGAGAATAGGGGAATATAAGCTATTATTCTGTGTGCCGGGAAGTAAATTTGTGTGTTTGCACTGAATAATTTATCTGATCTGCAAGGAGTCTCTAAAACGGAGATACCTATATTCTCAAGTATCATTTCTTTGGAACATACAGATGGGAAGCCAAAATGGACACCCATATATCAATCTTCTATGACAGGATCAGCGGTAGCAGCTGTTTCTATAGCAATGACTATTTTATATGAAAACGAAGGTAAAAACGGACGAAGATTTTCCAGACTGACAATTTAGCACTGCTTGATATCTGGGTGAAATTTGTGTTGAATTGATGGATATATATGCTTACTGAGAGAGTAAGAATTTTGAACTGATGGCAGAACCATGTTGGGCTTCCGGAATTTGTTGCTGTGAGATTTTGCAGAATAAATGAAAAACTAAATAAGAAGAATTGTATGTAACTGGATGAATGATCTCTACGGAGAAATTCCCAGTGAATGATAAAAACAAAATTTAAAATCAAAGGAGAGTAACATTATGGCAAGTAAAAATTTACAAGGAACTGTTGATTACTACATCAGAGGACAGTATGGAATCCTCAAAGGTGATGATGGTAAAGAGTATTGTTTTGGCAGGAAGGCAGTAGGCGATAGATCCAAGCTTGTTAATGGTGATGTAGTGAAATTTACAGTGGATCAGAATCATCCTATTCTAGTTTCAAAGGTTACATCTTATGTGGCTGTCAAATCAAGACTTATAAAGTCACTTGCAAAGAAAGGGTATGGTTTCCAGATTGAAAAAGATGGTAAATGGAATATTCTTGTGAGACATGGTGATAAGAAGATGATCCTGGAAGAGCTTGGACATATGACTATATTGGAAGCTACTGAATGGGCGCAGAGAGCAAAAAAATTAACTACGGAGGATATTGATAAGATGTTTGTAAAGAATGATATGAAGAGCAATGTAAATAAAGAGAAGAGCAATATGAAGAATGATGATTGCAAGATTGGTGGACACGTTGTACCGGATAATATGGCAAAGAATTTTGGTGCTGTTGAGGTTGATGGTGCTGTAGATGTGCCAGATCATACTTGGGATGAAGAGGCAGAAATGAAGAAGGACACAGATAGATTCTATGTCCTTGCCTGAGACCGTTTCAAGTTTTGTGTAAACGTTAAAAACTGATATAAGATTTGTGAATAGTTACAAATGGGCAGAGCTGAT
>NZ_CAXUBQ010000027.1:0-59377 GCF_964249465.1 Ruminococcus sp. Marseille-P328 | reverse complement strand
ATTCCATTAGGATGTAACATGTATGTAGTTTTGAAGGTACAGAACGGAAACGGTAGCCGGTTGGTTATCGTTTTTTTTGTTGCCTTTTCTTTACTTTTACCCTATTTTTTTTCTTTATATTCTGCTAAAATATTTTTTAAATCAATTCATAAAATGATATGAGTGTCAAAAGTTCTTTTGCCACTCATTTGATACCCCGGATTGCGACCCAGCTCCGCTGCTCCCGCAATCCTCCAAATATTCGAAATCCGCTGATTTACTGCGTAAATCGCTACTTTCTCATATTTGGCATGTCCCAAGTTCAAACGCCTTATCGTGCAAGCACGAACGGCTTTTTGACCTTTTGACACTGGTATCACAAAATAACAGGTAACAGAACAGGAAGAAATAAGATGAAATCAACTAGAAACAGATCCAGACTGGCAGATCAGGGAACAAAAGAAATGCTGCCAGTTATTTTTTCTCTTGCGTGGCCAACTATGCTGGAACAGCTGATGCAGACTGCAGTACAATATATGGACACTGGTATGGTAGGCGTCCTGGGAACAAGTGCAACAGCCGCTGTTGGAGCTACCAGTACAGTAAACTGGCTGATTGGAAGTACGGTTTCTGCGATCAGCATAGGATTTCTGGCATACATATCCCAGTCAATCGGAGCAGGAAAAAAAGAACAGGCAAAAAAAGCTTCAGGACAGGCTGTGCTGACAGTTGTGATCGTAGGAATATTTTTTACAATTCTGACAATGGGACTGAGCCGTAAAGTCCCTGTTTGGATGCAGGTAGATCCTTCTATTCAGAAACTGGCATCCAGCTATTTCCTGATCCTCTATGCACCGATGCTTTTTCGAACTGCGAACATTATTTTTGGAACTGTCCTGAGGGCAGTGGGCGATACCAAAACCCCTATGCAGGTAGGAGTTGCCTTTAATGTTATTAACATTGTACTGAACTTTTTTCTTATATATTCCACCAGAACAGTGCTGATTGGTGGAAAAGAACTGGTGATCCCAGGCGCTGGATGGGGCGTTCAAGGTGCAGCAGCTGCGAGTGCTATAGCTTATACCATTGGAGGTATTGCAATTACGGTTAAATTATGGAAGCATACTGATATATCTCCAAAGGGTCAGAGCTTCCTGCCGGATTCTGCAGTTCTGCGCCCTTGTCTGAAGGTGGCTGTTCCAAATATGTTTCAGCGATTTGCCACGTCCCTTGGATATGTGGCATTTGCATCCATGATCAATTCTTTGGGCGAGACTGCAACGGCAGCCCATACTATTGCCAATACAGTAGAATCTGCTTTTTATATTCCAGGATATGGAATGCAGACAGCAGCGGCTACTCTTGCAGGAAATGCTCTTGGAGCCAATGACAATAAAAAACTCAACAGCCTTGCCAAGGCAATTGTGCCGTTGGAAGTGGGACTGATGGTTATTTCCGGAAGTCTGCTGTTTATTTTTGCGCCGATATTGATCAGGCTGTTTTCATCAGATGCGCAGGTTATCCGTCTGGGAAGTACGGTACTTCGTATGGTTGCTGTTTCCGAACCGTTTTATGGTGTACCTATTGTGATCGAGGGCATGATGCAAGGTGTGGGGAAAACAGTAACTCCCTTTATTTTCAATGTAGCGGGAATGTGGGGTGTAAGAATTCTGGGGACTTTTATCTGCATCCATCTTCTTGGACTGGGACTTGTGTCTGCCTGGGGATGCATGATAGGTCACAATATGCTTCTTTTTGTTTTATTCACTTTACATTATTTCAGCGGCAGATGGAACCCTATGAATAAAACAAAAGTATCCTTCCAATACAAGACTTGTAAAAAGTGACCAAAAATCACAAGCTTGACAGCAGAATATATAGGCTTTATACTGAAAAATAACGAATAAAAGCCGTCACGGCTTGGAATGGATGACGTTAATATGGAAAAAAGCGTGAAAGACAATCCTGAATACAAAATGAAACGGCAGGGAATGATCATCGGACTGGTCTGTCTTGCTGTGATGGTGTTTCTGACGATTTTTCTTATGAGCAGATATCGTCAAAGAACAGAGAAGATTTTTACAGAGCTTATGGAGGAATCACTTTTATCCACCCATTCGGAAGCACTGACAGAAATGGAGAATTTCCTGGCTGGTTCAGCTGGAGCAGATAAGGTGGAGGAAGCCTGGGAGGCTCTGAACGAGGACGAGGGGAATGTGCTTCACTATGTGTGCAATTCAGATGGGAAAATCCTGGCAGGAGATATGCGGATTTTTGACATTGAATATACGGTGGCGACAGTGCTTCATTCGCAGCATGTGAAAGATAACAGTATTTCCCAGGTGGAAAAGTCCCTTAAAAAGCTGACCTATGGAGCACCCCATATTTTCACGGAGCTTGAGAAAACGGATATCTATCTGGTGGCATCCAAGTTGGAAGGCAGAGACTGTATTCTGTTTTCAGAATATCGTTCCGCCAAAATGAAGAATTATAAAGCAGTGCTCATCAATGGAAACCGCATGATTATTTTTACGCTTCTTGGATGCGCGTTGATTATGCTGCTTTTTACAGTACGATTCTATATGAAACAGCAGAAGAAAGTGATGAAAGGTCAGGCAAGGTACGACATTTTGTCGGAGTTTTCGGACACGGTTCTTTTTGAATATGACTGCCTGGAAAAAACATTGGTATTTACGCCAAATATAACGACTTTATTTGGACTGAAGGAAATCGGTCCGATCAGGCCTTTTGACAGTGACACAGATTTCACAATGGTTCATCCAGATGATGTGGCGAAGGTAAAGGCACTTCTTTCCACAATTGGTGATAATTCTGATGAGATTGATGATTTTGTAATTCGTTTTAAGGATAAGAACGATAATTATCGTTGGGTGCGATGGATGGGCCGTCTGATACGAGGCCGTCTTGGTACACCACAGGCATTTCTGGGCAAGATTTCTGACGTTCAGAATGAGATGACCAGAGAACAGGATCTTCGTGAAAAAGCCTCTGTTGATGGTCTTACAGGCGCTCTGAACCGCAAGGCTGCAGAGCAGAAAATCAATACGCTTATGCAGGATAAAGAGTGTAAAGGTTACCTGCTTATGCTCGATATTGATGATTTTAAAACGGTAAATGATACAATGGGGCATGCAATAGGTGACCTTGCATTGATTACTTTGGTAAAACTTTTGAAGGAACATTTCCGTAGGGAGGATATTATCGGTCGTCTTGGCGGTGATGAATTTATTGTGTTTATGACAAATACAGAGCTTGCTTCGGCTGTTGAAGCAAAAGGTGCGGAAATTCTTGATATTCTGGCAAAGTCAGAGACTACACCACATTTTACCGTGAGTATAGGAGCGGCGGCTTATCCTGCAGCTGGAAACGACTATGAAAGCCTGTATCTGGCGGCGGATAACGCAATGTATGCTTCAAAGAAATCCGGTAAGAACAGAATCTATGTAGATAATGGTCAGCAGAAAAAAGAATGATCATAAGAGTATCGCTTTGAGACTAAAGGAAGGTGACAAAAATGCGGTTACAGATTGTACAGGATGCATTAAAAAAGAAGAATATCAAATACGAATATACAGAGATTGATGGCTGCGGAAGTCTTGATTTTCTGTTTCGAGGATTGAAATTCCATGTGTGGGAGTATGAGGACCGTGTCTGGGGGGCAGAGACAAATATTTATGAAGCAGGACGCAGTCAGGATATTGAGGGCAACTATGAAGAGGTCATTGCCAGAGAGATTTTATCATGGCCCGATATGATGCCAGGAAGTTGAGGAATGGGATGAAATACGAGATCAGCAATGAATATCTTAAAGTGAAGGCCGACACAGAAGGTGCTATTTTGTGGTCCGTGACAGATAAGGACGGATTTGAGTATATCTGGCAGGGAGATGACAGATACTGGAATGAGCATGGTGCCAATCTTTTTCCCTATATTGCCAGATTATGGGAGAAATCCTACATATTTCAGGGGAAGACTTATCATATGGACATTCACGGTTTTGCCAAGGATTCTGTTTTCTCCTGTGAGAAAGCAGGGGAGAATGAACTGGTGTTTGCAATGGAAGATACCAGGGAAACTTTGGAACAGTATCCATTTCATTTTCGTTTTGAGATCCGATATCTGCTTGAGAAAAATACTTTAAAAGTTTTCTATTCGGTAAAAAATAAGGATGAGAAAACGATGTATTTTGGAATCGGCGGTCACCCGGGATTTAATATTCCGATGGAAGAGGGACTTTCCTTTGAGGATTATGAATTGGAATTTTCCAGGGCATGTGAGCCGCAGCGCATTCTTTTTTCACAGGAGTGTTTTGTGGAGGGGAAGGAGTCCTATGAACTTTTGGAGGGCAGACGGATTCCTCTTCGTCATAATCTTTTTGATGAAGATGCTATTGTGCTGGAGAAAACCTCTGGAGAGGTTCTGCTTCACAGTACGAAGGGCAAAAAGGCAGTGAAGGTATCTTATGTGGATATGCCTTATGTCGGTTTCTGGCATATGCCCTGCATGGATGCTCCTTATGTTTGCATTGAGCCGTGGTGTTCCCTTCCATCCAGACAGGGAATTACAGAAAATCTGGAGGAACAGAAGAATCTTATTTCACTGGAAGCTGGCAGGGAGTGCCAGATTTCCTGGACCATGGAAATTCTCTAGAGCGTGTCTGAAAAAGGCTTTCTGCAAGATGTGCGTCACAATTTGTGGGAGATTTTGACTGGATGAGGGCGCCGTAGCGGGCTACGGTAACCGAATTCAGGCAAAATCTCCCGCAAAGTGGGGCGTGCAGATTGCGGGAATGATTTTTCAAACACGTTCTAGAACGTGCAGATTGTGGGAATGTTTTTAAATACTCGCAAGGAAGGCAGGGTATGTAATATGAAAAAGAAGCAGGGGGCGAACTGCGAATATTGTGTAAACTATTCTTATGACGATGATTACGAGTGCTATACTTGTGATATGAACCTTGACGAAGATGAGATGTATCGTTTTATTACAGGAACCTATCACGATTGCCCTTATTTCCGCATGGGGGACGAGTACAGAGTAGTAAGAAAACAGATGTAAAAAAATTAAAATTACTATTGACAAATAAAATCGAACGTGGTATTTTATTACAGAACGCTGCCGAAGACAGTAGGTGCCGTAAGGCATAAGGATTAAAACGCCTACCGAGGACTAAGTATTCTTTCGTAAGAATTACGTTAAGCCTTGCTGTCTTACAGTAAGGCTTTTTTTGGCGGTATATCAAATTCTATAAGGAGGTGTACCATTTCATGGCAAAAGTAGAACTGAAACAACCAATCGTAGAAGAAATCGCTAACAATATTAAAGACGCACAGGCTGTTGTTCTTGTTGACTACAGTGGTCTTACAGTTGAGCAGGATACTATTTTACGTAAAGAGTTAAGAGAGTCCGGCGTACAGTACAAGGTTTACAAAAACACTTTAATGCGTCGTGCATTTGAAGGTACTCCATGTGCAGATCTTGACAAGCACTTACATGGAACAAACGCTATTGCAATTTCTGCAACAGACGCTACTGCTCCTGCAAGAATCCTTGCTAAATTTGCAAAACAGTATCCGGCACTTGAGTTAGTAGCTGGTATTGTTGAGGGTAACTACAACGATCAGGCAGGAATCCAGGCACTGTCCCAGATCCCGTCCAGAGAAGAACTTCTTGGCAAACTGCTTGGAAGTATCCAGTCTCCTATTACCAACTTTGCTCGTGTGCTTAATCAGATCGCAGAGCAGAAGGGTGGAGAGGCTGAGGCACCAGCAGCAGAATAATTTAAGTTTCTGTCGCTGAATCGAATCATTGATTCCACAAAAAATTTAAAAATGGAGGAAAATTATAATGGCAAAGTTAACAACAGCTGAGTTTATCGAAGCAATCAAAGAGTTATCTGTATTAGAGTTAAATGATTTAGTAAAAGCTTGCGAGGAAGAGTTCGGTGTATCCGCAGCAGCAGGCGTTGTTGTAGCAGCAGCAGGTGCTGGTGAAGCAGCTGAGGAGAAAGATGAGTTTGACGTAGAGCTTACAGAAGTAGGTCCTAACAAAGTTAAAGTTATCAAAGTTGTTCGTGAGATCACAGGCTTAGGTCTTAAAGAAGCTAAAGAAGTTGTTGATGGTGCTCCGAAAATGGTTAAAGAGGGCGCTTCCAAAGCAGAGGCTGAGGATATCAAAACTAAACTTGAGGCTGAAGGCGCTAAAGTTACTCTTAAATAATTTAGGTGTATTTAAGCGAACCATGCTCCCCGCAGAAGTCTGTCGTGCAGGCCACTGCGGGGATTTTTTTGTGTAACAGGAAATTCTGTTGGAGTTTCCTGCAATCAGGATTCTTTTTGTGCAAGGAGATTCTGAATGAATATAAAAATGTTTTTGACTGTAACATTACTGGGAGTATCTTTATATCTGGGAGGCAGTTCTGTTATATATGCTGAATCAGCAGAAAATGTGACGGAGAATTTTGAAGACAGCTTTTCAGATTGCGATCTTGAGCCAGAAATGGAAGAGGATGAGACTGGCTTCTATGGCGGAACAGCTGAGGTGGGATTTTTTTCAGCAGATGAGTCTGATAATGATTTTGAAGAGGAGCCAGAAGAAGCTCTGCTTACACCTGTACCTTCTGATAATGAACAGCAGATTCTGGCGACTATTCCAGAAGGCGCTGCAGTGGTGACTTTAGATGTGGCTGATGGAAGTGATATTACCGAAACTTTGAATACAGTGCTTCACTTTATGGGGCAGAGAGCTACAGATGAAACTCCTTGTACGGTAATCATTCCTCAGGGAAGCTATCTGATTTCCGGAACTATCCATATGTACAGCAATCTTACTCTTTATGCAGAAGGAGCTGTACTGACGAAATCCTGTACAGATAAGCATGTGGTCCTCAGACTGGGAGATGACATACTTTCTGCCGGAGGTTATGATGGATATCACAATATCACCATTGAAGGCGGAACCTGGGATCTGAATTACCCGGTTGTCGAAGATAAGGAAGGCACAGGCGGTTTTGTAGGCTTCAGGATTGGACATGCCAGACACGTAACTGTGAAGAACGTAACATTTCTAAACAATTTGAAATCTCATTTTCTTGAGCTGGCAGGTACGGAAGATGTAACTGTGACTGGCTGTACATTCCGGGGATATTGGCAGGAATATGAAGGCGGCGGACAGGAATGCATTCAGCTGGATGCATGTCTGGACTATATTTTTCCAGGATATCAGCCCTTTGACGGAGCTGTCTGTGAGAATATCAGGATTACGGATAACGTTTTTGAGGATGTGTTTGCAGGAGTGGGCAGTCACAGCATGATCTACGACAGACCATACCGGAACATCGTGATTCAGGGGAATACCTTTCGAAATGTGAAAAAGAGAGCTGTCTGGTGCCTGAATTACGTGGATTCTGCTGTGGAGGACAATATAATAGAGAATGCAGGCGGCGGAGTGCTTGTGAGCTGCATGTATTTCCCGAATACCCATCTTATACCGGGAACTGTTGCAGGAATGGAAGGAAACCACCAGAATGCGGGTATTTCCGTGAAAAACAATCAGATTTCTATTTCTTCAGTGAGTCAGATCAATGGAAACACATGGAGAGGATATGGAATTGAAGTCCAGGGAGCCTGGGTAAGTGACAGCTCAAAGGCACAGGCTAAGGGAATTCCGACAGGTATTTATAAGGAAACCGGTGTTGAGGTAAAGGGAAATATGATCACAGGGAATGGAAATGGAATTCGCCTTTATCTAGCTGATGGCTGTACAGTGGAAAATAATCAGCTGAAGCTGAAAAAAACTGCATCCTTTTCCAATATGGGAATTTACCTGTCTGCTTCTTCCAAAAATGTGATAAAAGATAATCAGGTATCAAGTTGTAAAAATGTAGGAATCTACGCTTATGACGGAGGAAAGCTGGGGACTCCATCCACAGAGAATCAAGTCCTGGATAATGTGATTTCAGGTATCGGCGGCGATGGAATTCTTATGGAAAATGGCTCTGACGGGTGTGAAGTAAGCCGGAACCGTATATCCTCCGGAAAAAAGAACGGAATTGTTCTCTGGGGCAGCGAGGGCTGTCAGATCACAGCGAATCAGGTGAAAGGCTGTATGCTGGACGGAATATATGTAGAAAATATTGGAAATGCTGTTATAAAATCTAACAGGATTACGAATGTGAATGGCAGAGGAATCCAAGTGATCGCAAGTCAGACCGGAAAACTTTATGGAAATGCGGTTACTGGCAGCAGAAAATGCGGTTTATATGTAAGCAGGTCAAAGATTTCCGGAAACAAAAAGAACCGTCTGGAGAATAATGGCAGTACTTATGCAATTTATGCGGAAAACAGCACTGGAATCATTTCCGTGAAAATGCCCACTGCGTCTAAGATTACCAGAAAGTCAGTGAAGATCACAGGCAAAGCGGCGGGTGGAAAGAAGCTTACAATTTATGCAGTGAGCAGAAACAAGAATAAAAAAATCGGCAGAGGAAGCATCAATTCCCGAAAGAAATATAATATTTCTATCAAAAAACAGAAAAAAGGAACGAAGCTTCTCTTTGTATTATCGGATAAATATGGAAACCTTTCTTATAGTAAGAGAAAAGTAAAATAAATTATAACTATTCAGCAATTACAAATAAAAAAACAAATGAAAAAACAACAGAAAAGTGCTTGACAGGCTTTTTTTGTTGTGCTATAGTGAAGAATGCTATATTATGGCAAGATATGCCTACTATGCTTATGCAGCAGAGCGGGCTGATGTTGTAATAAATAAAATAAAACAGGGGTGAAACGTCAATGGAAAAAAACAGAATTCGTTCTGTAAAAACTGGAAAAAGCATGCGAATGAGCTACCAGAGACAAAAAGAAGTCCTGGAAATGCCGAACTTGATCGAGGTCCAGAAGGATTCTTACCAGTGGTTTCTCGACGAAGGATTGAATGAAGTATTCGACGATATTTCTCCAATCGCAGACTACGGCGGAAAGCTCAGTCTTGAATTCATCGGCTTCACATTTGATGAAAAAGAGGCTAAATACACCATCGAGCAGTGTAAAGAACGTGACGTAACTTATGCCGCACCTTTGAAGGTTCGAGTGAGACTGATTAACAAGGAAACAGATGAGATCAACGAACACGAGATTTTCATGGGAGACCTGCCGATTATGACCGCGACAGGAACTTTCGTCATTAACGGTGCTGAGCGTGTTATTGTCAGCCAGTTAGTACGTTCCCCTGGAATCTATTATGCCATTGCACACGATAAAATCGGTAAGAGACTGTTTTCCTGTACAGTAATTCCTAACAGAGGAGCATGGCTGGAATATGAGACTGACTCCAACGATGTATTCTATGTGCGTGTGGACAGAACCCGTAAGGTTCCGATCACTGTACTGATCCGTGCACTTGGTGTTGGTTCCAATGCAGAGATCATTGATCTGTTTGGCGAAGAGCCGAAGATCCTTGCAAGTTTCACAAAGGATACTTCTACGAATTATGAAGAAGGTCTTCTTGAACTGTATAAGAAAATCCGTCCAGGCGAGCCGCTTGCAGTTGAGAGCGCAGAGAGCCTGATCAATGCGATGTTCTTTGATCCGAGAAGATATGATCTTGCCAAGGTCGGACGTTATAAATTTAATAAGAAACTTCATTTCAATAAACGAATTGTTGGTCATAAGCTGGCTGACGATGTGGTTGAGGGCTCTACAGGAGAAATTCTTGCAGAGGCTGGTACTATCGTAACCAGAGAACTGGCTGATGCCATTCAGAACGCTGCAGTTCCATTTGTATGGATCCAGGGTGAAGAAGACCGCAGAATTAAAGTTCTTTCTAACTTAATGGTAGACATGCATCATTATCTGCCAGAAATTGAGAACCTGGAAGAGCTTGGGGTTACAGAGTTAGTATATTACCCTGTACTCGAAAAAATTCTGGAAGAAAATGACACACTTGAGGACAGAATTGCCGCTATCCGCAGAGATATCCATGACCTGATCCCGAAGCATATTACAAGAGAAGATATTTTTGCTTCTATTAATTACAATATGCATCTGGAATATGGCATTGGAAATGACGACGACATCGACCACTTAGGAAACCGTCGTATCCGTGCGGTTGGTGAACTGCTTCAGAATCAGTACCGTATTGGTCTTTCCAGACTTGAGCGTGTGGTTCGTGAGAGAATGACAACACAGGATGTGGAGAGCATTTCCCCGCAGTCCCTGATCAATATCAAACCTGTAACAGCTGCTGTAAAAGAGTTCTTTGGATCTTCCCAGCTGTCACAGTTCATGGATCAGAACAACCCTCTTGGTGAGCTGACCCATAAGAGACGTCTTTCCGCACTTGGACCTGGCGGTTTGTCACGAGACAGAGCCGGATTCGAGGTTCGAGACGTTCACTATTCCCATTACGGAAGAATGTGCCCGATCGAGACTCCTGAGGGTCCGAACATCGGTCTGATCAACTCCCTTGCATCTTATGCAAAGCTGAATCAGTACGGATTTGTTGAGGCACCTTACCGTAAGATTGATAAAACTGATCCTATGAATCCGCGTGTAACTGACGAAGTTGTTTACATGACCGCAGATGAAGAGGATAACTACCATGTAGCACAGGCGAATGAGGCACTTGACGCAGAAGGACATTTCGTTCGTAAGAACGTTTCCGGTCGTTATCGTGAAGAGACTCAGGAGTATGAGCGTCAGATGTTTGATTACATGGACGTATCTCCTAAGATGGTATTCTCTGTAGCTACAGCCCTGATCCCATTCCTTCAGAACGACGATGCGAACCGTGCGCTGATGGGATCAAACATGCAGCGTCAGGCTGTTCCGCTTCTTACCACTGAAGCACCAGTTGTTGGTACAGGAATGGAAGCAAAGACAGCTGTTGACTCCGGTGTTTGTGTGGTTGCAAGAAAGTCTGGTACTGTACTTCGCTCCACATCTACCGATATCAGCATCAAGAATGATGATGGAACAAAAGATGATTATCATCTTACCAAATTCATGCGCAGTAACCAGAGCAACTGCTACAACCAGCGTCCGATCGTTAATCAGGGCGAGCACGTTGAAGCAGGTGATGTTATTGCCGATGGTCCGTCTACTTCTCAGGGAGAGCTTGCTCTTGGCAAGAACCCTCTGATCGGATTTATGACCTGGGAAGGTTATAACTACGAGGATGCCGTACTGTTAAGTGAGAAACTTGTACAGAACGATGTTTATACATCTGTTCACATTGAAGAATATGAAGCAGAATCCCGTGATACAAAGCTTGGACCGGAAGAGATCACCCGTGATGTTCCAGGCGTAGGTGATGATGCACTCAAGGATCTTGATGAGCGCGGAATCATTCGTATCGGTGCAGAGGTTCGTGCTGGTGATATCCTTGTTGGTAAGGTTACTCCTAAGGGAGAGACTGAGCTTACAGCAGAGGAGAGACTTCTTCGTGCAATCTTTGGTGAGAAAGCACGCGAGGTTCGTGATACTTCCCTTAAGGTACCACACGGTGAGTATGGTATCGTTGTAGACGCCAAGGTATTCACAAGAGAAAATGGTGATGAGCTGTCTCCAGGAGTTAATCAGTCTGTACGTATCTACATCGCACAGAAGAGAAAAATCTCCGTTGGTGATAAGATGGCTGGTCGTCATGGTAACAAGGGTGTCGTTTCCCGTGTACTTCCGGTTGAGGATATGCCATTCCTTCCGAACGGACGTCCACTGGATATCGTGCTGAACCCGCTGGGTGTACCTTCCCGTATGAACATTGGACAGGTCCTGGAAATTCATTTAAGTCTTGCTGCCAAAGCACTTGGCTTTAATATTTCCACACCGGTATTCGATGGTGCAAACGAGAATGATATCCAGGATACACTGGAACTTGCAAATGACTATGTAAATACAGAAGATTTTGAAGAGTTCCGTGAGAAATACAAAGACATTCTGGCACCTGATGTAATGCAGTATCTGGATGAGAACAAAGCCCACAGAGCATTGTGGAAAGGTGTTCCGATTTCCAGAGATGGTAAAGTACAGCTTCGTGACGGACGTACCGGAGAGTTCTTCGACGGTCCGACCACAATCGGACACATGCATTACCTGAAACTGCATCATCTGGTTGATGATAAGATCCATGCCCGTTCCACAGGTCCTTACTCTCTGGTTACACAGCAGCCACTGGGTGGTAAAGCTCAGTTCGGTGGACAGCGTTTCGGAGAGATGGAGGTTTGGGCTCTGGAGGCATACGGTGCATCCTATACACTCCAGGAAATCCTGACAGTTAAATCCGATGATGTAGTCGGTCGTGTGAAGACTTATGAAGCAATCATCAAGGGTGATAACATCCCTGAGCCTGGTATTCCGGAATCCTTTAAGGTTCTTCTTAAAGAGCTCCAGTCCCTGGCATTGGATGTACGTGTGCTCAAAGATGATCAGACAGAAGTTCAGATCATGGAGAATGTAGATTACGGCGAAACCGATCTTCGTGCAGTTATCGAGGGAGATTCCCGCGGCCACAGAGGAGAGGAATCCTTCAGCAAACATGGCTATACCAAGCAGGAGTTTGACGGAGAGGAACTTGTTGATGTGGACGAGGACGAAGAAGAGGATTATGAATCCGAAATCGACGATTCCTACGATGATATCGAAGAGTAGAAAGGGGAAAAGAATACATGGCAGAATCAACCAATACCAATGAAACATATCAGCCAATGACTTTTGATGCCATTAAAATCGGACTGGCGTCCCCGGAAAAGATCAGAGAGTGGTCAAGAGGTGAGGTTACAAAACCGGAAACCATCAACTACCGTACCTTGAAACCGGAGAAAGACGGACTTTTCTGTGAAAGAATTTTCGGACCAAGCAAGGACTGGGAGTGCCACTGCGGTAAATATAAGAAAATCCGTTATAAAGGTGTTGTCTGCGACCGATGCGGCGTTGAGGTTACCAAGGCTTCCGTTCGTAGAGAGCGTATGGGTCACATTGAGCTTGCTGCTCCTGTTTCCCATATCTGGTATTTCAAGGGTATTCCGTCCCGTATGGGACTTATCCTGGATCTGACTCCAAGAACACTGGAGAAAGTTCTTTATTTTGCAAATTATATTGTACTGGATCCGGCAGATTCCGGACTCCAATACAAGCAGATCCTTACTGAGAGAGAATATCAGGATGCCCGTGAGTCTTACGGAAATAACTTCCGCGTAGGCATGGGTGCTGAGGCTATCAAAGAGCTCCTTATGGCTATCGACCTTGAGAAGGATTCCGCTGAATTAAAGGCAGAGCTGGTTAAGGCAACAGGCCAGAAGCGTGCAAGGATCATCAAACGTCTTGAGGTTGTTGAATCTTTCCGTGAGTCAGGAAACCGTCCTGAGTGGATGATTCTTGATGTTGTTCCTGTAATCCCGCCAGATCTTCGTCCTATGGTACAGCTGGATGGTGGACGTTTTGCGACATCTGACCTGAATGATCTGTACAGAAGAATCATTAATCGTAATAATCGTCTGAAAAGACTGCTGGAGCTTGGTGCTCCGGATATCATTGTCCGCAATGAGAAACGTATGCTTCAGGAAGCAGTTGATGCCCTGATCGACAATGGTCGTCGTGGCCGTCCGGTTACAGGTCCTGGAAACAGAGCCCTGAAATCCCTTTCTGATATGCTGAAAGGTAAATCCGGACGTTTCCGTCAGAACCTTCTTGGTAAGCGTGTTGACTACTCCGGACGTTCCGTTATTGTTGTTGGACCAGAGCTGAAGATTTATCAGTGCGGTCTGCCAAAAGAGATGGCAATCGAGCTGTTTAAGCCTTTCGTTATGAAAGAACTGGTAGCAAACGGTACCTCTCACAATATTAAGAATGCCAAGAAGATGGTAGAGAAGCTTGAGCCAGCTGTATGGGACGTTCTGGAAGATGTTATCAAAGAACATCCGGTTATGCTGAACCGTGCACCTACACTGCATCGTCTGGGTATCCAGGCGTTTGAGCCGATCCTTGTAGAAGGTAAGGCTATTAAGCTTCATCCGCTTGTTTGTACCGCTTTCAACGCTGACTTCGATGGTGACCAGATGGCTGTCCATCTTCCACTGTCCCAGGAAGCACAGGCAGAGTGCCGTTTCCTGCTTCTGTCTCCGAACAACCTTCTGAAACCTTCTGATGGTGGACCGGTAGCCGTTCCTTCACAGGATATGGTCCTTGGTATTTACTATCTGACACAGGAAAGACCTGGAAACAAGGGAGAAGGAAAGTTCTTTAAGAGCGTAAATGAGGCAATTCTGGCATATGAGAACCAGGTAATTACTCTGCAGTCCAAGATTCTTGTCCGCTGTAGCAAAGTAATGCCGGATGGAAGCACTTTCACAGGCAACGTGCAGTCTACACTGGGACGTTTCCTGTTCAATGAGATCCTGCCACAGGATCTTGGATTTGTTGACAGAAGCATTCCGGGAAATGAGCTTCTTCTTGAGGTTGACTTCCTGGTTGGTAAGAAACAGCTGAAACAGATCCTTGAAAAAGTTATTAATACTCACGGAGCAACCAAGACTGCTGAGGTTCTGGACTCTATCAAAGCTATGGGTTACAAGTATTCTACAAGAGCTGCCATGACTGTATCTATTTCTGATATGACCGTGCCGCCGCAGAAGCCTGAGATGATCAAGGCTGCACAGGATACTGTAGATAAGATCACAAAGAACTATAAACGTGGTCTTATTACTGAGGAAGAGCGTTATAAAGAGGTTGTGGATACCTGGAAGAAGACTGACGATGAGCTTACTCATGCGCTTCTTTCCGGACTTGATAAGTACAACAACATCTTCATGATGGCTGACTCTGGTGCCCGTGGATCTGATAAACAGATCAAACAGCTTGCAGGTATGCGTGGATTGATGGCCGATACAACCGGACATACAATCGAGCTTCCTATCAAGTCAAACTTCCGTGAAGGTCTGGACGTACTGGAATACTTCATGTCCGCTCATGGAGCGCGTAAAGGACTTTCTGATACCGCTCTTCGTACAGCCGATTCCGGTTACCTGACAAGACGTCTTGTTGACGTATCTCAGGATCTGATCGTACGTGAGATGGACTGCTGTGAGAACAGAGCAGAGATTTCCGGTATGTATGTAAAAGGTTTCATGGATGGCAAGGAGGAGATCGAGAGCCTTCAGGATCGTATTACAGGTCGTTTCTCCTGCGAGACCATTAAGAATAAAGAGGGCGAAGTCCTTGTAAAAGCAAACCACATGATTACTCCGAAGCGTGCTGCACGTATCATGAAAGAGGGTGTAGACAACATTACCGGAGGTGCTGTTGAGCAGGTTAAGATCCGTACCATCCTGAGCTGTAAGTGTAAGGTTGGTGTGTGTGCGAAGTGCTATGGCGCAAACATGGCTACCGGTGAGCCGGTACAGGTTGGTGAGTCCATCGGTATCATCGCTGCACAGTCTATCGGTGAGCCAGGTACACAGCTGACTATGCGTACTTTCCATACAGGTGGTGTTGCCGGTGGAGATATCACACAGGGTCTTCCTCGTGTCGAGGAGCTTTTTGAGGCAAGAAAGCCGAAAGGACTTGCTGTTATCACTGAAATCAAGGGTGTTGCTACAATCAATGACACCAAGAAGAAGAGAGAGATCATCGTAACAGATCCGGAGACTGGTGATTCCAAGACTTACCTGATCCCATACGGTTCCCGTATCAAGATCATGGACGGACAGGTTATGGAGGCTGGTGATGAGCTTACAGAAGGTAGTGTAAACCCGCATGATATTCTTCGAATCAAGGGTGTTCGTGCAGTTCAGGATTACATGATCCGTGAGGTTCAGCGTGTATACCGTCTTCAGGGTGTTGAGATCAACGATAAACATATCGAGGTTATCGTTCATCAGATGCTGAAGAAAATCCGTATCGAGGATAACGGAGATTCCGAGTTCCTGCCAGGTACACTTGTTGACTTCCTTGAGTATGAGGAAGTAAATGAGAAGCTGGAAGCTGAGGGCTTACGTCCGGCAGTTGGAAAACAGGGAATGCTTGGTATTACCAAGGCATCTCTGGCAACTGATTCCTTCCTGTCAGCTGCTTCCTTCCAGGAGACCACCAAGGTTCTGACTGAAGCTGCTATTAAGGGTAAGGTTGACCATCTGATCGGTTTGAAAGAGAACGTAATCATCGGTAAACTGATTCCAGCTGGTACAGGTATGAAGTGCTACAGCGATGTAGAGCTTGATACAGGAATGCCGGAAGAGCCAGAAGAAATCGAATTCGATGAAATGGACGACGAGGATCAGGATGTGCTGGATGTAGCGGAAGACTCAGAAGAGCTGGAGACTGCTGATGAGGCAGATCTTGCAGTGGATGAGGATACATTTGAGGATGAGGATTCTTCTGAAGACAGTGAAGAATAAACGATAAAATATGAAATCCCCCAGGGTGACAGAAATGTTGCTTTGGGGGATTTTTGTGTAACAGAGAATTCTATGGAACTTACTGTTACACAAAAAAGTGCAGCCCGGCAGGAACACACTGCAGCAGCAAGGGAAATGCTGCTCGAGACAATCCGCCGTAGGCGAGGGTAAGGAAAAATATGGATAGAGGAAAATACAACCTGGTCTATCATTTGTGGTAAGATTCCTGTATAATGTTTTATGTAACTATTCAGAAGGCAGTATTCCGCGAGGTGTTCTGGGGGAAAAGTAGTTCACAGAAAACCCGAGAATAGCGGTGTGAAATCACGTAAACCATGATTTCTGTGCATCGTGACGGGGAAGACTTGCCAGTCTATTTAAAAAGTCATTACCCATTCGAGGAGGGAGAACATACATGGATAAAGATGTTCCGGTTTCCGTCTGGCCAGAATGGAAACTTGTAGAGAAAATAGGGGAAGGCTCTTTTGGAAAAGTTTATAAAGCGAAGCGGACAGAACGCGGCCGTTCTTTTTACTCCGCCATCAAGATCATATCTATTCCGGGAAGTAAAGGGGAACTGGATAGTGTACGGTCAGAGATGAATAATGAGCAGTCTACCAGAGAATATTTTCGCAATCTGGTAGAGGACTGTGTTCAGGAAATATACACCATGGAGCATTTTTGCGGAAATTCCCATGTGGTTTCATTTGAAGATTTCAAAGTGGTGGAATATTTGGATGAGATCGGCTGGGACATTTCCATAAGAATGGAATATCTTACCAGTTTTATGGATTACTGCACAGGCAAGGAGCTTACTGAGAAGGAAGTGATCAAGCTTGGCTGTGACCTGGCTATGGCATTGATTTATTGCAGAAAATTGAATATTATTCACCGTGATGTGAAACCGGAGAATATTTTTGTGTCCAGATTCGGTGATTTTAAGCTGGGTGACTTTGGAATTGCCAGGGAACAGGCACATACTATGAGCAATATGTCCAAGAAAGGTACCTATTCCTACATGGCACCGGAGATTTACAAGGGTGAGAAGTACGACAGCAGTATTGATATCTATTCCCTTGGAATTGTATTATATAAATTGATGAATCAGAACAGGCTGCCTTTTCTTTCACTGGATAAGCAGTTGATTACATACAGAGATAAAGAGACTGCCCTTGCACGGAGAATGGCAGGGGAGAAAATGCCGGTACCAGTTAATGCCAGTGCTGCTTTTTCCCACATTATACTAAAAGCATGTGCATATGAGCCGGGGAAACGTTACAGGAAACCAGAAGATATGCTGCGGGATTTGGAGAAGCTTCGTCTGGCACCGGTGAATGCAGAGAAAGAGTGGGAGAAGTCCCAGTGGGAGCTGACAAATTCGGCAGAACTTGAGCGGGACCAGAGAAGATATGCCCCTCAGGAGCCGGAAGACCGTATGGAGCGGACCCATGTGGCAGAAGACCCTCAGATTGAGAAAGCTGTCCGGGAAGAAGAGGCACAGCTCAGAAAGCCTGCGAAAAATGCAGTGAAAAATTATGAGAAACAGTCAGTAAATGCCTCTTCCACTAAGCGAAAGAAGCAGCAGAGAAGCGGGTGGGACCAGGAAAGACAGATTTCACCATGGACAGTTTCCCTTATTGTAGTGGCGCTTGCGGCATGCATTATTATTGGTGTTTATATGAAATTAATCCATGATGAGAATCGCAAGGCTCAAAATACGGAGAACGTTATGGAAGTCCTGGAAGCTAATGATAACAGTACTGCTCAAATTGATGAATTTTCTACTTCAATTCAGACAATTAAGGAGCAGGCGAATACAATTGTAAGCGAACTTCCGGACTGCAAGGAAGTTGGCAAGGAAGGCGATCGGCTTCGCTACTATGACAGCAATGGGAAACTGGTGAAAGCGCTGATTTATCCGGAGACATCCGAAGATGGAGTTTATGAGGAGTATTATTATTGGGATGAACGTCTGTTTTTTGCATATGTATGGACCGGTAATAAGAAGGAATTATATTATTATGACAAGCGTGGCAAACTGATACGCTGGATCGATACAGACGGAACTGTCCACGATAAGGAGAATGACAGTACTGAGTACACCAAGCGTGGCGAGAAATACTGGAAAAATGCGCTGGAGCAGTTAGATGAATGATGATACCGGTCATATAAGAAGTGGCTGTGATTCTTTGGAATATCGACAGACAGACGAAGAGGAATAGAATGACATATCATATTGATTATGCATATACCTGCCATGCAGGGAAAGTGCGACCAAATAACGAGGACAATTTCTGGTGCTGCGGAGAGCACCTTCCAGTGAGTAATCATGGAACAGAAGAAATCCGTACAGGTATCAGGCTTCGGGAGAGCCTTCCGGTAATGGCTGTTTTTGATGGCATGGGAGGGGAGAGCCAGGGGGAAATGGCTGCCTGGCTTGCTTCTGACAGCCTGGAGCATTTTTATAGGGAAAATAAGGGGATGCTTCGTAAAGCACCAGAACTTTTTCTTACGGAAGCCTGTAAGAATATGAATCAGGCTGTATGTGATTATGGTCGGGAACAACGGATCAGTGCCATGGGAACTACTATGGCGATGCTTGCTTTTGGAAAAAAAGAAGCGTATATCTGTAATCTGGGAGACAGCAGGATTTATCGGTTTTCCAAGGGGAATTTTTCACAGATTTCCAGAGATCATGTGTTGAAAAGCTGCAGATTTGGGAAAGCACCACTGACTCAGTTTCTGGGAGTGGAGGAGACCGAGATGAAGCTGGAACCTGCCATTGCGGCAGTTCCTTATCAGGATAGGGACCGTTATCTGCTTTGCTCAGACGGGGTAACAGATATGTTATCTGATCGCGAGATTGAAGAAATTATGAAGCTGGAGGACTCAATTCGTGATATTGCCCATGCTCTTTTAACAAGGGTACTGGATAAAGGGGCCAGAGATAATACTACGATCATTCTCTGCGAGGTAAGAGCAGATAATCGGCCGTTCAAAACCTGGCTTTTGCAGAAGAAGGGATAAATCAGAGGGCAAAATTTTTCACAATTTAAGTAGTTGATTATAGGAAAATGAAGGTGATTTAAGATGAAAAATCGTATGCAGGATCTTGATTTTGAACAGACAGTGGCATTTGATTCCGTAAAGGATTTTGAATTTACCAGAAGGGCCGCCCAGAGATTTCGTCAGGTAGTCAGTCTGGATGGATTTGAGGATGAAGATGCTGACGTTATTTTTCATTATTTATATAAAGAGATGGAGCTGGTTTCGTTCGGAGATCATTTGAAGAGATATATCTATGAAAGAGCCGGGATTGAGGAACCGTTTGGGGAAGTGCCTCAGGAGGTATACAGAGATATTGCAGTTGATTCTTTCCGGGAAACCTATACACCCAAGTCTATGAATCCTACTTCAACTAAGCTTCCTGCGTTGGTGAACAATTGGCTTACACAGGCCTCAGTAAAGCGCGAGACTATATTTCTGCTGGGCTTCGGGCTTCGCATGAGCGCGGAGGATGTTTCAGACTTTCTGACAAGGGTGCTGAAGGAGCAGGATTTTGATTTCCATAATCCAGAGGAAGTGATCTACTGGTATTGTTATAGTAAGCAGCTTCCTTACAGCAAGGCAGAGGAATATAAAGAGAATTACAAATCCATGGAACCTGCAGCAGATAAGGGAAAAGTGGCGGAAGTAATCAGCGGCGATTTTACCATAGATACAGAGGAAAAATTGCTGAAATATCTGGCATGCCTGAAAGCTGGCTGGGATGATCCAATGAATGAGAAGAGTCAGGCATTTCAGGAGTTCCTGCGCCTTCTGGAACATGCGAAGCAGATCATTGCGGCCATGTATCAGAAAGATGAGGAGGAGAAAGGCCGGGATAAGGTCTGGAAACCGGAGAATATTACTTCTTCTGACCTGGAGAAGGTAATCTGCAATGGTATTCCTATTAATAAGATGGGAAATCTGAAAAAAATGTCTGCCTCTATCCTGGCGAAACATTTCAGCCAGAAGAGATTCAGCAGACAGAGAATTACCAATATTCTGAATCACAAGTTCCCGGTAGAGCGCTTTGATCTTCTTACGTTGGAGTTCTTTATCGTGTCTCAGGAGATGGAGGATGATGATCCCTATGACAGATACCACCATTTCATAGAGGAAGCGCAGAGAATTCTGAAAAAGTGTGGAATGAGCGAGATTTATATTGTGAACCCATACGAATGCTTCCTTCTGATGTGTCTTTTGACGGATTGTCCGTTGGCTGTTTTTTCAGAGATATGGGAAATGTCATATGAAGAGAATGGGGACGAGGAGTAGGTAATTTCTTAATATAGAAATGCGCAGTGTTGTTTGGAGGCACTGCGCATTTTTAATAGCAATGATATGGGTGTCAAAAGGTCTTTTGACACCCATTTGATACCCGGATTGCTACGCAGCTACGCTGCTCCCGCAATCCTCCAAATATTCGAAATCCGCTGATTTACTGCGTAAATCGCTACTTTCTCATATTTGGCGTGTCCCAAGTTCAAAAGCCTTATCGTGCAAGCACGAACAGCTTTTTGACCTTTTGACACTGGTATCATAGGAATTAAGGTTAATCATTATAGTAGAGATAAATACTGCGGCTAAGCTGTGCAATTGTATTCTGGGCTTCTCCCGGGCTGGAGAGGTTCTGGGAAAGGAAGACAATGACCAGATCGTTTCCACCCTGTGCGTTGTACAGGATTCCGGCATCATTTTCTACATCGGAAAGCTCACCGGTTTTGTTGGCAACGCTGACGCCCTCTGGCAGGGCAGCCGGAATCTTGTTGGTACGTTGCTGCTGCTTCAGAAGGGAATACATTTCTTCTGCATGTAAAAGGCTTGGCGTCTGAGTAGTACCAGAGCAGATCTGGTAAATTTCTTTCAGGAATTTTCCACAGTCATAGGCAGAAGTGTAATTATCTCCGAATTTGTTGCTGGCAAGAAGCAGTCGTCCCATGGAAGTATTTGTGTAGCCGTGAGACTGACAGAAACTGTTTACTTTCTGCATACCTGCAGTGCTGTCGCCACTTCCCAGGCAGGAAACCAGACTGTTTGCCGCGTCATTATCACTGACGGTGATCATTGGTGTCAGATAGGAATCCAGGGTGGCAGAACCATACTGCTGGGATAAAGAATCATAATTCTCATATACTGCACCCATAATGAAAAGCTTGATCAGGCTGGCTGCCTGCATTGGGGTGTCATTGATCGTAGCTTCTGAGCCGCCTGAAAGGTCACAGATATAAACGCTCCAGGAACCGTTTGAACCAGGAAGCTGGGATTGGATCTGAGTGACCAGAGTATCCATCTTTTCATCGGATTTGTTGTCAAAAGCAGAACTTCCGTGGGAGGGAGAGATGGTGCCATCATCGTCAGAAAGTTCGGGGGTAATAGCAGCCATGGTAGAATCTTTTTTTCCCTGGGAAGTGCCATCTGTTGTCTGAACGGGGGCGGAGCCGGATGACTGGGAAGGACCTACTGGTTCTGCATTGGCAGCAGGAGTCTGATAAGGAACAGTTACTTCCTCCGGAGTTGGAGAAGACTGTACAGAACCTGCACTTTCTCTTTGGGAAGGTCCCTGGA
Source organism: Ruminococcus sp. Marseille-P328 (assembly GCF_964249465.1). NCBI lineage: Bacteria > Bacillati > Bacillota > Clostridia > Eubacteriales > Oscillospiraceae > Ruminococcus > Ruminococcus sp. Marseille-P328. The sequence goes on along the minus strand of NZ_CAXUBQ010000027.1, from coordinate 37,374 downwards.
CAGAAGAATCATCAGTAGAAGATTCGCTGTCGGAACTTCCATCATCGGAAACAAAGCCGCTCTGGTCGGCGTCATCAGAAGTCTCATCACTAGAGGTAAATCCGGAAGTTTCACCGTCAGTGAAATCTTCAGTCTGGGCTGTTGCTGAACCGTTTTTTGCTGGATTAATACTTCTCTGGCTGTCCTTTCTGAAGAAAGTAAGGTAAAGAATGATAAGAATTAGTAAAGCAGCGACAATGCCAAGAAAAATCAGCAGATAAGAAGATGTTTGTTTCTTTCTATTATTTTTCATAAGTTCTCCTTTCGAATCAATGAAATATCTGGAAGAGACATTATGTTATGGCAATAAATCCAGATTTATTTTTCCGCAAAATATGCATCAATCCCATCAGCGATTCCAGATGCCATTGTGTCCTGAAAATCCGGATTGCTCATTTTCAGATCGTCAGATTCATTGGTCATAAATCCCATTTCCACAATAGTTACCGGAATGGTGCTCCAGTTGATTCCAGTCATATTGTCGGCATATGTTACGCCGCGGTTTTCAAATCCGGTTGCGTCACAGTAGGCATCCAGAATGCACTGGGAAAGGCTGTTGGAATCATCATAGAGCTGGGATACATAAGGATTGGAAGAGGAGGGGGAAATGGTAAGTGCACCGGCAGCAGAGGAAGACTCAGCACCATTGGCGTGGATGCGCACGTAAACATCAGCCCCCTGTCCGGCTACATATTCAGCTCGCTCTTTATTGCTGATGGCAGAATCATTATCAGTTCTGGTGAGAACTGTCTGATAGCCACGGTCTTCCAGAATCTGCTGCAGCTTCAAAGAAACATCCAGATTCAGCTGATATTCAGGCAGACCTGAAAAAGTTCCCTGGGTTCCTGTTGAGGCTTTGGCTTTCATTTCTGTGGAACCTGGACCGAGAGGTTCAAGGTCACTCATATCCACATTTGGACCCTGATGACCGGGATCGATACCGATTATATGTGACTGGGCTACAGGCGGTCCCTGAAGCTCGTCAGTGGTCTCTGCACAGACAGTGCACAGATTTATAAGCCCTGCTCCGGAAAAAATCATGAGGCCAAATGCAAAAATCCGGGAGAATCCACTGGATTTAGCCACTGCTTTTTTGAAACACATATGTATACTCCTGTTCATGTTAATTCTTTTTTCGACTATTCAGCAGATAGTATTTCGAAAAGCAGGTACTGTAGAGGTGCTGAAAAGTTCTTGTTTCTTATTATAATAATGTGAAGCTGTGAATGCAATGTAAAGTTAAGTTTTCCTAGAGCATGTTTGAAAAATCATTCCCGCAATCTGTACGCCCTACTTTGCGGCATATTTCACCTGAATTCGGTTGCCGTAGCCCGCTAAGGCGCCCTCATCCGAGAGAAATCTCCCACAAATTGTGATGCAGATCACGGGAATGATTTTTTTACACGCTTCAGAACAGCAGTAAAAAATACATTATAATAAGAAGAAACCTATTTATAATTCACCGTGATAAATTGTAAAAACCTTGAAAAAATAAGGAAAAATTGATGAAAAACACCTTGACAGAGATATGCAGACAGGATATAATCAAAAAGCGTGCGAAATAAGGCATTTTTTTCCGCGCTTACTAAGATAATAGCAACCGCAAGGAAACCCCATAGAACAATCTATGGAGAAATAAATCGGGAGGTGAAATGGAATGCCAACATTCAACCAGTTAGTAAGAAAAGGACGCCAGACAGCTGTTAAGAAATCTACAGCTCCGGCTCTGCAGAGAACTTATAACTCTTTAAGAAAGAAAGCAGTTGAGCAGTCTGCACCACAGAAACGTGGCGTTTGCACAGCTGTTAAAACAGCTACTCCTAAGAAGCCTAACTCAGCTCTTAGAAAAATCGCCAGAGTTCGTCTTTCCAACGGAATCGAAGTAACAAGCTACATCCCAGGAGAAGGTCACAACCTTCAGGAGCATAGCGTTGTTCTGATCCGTGGAGGAAGGGTTAAGGACTTACCTGGTACAAGATACCACATCATCAGAGGTACTCTTGATACCGCAGGTGTTGCTAACAGAAAACAGGCCCGTTCCAAATACGGCGCTAAGAGACCGAAAGTTAAAAAATAATCCATCCGTATTGCTGCGGAGACTATAGAGATTTGTACGGTATTCCATATACCCTGTCGGTTGCGGGTTAAATATAGGACCATTACCAGTGCGAACATGCAATAGTTTACTGCGTGAGTACCGATGAGATAATCAGGATGATTAAGGAGGGAAGTAACGTGCCACGTAAAGGACATACTCAGAAAAGAGACGTTCTGGCAGACCCGATGTACAACAATAAAGTTGTTACAAAGCTTATCAATAACATCATGTTAGATGGTAAGAAAGGTGTTGCACAGAAAATTGTTTACGGAGCATTCGCCAGAATGGAAGAAAAATCTGGCAAGCCAGCAATTGAAGTATTTGAAGAGGCAATGAACAACGTAATGCCTCAGCTTGAAGTTAAAGCAAGACGTATCGGTGGAGCTACTTATCAGGTTCCGATCGAGGTAAGAGCTGACAGACGTCAGGCTCTGGCTCTTCGCTGGATCACCATGTTCTCCCGCAAGAGAGGCGAGAAGACCATGGAAGAGAAACTGGCTAACGAGCTTATGGATGCAGCCAATAACACCGGAGCATCTGTAAAGAGGAAAGAAGACATGCATAAGATGGCTGAAGCAAATAAAGCATTTGCTCACTATCGCTTCTAATCAAGGAGGAAAATCCATTGGCTGGAAAAGAAGGTAGAGAATACCCGCTCGAGAGAACCAGAAACATTGGTATTATGGCTCATATCGATGCAGGTAAGACAACTCTTACAGAACGAATTCTGTACTATACAGGTGTCAACTACAAGATTGGTGATACTCATGAAGGTACTGCTACCATGGACTGGATGGAGCAGGAGCAGGAACGTGGTATCACAATCACATCCGCTGCAACAACATGTCACTGGACACTGGAAGAGAACTGCAAACCGAAGCCAGGCGCTTTGGAGCATCGTATCAACATCATTGATACCCCAGGCCACGTAGACTTTACTGTTGAGGTTGAGCGTTCCCTTCGTGTACTGGATGGCGCTGTCGGCGTATTCTGTGCAAAGGGTGGTGTTGAGCCACAGTCTGAGAACGTTTGGCGTCAGGCTGATACCTACAATGTACCACGTATGGCATTCATCAATAAGATGGACATCCTTGGTGCAAACTTCTACGGCGCAGTAGAGCAGATCAAGACTCGTCTTGGTAAAAATGCAATCTGCCTGCAGCTGCCAATCGGAAAAGAAGATGACTTCAAGGGAATCATTGACTTATTCGAAATGAAAGCTTACATCTACAATGACGAGAAGGGCGATGATATTACTATCACCGATATCCCGGAAGACATGAAAGAGGATGCTGAGCTTTATCATACAGAACTGATCGAGAAGATCTGTGAGCTGGATGACGATCTCATGATGGAATATCTTGAGGGCGAAGAGCCAAGCACAGACAGACTGAAAGCAGCTCTGAGAAAAGGTACATGCGAGTGTACAGCTGTTCCGGTATGCTGCGGTTCTGCATATAGAAACAAAGGTGTTCAGAAACTTCTGGACGCTATCTTGGAGTACATGCCTGCTCCAACAGATATTCCACCAATTGATGGTGTTGACATGGATGGAAACCCGACCGTGAGACATTCTTCTGATGAAGAGCCGTTCTCCGCTCTGGCATTCAAGATCATGACAGACCCATTCGTTGGAAAACTTGCATATTTCCGTGTATATTCAGGAACAATGAATTCCGGATCCTATGTATATAACTCTACAAAGGGCAAAAAAGAGCGTGTTGGCCGTATCCTTCAGATGCATGCTAACAAGCGTATGGAGCTTGATAAGGTTTACTCCGGTGATATTGCTGCAGCTATCGGATTCAAATTCACCACAACTGGTGATACAATCTGTGATGAGCAGCATCCAGTAATCCTCGAGTCCATGGAGTTCCCGGAACCAGTTATCGAGCTGGCTATCGAGCCTAAGACAAAAGCAGGACAGGGCAAACTTGGTGAGGCTCTTGCAAAACTTGCAGAAGAGGATCCGACCTTCCGTGCACATACAGATCAGGAAACAGGACAGACCATTATCGCTGGTATGGGTGAGCTTCACCTTGAGATCATCGTTGACCGTCTTCTTCGTGAGTTCCACGTAGAGGCTAACGTAGGTGCTCCTCAGGTTGCTTACAAAGAGACAATCACCAAGGCTGTTGATGTAGACAGCAAGTATGCTAAACAGTCCGGTGGTCGTGGACAGTATGGTCACTGTAAAGTTAAATTCGAGCCTATGGATGCCAACGGCGAAGAACTGTACAAGTTCGAGTCTACTGTTGTCGGCGGTGCTATTCCGAAGGAATATATCCCGGCTGTAGGAGAAGGTATCGAAGAGGCTATGAAGGCTGGTATCCTTGGTGGATATCCGGTTGTTGGTGTACATGCAAATGTATACGATGGATCTTATCATGAAGTCGATTCTTCTGAGATGGCATTCCACATCGCAGGTTCCCTTGCATTCAAGGATGCTATGCAGAAGGCTTCCCCAATTCTTCTGGAGCCTATCATGAAGGTTGAGGTAACCACACCAGAGGATTACATGGGTGATGTTATCGGTGATATCAACTCCCGTCGTGGTCGTATCGAAGGTATGGATGATATCGGCGGCGGTAAGATGATCCGTGGATTTGTTCCGCTTTCCGAAATGTTCGGATATGCAACAGATCTTCGTTCCAGAACTCAGGGACGTGGTAACTACTCCATGTTCTTTGAGAAATATGAGCCAGTTCCAAAGAGTGTTCAGGAGAAAGTTCTGGCAAAGAAAGACTGATTTAACTACAGGCTGAATCAGGATTTCATATAAAACAATAAAAAGCTTGCAAATATCCTTGGTTTGCAATATAATCAAGGATAGCAAGTTTAAAATCGATATGGCGCTCTATTTTAATAGAGAATGAGCCAACTATTCAAGGAGGACATTTTAAAATGGCAAAGGCTAAGTTTGAGAGAACAAAACCGCATTGTAACATTGGTACCATCGGACACGTTGACCATGGTAAAACAACTTTAACTGCAGCTATCACAAAAGTACTTTCTGAGAGAGTTGCTGGTAACGTAGCTACAGATTTCGCTAACATTGATAAAGCTCCAGAGGAAAGAGAGCGTGGTATCACAATCTCTACAGCACACGTTGAGTATGAGACAGAGCATAGACACTATGCACACGTTGACTGCCCAGGCCATGCTGACTACGTTAAGAACATGATCACTGGTGCAGCTCAGATGGATGGTGCTATCCTTGTTGTTGCTGCTACAGATGGTGTTATGGCTCAGACAAAAGAGCACATCCTTCTTTCCCGTCAGGTAGGTGTTCCTTACATCGTTGTATTCATGAACAAATGTGATATGGTTGACGATGACGAGCTTCTTGAGCTGGTTGAGATGGAGATCCGTGAGCTTCTTTCCGAGTATGACTTCCCAGGAGATGATATCCCGGTAATCAGAGGATCTGCTCTTAAAGCTCTTGAGGATCCGAGCAGCGAGTGGGGCGATAAGATCATGGAGCTTATGGATGCAGTAGATAGCTACATTCCAGACCCACAGCGTGACACAGATAAACCATTCGTTATGCCTGTAGAGGATGTATTCTCCATCACAGGACGTGGAACAGTTGCTACTGGTAGAGTAGAGGCTGGTGTTCTTCACGTATCTGATGAGGTTGAGATCGTTGGTATCAAAGAAGAGACTCGTAAAGTTGTTGTAACCGGTATCGAGATGTTCCGTAAACTTCTTGATGAGGCTCAGGCTGGTGATAACATCGGTGCACTTCTTCGTGGTGTTCAGAGAAACGAGATCGAGCGTGGACAGGTTCTTGCTAAACCAGGAACAATCACATGCCATACAAAATTCACAGCTCAGGTTTACGTTCTGACTAAAGATGAGGGTGGCCGTCATACACCATTCTTCAACAACTATCGTCCACAGTTCTACTTCAGAACAACAGACGTTACAGGTGTTATCAACCTTCCAGAAGGAACAGAGATGTGCATGCCTGGAGATAACATCGAGATGACAATCGAACTGATCCACCCAATCGCTATGAGCCAGGGTCTTACTTTCGCTATCCGTGAAGGTGGACGTACTGTTGGATCAGGACGTGTTGCTACAGTTATCGAATAATTTTAGCATAACATCTTAATTATATAAATAGAGTACCGCAAGGTACATTGTGTCCAAACGTAAGATACCCCGGAACCGTAAGGTTTCCGGGGTTTTTCTGTTGAACAGAAGATTAAAATAAGGCTGTAAAGAATAGCGAATAAATTAAAAACAGGCAGGTATGGAAAGAAAATGAAAACCTTCGCATATCTGCCTGTGATACTGTTATGATACTATTTCTGTTCGTTATTGGAAAATTTCTGTGTTAAAAGTTCATCTCGTTTACGGATTCGTGTCTCAAAATCCAGTTCTTCAATTTCTTTATGGGTGACAGGTTTGGAAGTGTAGTATTCCAACGTCTGCTTTTTCCACATATCAAACATATCTTTGCCTGTGAAATAAGATTCCAGGCTTTCTCTGTTCTCCTGCAGATCAGCAAGAAAATTACACATATCTGCATTTAAAGAATGTTCCGGATCATTTCCATAAAAGCGAAGTCCGGCATACCATTTCTGTGTTTCTGTTTCTATATCACCGGGAAGTTTATTATTTATATCCAGTTCATACCGGAGTTCATTGGATTCATTCATCTGCAGTAAAACCCAAATAATATCGCTGAGAGTAGAAATCTGTACTTTATTTTCAGATAATCCAAATAACCAGTCCAGTGAGACATGAAATTTCTGGGCAATAGTCAATAACACATCATTGGAGGGAGTAACCACACCATTTTCATAACTGGATAAAGTTGACTGACGTATACCAATAGCTACGGAAAAGTTTTTTTGATTCATCTTCAGATCAGTTCGTAGCTCTTTTATTTTTTCTGAAATAGATGATTCCTGCATATTATCCACCTCCTTAAAAGCTAAGAACAGTATATCACAAATGATAAAAATCAACAATATAGAAAAATATCATTCATACAGATAAAAATTATTGACAATGATTATTTAAAGCGATATAGTATCAGTAAAAATGATAATTATAGATAAGGAGGAAATGATATGCAGAGATAGAACTATATGATTACAGCGGAAGAAGTTGCATAGAGCATGGGGATTTCACTTGGATATTCTTACAAGCTGCTTCGCAAACTGAACAAAGAGCTTGCAGATCAGGGATATGTGACCGTTGCAGGTAAGATTCCGAGGGCATTCTGGGAAAAGAAATTTTATGGATATTCCCAGAGTGCAATGTAGGGGGGAGAAAGTATGGCAGCGTACAAAGATGAAGAAAGAGGAACCTGGTATGGTATATGTGTGAGTGTGAGAGAAGAGATCGCTCTTTTACACTTTTGTATATATTAGAATAGCACTTTAGAAAGCACTATGGTAAAATAAGGTGAAGGTAAATCAGAATTGCAGATTTAGAAAAATTGTGGGTATTTGAAAAAAGATTGTAACCCTTAAGAGGCGAGAGTAAATATGGTTTATAGGAAATCTTGTGCTGTTACACTTTCTTGACATTTTCATGACTGTTCTAAGGATATTTTTACATTTGCCTGAGCTATACTTTAGCCATACCGAACAACCGGTAAATAAAAAATCAGGAGGAACTAAAATGATGAACAGATTATTCAAAAGAGGAATGGTAATAGCACTTGCAGCAGCAATGACTACATCCGCAGGTATTCCTGCCATGGCTGCCCAGAAGGAGACACTGGAGGAGACAGTGACTACATCAGAGGTAACACAAACAAATGTAGATTATGGTTCTCTCACTCAGAAGGAGATTGAAGAGTTTAACTCCATTTATGACCGACTTGACGCTATCGACAAAGAGGTAATGAAAGATGCAGATGGTCTTTCTGATGAAGATATCTATGCCAGATACGATCAGTATCAGGATGAAACCGATACCCTCATGGATCGCCTTGAGGAGCTTGATAAAAAAGCCGGGTGGATCGACAACGAGGAATATGAATATTCCGAGGATGAGTATAATGATCTGTACGATACAGGCAAGCTCACCGCAGAGGAAGCAGAACAGCTTCAGAAAGCATATGAAAGAATCGAAGAAATTGATGCGGAAGTGTGGACGGACGATGATCTTTCAGACGATGAGATCGAAGCCCGCTATGCAAAGTATGATGACGAGATTACATCACTGAACGCACAGATTGAAACGCTTGAAAAGAAAGCGGGTTGGTATGAGGGATACTATGGAAATTTGAGCGAAGATGAAGTCAATCAGCTTAACAGTATTTACAATAAAATTGATGCAATCTATGACAATATTTATAACGGCTCTGATAACCTCTCTGAAGAGGAATTTGCTTCTCGCTATGCGAATTATTCAGATGAGATTGATGCTTTGGAGGCACAGGCAATCGCTCTTGAAGCGAAAGCAGAGTGGAACTAAAATACAGATATACTGATTTTGAAAGATATAATATGGGGAATCTCACAGAATTTCTGAGGGACTCCCCTCATGTGGGATTAAAGATATGGCAAAAAAAATCTATTTGGCAGATGATGAACAGGATATACGAGAAATACTCACAGAATTTTTATCCAATGCCGGATATGAGGTAACAGCATACAAGAATGGTGATACACTCTTTTCTGCTTTTCAGGAGAAGCCCTGTGATCTTGTTATTCTTGATATTATGATGCCGGGTTCAGACGGTCTTTCCATATGTAAAAAGCTAAGGACAATATCATCAGTTCCTATTATTATTTTGACGGCAAAGGATTCAGAGTCTGACCATATGAAGGGATTTATGTATGGAGGGGATGACTATCTGATTAAGCCATTTTCGCCGTCACTTCTTGTTGTCCGGGTAAATGCGTTGTTCCGAAGAGTTGAAATGAATATACCGGTAAAGGCAGATATTTCCTTTGGTGATGTGTGTTTTTCATGGGAGAAGCATAATGCCATTGTGAAAGAGCATGATATTGGTCTGACTATGACAGAATTTTCGCTTCTGGGATGTCTTATGGAACATGGTGGAACGGCAATCCCCCGGAATGAAATTCTCGACAAAGTATGGGGAATAGATTCTACGGAGATAGAAACCAGAGTTGTCGATGAGACAGTAAGAAGAGTCAGGCAGAAAATGAAGACCGCAGGCAGCAAAGTTCGCATTAGTGCTGTCTGGGGCTATGGCTATAAACTGGAGGATTGTAATGAATAAGACACGTTATAAAATTGCCACACTTACAGGTTCCGCCGTTATGGCAGCCATGCTTTTGAGCCTGCTGATTCTGAACATAGTTTTTAATAAAAAAATAGAGCTGAGAGCTGAGAATGCAATTAAAAACGTTTTTACTTTGGATTCAGACGAATATTTGAATTACGAATCTGAAAATGATACGGGCTCTTTATATTATGCCTCACTTGTATATATGGGGGCAGATTCAGAAAACAGGGATGACATATATCAGATTTTGACACCCAAAGAGAAGAAACTTATTGACTGGTATGAAACACACCCGTCTGATGAAATGCAAAGGGCAAAAATTAACGAAGCAACTTATTATATGAAAGCCAGAACAGAGTATTACGAAGACGGCAATGAGAGATTACTTGCTTATGTGGATGTTACCGGCGAACCAGAACTCGTAAAAGAAATCAGTTTTGGTGTTTTGCTGGATGCTTTTGTCATTGCCGCTCTCGGTGCTGCCATTGGATATTTTCTCGGGAAAAAACTTGAACAAAATGACAAAGCTCAGAAGACCTTTTTTGAAAATACATCTCACGAATTAAAAACCCCGCTTATGGCAATTTGCGGATATGCGGAGGAGATTGAAATGGGAGTCATTACCGATTATTCTCAAGCGGGCAGAATGATAGTGTCTCAGACGGAGCGTATGAGTAAACTTATTGAGGATATCCTGTATTTATCAAAAATGGAAAGCGGTACGGAACCATTAAAGTGTGAACCAATAGAAATGGCATCACTGGTTCAAGATATTTTGATGCCGCTTGAAGGAATTGTGAACAGGCGAAACCTTTCAGTATCGTTAGAACTGGACGAAGGATATGTCAACGGAGACTCGGAGAAGCTGGAACACGCTGTTGCTAACCTGATAACTAATTCCGTAAAATATGCGTGTAGTCAAATCGAAATATCGTGGAAAAATCAAGTCCTTTCCATCTGGAACGATGGAGGAGAACTTAGCACAGAGGATTTTTCCCATATGTTTGAACGTTTTCATACGGGACAAAACGGAAACAGCGGAATAGGGCTTGCCCTCTCAAAAGAAATCGTTGAAATGCACGGATGGAAACTTAGTGCGAAAAATGACAGGCATGGCATATGTTTATCAATGGTATGCCACAGTTAATTTAGGAACAATCAGGTTTACAGCTTCCAGTTTGTTGAGATGTTGCAAAATTTGGAATCAGGAGAGAATAAGAATGATTAACAATTTAATGTACATAGAATTAAAAATGGGATATTCTGATGATTATCCGGCATGGATTGGATATGTCAAAACTTCAAAAAGTAGAATAAAAATTTTTTGACATTTCTGCACATGCGTGCTAATATGATTATAGAAAAAGAGTGCTACCGATAGATGGTTAGTCCGATATATGTTTTGACAAAAATTGCCGCTTAGTTTACCAGACCAGGGCGGCTATTTTGTGGTTTAGTATTATCCTTGCCAAAGGTATATCCAAGACCAAAGCAGGTTAAGCCGAAGCTCACTACTGCTATAAAATCAACAATACTCATGGCTTAGCCCTCCTTTCCAGTGGATTCTCTTTCGAGTTTCTATGTAATCAGAGGGTCACAGTCCCTCTGCTGAAGGACTAACCGCCTACCGTTATGATAGCACCCATGTTTTGATTATAACAGTCAGGATAGGAATCTGCAACCGGAAAGTTGACAGCTCATGAAAATCTGGCTGTGATACCATTTTGATACTAAAAAATGAAGAGAATAGGAATATAGCCTGGAAAATCCACAATACAGGACAATATAGACACGAAAATCATAGAAAATAATGAGTTTTTAAGAACCTCACAAACGTGAAGGTGGACGTACTGTTGGATCAGGACGTGTTGCTACAGTTATCGAGTAATCACTGACTACAGATAATTATATAAATTTGGTATCGTAAGATACCGTGTGTCCAAACGTAAGATACCCCGGAACCGTAAGGTTTCCGGGGTTTTTCTGTATTCTAAGAAAAGAATTGTTCGTAAATTTATCAGATTAGAAATAGCGAAACATTTATCAGTAAGATGAAATACGGATAGATTTAAAATTGAAAAAAAGATCGCTTTTTCTGTTTTGTGTATATTGAAATAGTATTTTAAAATAAATTATGGTAGAATAAAGTAAAGACAAATCGAGAGCTTTTGGATAAAATTTTGCAAATTATCGAGGAAGTTGCTATGAAAAAATGTAGATATTGTGGCAAAGAATTAGATAGTAATTTGGAATTTTGTAGCAGTGAGTGCGAAAACAGCTATAGAAAGATAATTGAAAAAGATAGACATAAAATTAAGTATTTTATTTCGGGCATTATTTTAGGGTTTTTAGCTATGTTTTATGGTGTTGTGTCAAGCCGCAACTGCATGATTGGAAGTGGAATTATAGTAATGGGGGTCACTGTTGTTTTGCTTCCATTTACTACTCCAGAAACAACTGCTTTATTTGGAAATAAAAAGGCGAGATTTATCGGAAGAATATTAGGTATGATACTTATAGCGGTTGGAATATGGATAGGGTTTATTTGATGACAGCTTCAGTTTTGGGAGCAAGTTAATCAGAAGTTGAGAGGAGGTCTCTGTAATGTTTATATTTTATCCGTGTGTTCACTTTTAGTACCGTTATCTATGATTATATTGGGATATATGTGGAAAGGTAAGCCTCCTAAAGATCGGCAGGGGAGTTCGGGATATCGAACTACTATGTCAAGGATGAATGATGAAACATGGAGATATGCACACAGGTGTTGGGGCTGGATAAACTTTGTTTTAGGAATCATCCTGGTGATACTATCGATTTTTATTTTGATTTTAACGAAAGATGATACAAACTTTGAAATGATTTCTGTTTATTTGGTGTTTTTACAATTAGGAATTATGGTGCTTACAATTATTCCGACAGAATTTTTGCTGCATAAACATTTTACAAAGCAAGGAATGAAAAAATAGCTAACTTCCGATTGGCGGAAAAGAAATCGGTATTTGGAGGAGTTTCTTATTTATGAAAAAAGGAATAAACAAACCAATCTTATTTTATATTGCATCAGTTCTGTTTTTCATAGTGTCAGCTATTGGCTTTACGAGTGGAAATGAAAATTCTATGGCTATAGTATGGTTATGTCTTGGTTCCTCATTTCTTTGCCTAGGTTCGACGCATAAGAAAAAGGAAAACAATACAGATGATAAATAATTTCATGCTTGTATTGCTGGAAAATCGGGATTCATCGAGTCCTTTTGTGATTTGCAACTGCTGGTTGACAGATTTACAGCCTGAAATGGTGGAATGCAAACAGCAAAACTGTTATATTTAGCTCATAAAATCTGCAAAAGGAGAAAAAAATGATTTTAGCTGATAAGATTACAGAGGAAAGAAAAAAGAATGGATGGTCACAGGAAGAACTAGCCAATCAGTTGGGCGTATCCAGACAGGCAGTATCTAAGTGGGAAAGTGCAGGAGCTGTTCCGGATTTGCAAAGAATTTTACAGATGTCGGAGCTTTTTGGTGTCAGTACAGATTATCTATTAAAAGATGAAATGAAAGCAGAAAATATCACCTATCACGAAAGTACTGAAAGCTATGCAGAACCATTGAAAAAAGTAACTATGGAGAATGCAAATGAATTTCTTGACATGAAAAGAAATGGATCCAAAGTAGTGGCAAATGCAACAAGTATGTGTATCTCAAGTCCAATATTACTGATTGTTCTTGAGACAATGGCAGAAGATGGCGTATTTCATGTTTCAGAATCTCTGGCAACAGTATTTGGATGTGTTTTTTTGCTTGGAATGGTTGCAGCAGCCGTCTTTTTGTTTATTACATATGGAATGCGTGAATCTCATATGGAACATTTTGAAAAAGAATGCTTTGAAACAGAGTATGGTGTATCTGGAATGGTACGAGAAAAAAAAGATTTCTATGAACCGATTTTTATCAGAGGAACAGCTGTTGGGGTAGTGCTTTGTATACTGGCAGTGATTCCGACAATTATTGCCGAAGCCATGGAAGCGTCTGACTATTACTGTGGCCTTTCCGTTGGATTGCTGCTATTCATACTTGCAATAGGAGTAAATCTGTTGATTCGTGTTGGGATGGTAAAAAGCAGTTACGATACCCTTCTTCAGGAAGGCGAATATACAAAAGAAGAAAAACTGTTTAAGAAAAAGACGGACACGTTTTCTGGTGTATATTGGTGCTTGACTACAGCGATTTACCTTGCATGGAGCTTCTGGACGATGAGCTGGGATATTACATGGATTGTATGGCCGGTTGCAGGTGTTTTATTTGCAGCATTGCTTGGTGTGGTGAAAATGGTGTTAAAGAATGGCAGTGAAACTCAGCACTATATTTAAAATGGAATTAAGTTTATTTTCCGCATATTATACTCATCCAGAAATTCCAGTTCGCGTTGGTGGTTATTTCTAATAGAAAAAGAACTTTTTGACATTTACACAGCTGCGTGATAATATGATTATAGAAAAAGAGTGCTACCGATAGACGGTTAGTCCGATATATGATGTGACAAAAATTGCCGCCTAGTTTACCAGACCGGGGCGGCTATTTTTGTGCTTATTATTATCCTTGCCAAAGGTATATCCAAGACCAAAGCAGGTTAAGCTGAAGCAGTAATGCTATTTCAGGAAATTCAGGCGGTTACCATATGATATGGAGTGCGGGAATGTATTGCCTGGAATGCTCCGTGGATATTATAGTTGGGAATTTTTGCTCCTAACATTAAAAAATTGATTATGGAGGTAAATACCAAGATGAAACTTGATGAATTTACAGAAATGATGACAGGACATTTTGATAACAAGGAGCAGTTTGATAAGATGCAGGCGGAAGGGAAAACATATCCATATGCCGAGCATGTAAATACAATCTGCAATGACAAAATAAAAAATCTTCCGGAGGATTTCAATGGCAGATTTGTTGTTGAAGAAAGCTACTATGAAACGAATGGAAAACGTCATGCATCACCACATCTTTTTCTTATTACAGAAACAGAACAGGGAATTTTACTTTCCTCTTATGAAATTCCAGAAGGAGAAGATAAGAAGGTATTTTCATACGCATCCATGAAGAAGGTTGATTACGCGGAACTGAAAAAATCCGAAAAATTTACTCCCGCACTTTACCATGAAAAGGACGGAATCTGGGAAGGCGGCAGCATAAGCCAGTTTTCGCCGGTAATGATATTTAAACTTTGGGAAAAGTTTTCCGATCGTTGTCTGGAAGTATCTGAAAGTATGGAAGTTAACGGGAAGAGAACTTTTGGATATGATGAACCAATCATTTATAAAAGGGTATAATCAAAGAGCGGCAGATTACAGAAAGCCTTTTTCAAACACGCTCTAATACAGAAATTAGCTCAATGGAGAGTAATGATATGGATAAAACAGATGAAGGTTTACTTGGAAATGAGAAAATCGAGGATGCAATCGCAGCACTTCAGCAGCAGCCAACGCAAGAATTGCTGGCTCATGCACTGACCGTGGTACGAAGACGCATGCGTGAAAACGGTCAGGTAATCATCGCCGTAGAGCCAAACGAGGCAGCTGGTCAGATGAAATTACAGGCAGTAAAAACCTCCGACGGTAAGAACTGGTGGGCGGTTTTTACCAGCTTCGATGAGGAACTAAAAGGCAGCGAAAGCGTTATGTCAACCTTTATGACAGACATCGGAAAAGTACTGGAGACAGCGCTGTCCGA
The DNA here is from genome assembly GCF_964249465.1 of Ruminococcus sp. Marseille-P328. NCBI lineage: Bacteria > Bacillati > Bacillota > Clostridia > Eubacteriales > Oscillospiraceae > Ruminococcus > Ruminococcus sp. Marseille-P328. Next base: position 22,285 of record NZ_CAXUBQ010000027.1, on the reverse strand, counting down.
GGAAGAAATCAGCGGCGTGATCATCAATCCCTGGAACAGGACATTGATGCTGGACAAGACATTGATTCGGATCGTGCTTGGAGATGTGACACAGTAAGTTACTGAAAAAGAGAAGAGGAACTGCACCTCCTGAGAGACGGCAAAGACCATATTGCAGGAATGATTTTTCAAACACGCTTTAGTGTGTACAGAATAGGTTTGTGTGAAAAATGCCAGGTAAGAAAATAAAAACGTTTCTTCTGTCCATTGGATAGAGCAGAGCGTGGAAATTCTGCCTGGCAATTTTTTTATTGTTAAAATTATTGACAAACGATAATTTTAAGCTATAATTAAATCATAAATTATCGTTTTTCAATAATTCTTATAAACCAGTTAGAGAAATCTATAGTAAAGGATTAAATAGTTTAATCCAGCACGATAGCGGATTTTCTCGATATCGGCAAAAGGAGGTTCCCCATGAAAGAAAGACATTTATTTACCCTCTTATCTGTGGAAGCGGCCGCCTGCGTCCTGTTCTGTATTTTACAGCGCAGCTTATCCGGTCTGTTTTCCACCTTGATCGCATTCCCTTTTGAGCAGATCGGAGCTGGCCTGCGGGTTCTGTCGCTGTCTGGGGCTATAGGAAATGTGGTCGCAATCATCTTATACATGCTGTTGGGACTTATCCCTGCTGGAATTTGGGGATTCCTGCACTGGCGCAAGAAATCAGAACCCCTGGATATCATGCTTCTGGTTATCAGCGCTCTTCTTTTTGTAACCCTATACTACATGATCAATCCGGGACTTTTGTCCACCGGAGTGCCAGGCACCGGGAAATGGTCCCTGGGAAGTACTTTCTATTCCGTCCTTCTGGGTTACCTGCTTATCCGTATTTTGCTTCATTATAAAAATGCAGGAACGGAGAAACTGCAAAAGGGGCTTTGGTTCCTTCTTGGCACTGTGAGCGTGGTATTGGTGTATGGCATCTTTGGACAGGAGCTGGGAGGGCTGCTTCAGAATCTGGAAACGGTACAGAAGGGAAATACAGGCATAGAGCTAAGCGACGGTTTTATTACTTTTTCCAACCTTACCCCTACTTATGTTTTCCTGTTCCTCAACTTTGCAGTCCGTATTCTGCCATATGTACTGAATATTATAGTTGTTTTCCTGGCGAGAAGGCTTCTGGCTGCAATGAAGGAAGACCTGTATCAGGAAGAGAGTGTAAAACTGGCGGAAAAACTTTCCCACTTTTGCGTGTGGACCTTAGCATCCACTATTGGGCTGGGTGCGGTATTTAACCTACTACAATTGTTTTTCCAGAGCAGCCTTTATCAGCTTGAGTATGTGGTGGCGGTCCCGGTATTTTCCCTGGCCTTTGTGCTGGCAGTGCTGTTGTTTGCAAAGTATATAAGGGAAATGCAGAGACTGAAAGAGGATAATGACCTGTTTATTTAAGCGTATGGAGATATATAAATGATAGCCGGACTGCAAGTGTCTTGATTCGTTATATAGGAAGAAGCAAGGGTATTCAGGTAACGACTCTTAATTTAATATCGTTGACTATTTAATATGGAGCAATTTGCAATAATGAAAGGAAATGATTTATGGCAATAAAAGTATGCCTTGAAGACGTATTGAAAGAGCGGGGAATGACGTCCAAGGAATTGTGCAGCCTGGTAAACATCACAGAAGCCAACCTGTCCGTCCTCAGAAGCGGAAAGGCCAAGGGCGTGCGGTTCCACACCATTAACCGGATCTGTTATTTCCTGCAATGCGATGTTGGCGATATCTTAAAATTTGATGGAAATCTGGAGGAGGACGAAAATGAAGATTAGGAAATCAAAATATCACCAAAAATCGGTTAAGGTGGTCCATTGCGGTGCTCTCATCTGGAGAAAATTTTCCACAAATTGTGATGCACATCTTGCAGAAAGATTTTTGAAGGGACGGGAGAACAATCATCTGTTAAAAAGTTTGTTCAAATTATCGGTTATTTTCATGGCCTTTATAGCCAGCGGCTGTACTCTTGCAGTCCCAGAAGCCGGCACAGATGGAAACGGTGACCGCCTGATCGGCGCCTTTATCACCTCCGAATATCTGGACCTATATGATATGGAAGGCTATCTGAACGACCATGCCGCCTCCCTTATGAAAAACAGCAGTATCACCATAGGAAATGACAGCCGTTATGAGGGGAAACTTGTGGCAACTGTGGATAAAGAAGGTGCCCAGTCTTCTTCTGAGTGGAAAATTTCCTTTGGAGACATAAAAGGAGAATACATTTTAATGCCAGTGACCGAAGATGAGGATGGAAATACATCTGTAGGAAATCTTTGCTCCGACGGAGTAGGAGATCCGTATTTGAACTACAACATTACCGATGATGGAGAAACACAGGAAATCAGCGCCACTGTTTACCAGGTCTCTGGCAAGTCAGAACACACCCAGTATGTAAATCCGGTTTTCCAGAAAGAAAACGGGGAAATTTATGCCATGGCTGGAAACGGCTATTCCAACGGTGTGGGAGGCTCAGAAGGAAACACTATGGCAGCTACCCTTTCCGGTGAAACTACTACAGTGGAAAATGGAAAGACTAAGACAGAAGGCTGTAAAGTGACGGTTCAGTTTGCCACTATGTACAAGCCAGTGCGGACCATCATTTACCAGATGAATGAGGCGAATCAGGTATTGAAACAGACTGCCTATAAGCCATCTGAGGTGCCGGATAGCTTGAGGGTAGAAGCAGACACTGCCTATATTTTGGCGGAAATCAGAAAGGAAGATACTTCAGGCAAAATGGTGACAACCAGGACAATCCTGAATTTGAATTCGTCAGAGGATGAGGAAACGCAGTACCTGGAGACTTGGTATCCCCTGGATAATGGGCTGATCAGCAAAAAAGATGTAGAGATTGAATATTGAATAAAAATGCCAGGAAAATTAACCTGGCATTTTTGGCGCAATAGGAAATTTCATTGCTATTTAATGTGTTGGTCGTTATTCCGGACGCGATTTTACAATGTATATTCACCGCCGCGCGTCGCAACGTTCCGGCAAGCTAATGACTAACTACGACTAAGACGCTCAGGAAAGCCTTCGCGCCTAAGTCTTCGTAAGTCATGGATCTCGCCTCCACTAAAACCGCTCCTGAAATGCGCGGCTTGTGAATATACATTGCAAAATCGCTGGTTACTGGAAAGGGAAAAAAGAAACAATAACGACAACAACGGGGGTGAGGTGAAGTAGTTGGTATCCCGCAACTATATTGTTTTTTCTAATCTATCGTTGTCAAGAAAGTATAGGGAGACCAATCACTCCCTCTCCCCCTTCGTTAAAAGTTCTTACTAACCAGCAAGTCCCAGCCAGTACACAGCATTTGGGCAATGTGTATTACTCCAGCGAGCCATTTCAGGCGCGCTCTTAGCGCAAGCGAAATCCAGCGCTTACGAAGACTTATGCGTGAGGGCTCTCCTGAACGCATTAGTCGCAGTTAGCGATTAGTTCGCTGGAGCGTTGCGCCGGCGAGTGAGTAATACACATTGCCCAAATGCGTCCCTCATGAAGAACTTTTCAACACATTAAACACAATAAATAGGAAAACAGGAAGTCGGATACAGTTAAAGCACCCAGCTGCATCCGATATTTTTTACTCATTTTTCCTTGAAAAAGCAGAATTTGTACAAAATAAATACATAATTCATACAAAACCAATTCTAAACAATAAAAAGCAATAAAGAATAATAAAAAACAATTGACAACACTACAACACTTTGCTATACTAAAATTACCAAAAAGAGGCGAGCTAAGAGAACATTTTTTATTTATGCAAAGGCGCATGAAACTACATCGTGACTAAGTTGCAGAATAGAAAATGTTTTTTTACTATAAAGCTCCATTTAAACTCTGAACGGCAAAGGCTTACTACCGTACCTGCATAAAGGACGGATAAGAAAGGAGAAAAAACTATGAAAATGATGAAAGCAGCAGTAGCACTTGGAATGGCACTCACCATGACTGTTACAGGTGCATCAGCAGTATTCGCAGAGGGAGAGACACTTAGCGTTGCTACTGATTTCGAGATCAAGACTCTGGTACCGTGGGCTGCATCCGAGGAGAATGCATTCCTGGTACTGAACCAGGCAGAAGAGGGACTGTTCCGTATGGACGAGAACAACCAGCCTCAGCCGGCTCTTTGCGATACTTATGAGGTATCCGATGACAAGCTTACATACACCTTCCACTTAAGAGATGGAATCCAGTGGAGCAATGGTGAGCCTGTAACAGCAGCAGATTTCGTATACGCATGGCTGAAACAGATGAGCGCAGACGCAACAAACGGCTACAGCTTCATTATGACAGACTACATCGTAAATGGTCAGGAGTATAATGAGGGAAGCGTTGAGGCTTCTGAGGTAGGCGTTAAGGCTGTCGACGATCAGACACTGGAAGTTCAGCTGAAGAGCCCGACACCATACTTCCTGAACCTTACTACAATGGATATGTTCTTCCCGGTTAACGAAGCATTCTGTGAAGAGCAGGGCACAAACTTCGCTCTTTCCCCAGACAGCATGCTCTACTGCGGACCGTACGTGATCACAGATTATGATCCGGCTGTAGGCGTTACTTTCGCTAAGAACGACAATTACTGGGATAAAGACAACGTAGCAATCGAAGATGCACAGGTTCGTGTAATCAAAGATGCTGCAGCTGCATTAAGCGCATATCAGGCTGGCGAGCTTTCCCAGGTTAAACTTGATTCTGCAAACGTAGTAGCATACAAGGATGATCCGGAATTCTCCCAGGAGATCGACTTCCGTACAAGCTATGTACAGTTCAACCTTACAGATGACGTAATGAGCAATGTAAACATGAGAAAAGCTATTTCTCTTGCTATGAACAGAAGCGCTCTTACAGATAACATTCTTGCTGATGGTTCTGCACCAGGATTTGGTCTTGTAGCAGACGGCATGAGCGGTGATGGAGAGAAGACATTCCGTGAGCTGAACGGAGATGTTTCCCCATATGATCCGGAGCAGGCAAAAGAGTACTATGACAAAGCAGTTGAGGAGCTTGGAAGCGCACCTTCAGAGGTTACTCTTCTTGTAGCTGATGACTCTGTATCCAAATCCGTTGCAACATTTATCCAGAGCGAGCTTGTTACAACACTTGGTCTGAACGTAGTAATCGATACCAAGACTGTACAGGGACGTGGAGAGCTGATGGATGCCAACAACTATCAGTTTGCTGTAACAGCATGGGGTGCTGACTATGATGACGCTATGACATACCTTGATCTGTGGACAAACGGAACTCCATACCGTGGAAACTACAACGATGCAGATTACAATGCACTGATTTCTGATGCCAAGACTCAGACAGACGATGCAGCTCGTCTTGATGACATGCTGAAAGCTGAGAAGAAGCTGGTTGAGGAAGACGCAGTTGTTGCTCCTGTATACCACAGAGGTTCCGCTGTTCTGACAAAATCCAATGTCAAGAACCTGATCAGCCATCCGATCGGTGTTCCGCTTGAGTTCAAATACGCTTCCTTCGAATAATCTCTTATTCAGGTGATTGTTGGATATAAACTGGTAGCGAAACAGATCTCAGAGGTTTGCTTCAAATTCAAGTAATATTCCTTAAGGAATAAGTAACGGACCGTATACAGCAGTGGCTTACACAGCCGGTATACGGTCTGTTTTTCACAGAAAGAAAAGGAGTACTGTTCACTACGTGCACAGTAACAGAAAAGGTGATGTCATGCTGAAATATGTATTAAAGCGATTAGGGTACATTCTGGTTACCTTGTGGGTAATTGTAACCTGTACCTTTTTCATGATGAAAAATCTTCCAGGTACACCTTTTGATGCTGAGCGTTTTAGTATTATGACACCTCAGCAGCAGGAACGTGTGCTGGAAATGTATGGATTAAATGATTCTCTTCCAATGCAGTATGTGAAATATATTAAGAACATGCTGAAAGGAGACCTGGGTACTTCCTTTACTTATGTAAACCAGGACGTTTCCAAGGTTATCACAGGTCGTCTCGGACCATCTGCGCTGATTGGTATCCAGGCAGTACTGATCGGACTTGCAATCGGATTAATTTTAGGAATCCTGGCTGCCTGGAAGCACAATAGCGGAATTGATTACTTTACTATGATATTGGCAGTGCTTGGAGTCTCGGTGCCGAACTTTGTCGCCGCAGCCCTTCTTCAGTATTACATAGGTCTGAAATGGGGCGTTCTCCCGGTTGGATTCTGGACTGGCTGGAATTGTTCCGTATTGCCGTCCATTGCGCTTTCGTTCAGTGCAACAGCTATGGTTGCTCGTTTTATGCGTACCGAAATGCTGGATGTACTGGATCAGGATTACATCGTAACTGCAAGAGCCAAGGGGCTGAGCCAGATGAAGGTTCTTATGCGTCATGCAGTCCGCAACTCCATCCTTCCGGTTGTAACCATTTTAGGACCAATCGTAGTAAACCTTATGACAGGATCTCTTGCTGTAGAGAACATCTTCAGTATTCCTGGTATCGGAAGCCTTTTCGTAGACTGTATCAAGGCCAATGACTATCCGGTGATCATGGGTATTACTATTTTCTATGCCGCATTCTATATGCTGATTGTACTGCTTGTTGACCTGGCTTATTCTCTTATTGATCCGAGAATTCGTCTTGCCAAAGGAAAGGAGAGCTGATCGTGGACAAATTAAAAATTGACCGCAGCATGTATCAGAAAGCGAAAGTAGAAGCCTCTGAAAAAGAGCACATCGCAGCTCCTGCTTCCACTATGCTGGCTGACGCATGGATCCGTCTGAAAAAAAACAAGGCAGCAGTTGTAGCATTATTTATTCTGATCGGAATTATCCTGCTTGCCATTTTTGCACCGATCTTCAGTAAATATTCATTTAGAGACACTGATTATAACAATGTATATGGACTTCCAAGTGCAGCACACATTTTTGGTGCTGACCAGTTTGGACGTGACCTGTGGGTACGTACCTGGATGGGAACCAGAATTTCCCTTATGATCGCACTGGTAGCTGCAATCCTGGATCTGGTTGTAGGTGTTCTTTACGGTGCTGTTTCCGCTCTTTTCGGGGGAAAGGTAGACGCTGTTATGCAGCGTATTATTGAGGTACTGGTTGGAATCCCAAGCCTTATCATTGTAATCCTTTTCCTGATGGCATTCCCGGCTGGTGTAGGAACTATTATCGCTGCACTTTCCATTACCGGATGGGTAAACATGGCCAGACTGGTTCGTGCCGAGATCCTGAAACTGAAGAATCAGGAATTCGTACTTGCTTCTCAGGTTCTTGGAACCAGCAAATTCAACATTATTATGAAGGATCTGATCCCGAACACAGTCAGCGTTATCGTAATCAACGTGATGTTCACAATCCCAAGCGCTATCTTTACCGAGGCATTCTTAAGCTTCATTGGTATTGGTCTGGCAGAGCCGCAGGCTTCCCTTGGTGTATTGATCAACGGTGGTTATCAGGTACTGCGAATGTATCCACATGTACTGATTTTCCCGGCAATTGTTATCGTACTGATTATGGTATGCTTCAGTATTCTGGGCGACGGACTTCGTGATGCCCTTGATCCGCAGATGAGAAAGTAGGTACAGCTATGGGAAAAATATTAGAAGTTAAGAATCTTACAGTCCACATCAAGACGCACAAGGGCGTTGTCCAGGCTGTGCGCGGCGTGGATTTTTACCTGAATGAGCAGGAGACACTTGCGGTAGTAGGAGAGTCCGGTTCCGGAAAATCCATTACCATGAAAGGTGTTATGGGAATCCTCCCAAAGAACGGAAAAGTAGTAGAAGGAAGCGTAATGTTCCAGGGAAATGATCTGACCAAATATTCAGAGCGTCAGATGCAGCAGGTGCGCGGAAGCGAGATTGCCATGATCTTCCAGGATCCCATGACTTCCCTGAACCCGACCATGAAGGTTGGAAAACAGATCGAGGAAATGCTGAAAGAGCACCGCAAAGAGATGAGTAAAGCCGACCGTAAGGCAAGAGCCATTGAGCTTCTTTCCCTGGTTGGAATCTCCAATCCGGAGGCACGTTACGACCAGTATCCACACCAGCTGTCCGGTGGTATGAGACAGCGAGTTGTCATCGCCATTGCACTGGCCTGTGATCCCAAGGTGCTGATCGCAGATGAGCCGACCACAGCCCTTGATGTAACGATCCAGGCACAGATTCTTGATCTGATGCGCGATCTTCAGAAAAAGATCAAAACATCCATTATCATCATTACCCATAACCTTGGTGTTGTGGCAAATATTGCAGACCGTGTTGCTGTTATGTATGGCGGAAAATTAGTTGAGACAGGAGATGTGGAAGATATTTTCCACAACCCATGTCACGAATATACAAAAGGCCTTCTTCGTTCTATTCCAAAAGCACACGAAAAAGGCGGTGAGCTTCAGGCAATTCCGGGAACTCCTCCGGATCTTATGGAGCCTCCGGTTGGATGTCCTTTTGCGGCAAGATGTAAGGAGACAATGATCGTTTGCCAGAAATACATGCCGGATTATACCGATTGCGGCAAGAATCACAAGTCAGCATGCTGGATGCTTGACGAGATGGCACAGGAGGTAAACTCTGATGAAAAATGATGAAAAGCAGGTACTTCTTGATGTCAAGAACCTGAAGAAATACTTTAATGTTGGAAATAAAAAGATCCTGAAAGCAGTTGATGACATTTCCCTTCAGATTTATAAAGGAGAGACTCTTGGTCTGGTTGGAGAGTCTGGATGTGGTAAATCTACCTTCGGAAGAACTGTTATCCATCTGTATGATCCTACAGATGGTACGGTAACCTTCGATGGAACGAAAATTGACAAGAATCTGGATACAAAGCAGAGACATGAACTTTGCAGAAGAATGCAGATGATTTTCCAGGATCCATATGCATCCCTGAACCCGCGAAGAAAAATTCTGGATATTGTAGCAGAGGGAATTGATGCTCATGGTCTTGCTGCCAATAAAAAAGAACGTGATGCCAAGGTCATTGAGCTTCTGGAAACCGTTGGTCTTCAGGCAGAGCATGCAGATCGTTTCCCTCATGAGTTTTCCGGTGGACAGCGCCAGCGTGTTGGTATTGCACGTGCACTTGCAGTAAATCCGGATTTTATTGTATGCGATGAGCCCATTTCTGCTTTGGACGTTTCCATCCAGGCACAGGTTATCAACCTTCTGGAGCAGCTTCAGAGAGAGCGTGGGCTGACTTACCTGTTTATTGCACACGACCTTTCCATGGTGAAGCACATCAGTGACCGTATTGGTGTTATGTACCTGGGATCTCTTGTTGAGCTTGCTGACAGTGAGGAGCTTTTCGAGAACCCAATGCATCCTTATACCAAGGCTCTTCTTTCTGCAATCCCGATCCCGGATCCGGATATTGAGAAGAACCGTCAGAGAATCATGCTTGAGGGTACACTTCCGAACCCCATTGATCTTGGCGAGGAGTGTAAGTTCTGCAGCCGTTGTCCTGTTTGCAAGGATAGCTGCCATAAGAGCCAGCCGAAGCTTGTTGAGGTAAAACCGGGACATTTTGTTGCCTGCAGCCAGTGCGCAGAGTAATATTTTACAGGCAGATTTGGTATCCATTCAAAAGAATGGAAAGCTAAAAGCCTGTCTGTTATATGAAATGTATAGTACTATATAAGTTATGTTAACCGCTTGAAAGAGCGGGAGATGGGCTTTTGATAAATAAGGCAGCAGAAAACAGGAGGAAGAAGGATGTTCATTGAGGAACGGCAGATAGCCATCGAGAAAGTCCTTCGGGAAGAGGGAAAAGTCCGGACCAGGGAGCTGAGCGAAATGTTCCAGGTCACAGAGGACTGCATCCGTAAAGATCTGAAAACTCTTGAGAATGCCGGCAAATTAAAAAGAACTTACGGTGGTGCGATTCTTTCCCAGGATTACCCGCTGGAAAGAGATGTTATCGACAGAAGAAATTATCATGTGGACAGGAAGATGGTGATCGCGGCTAAGGCCATGACGCTGATCAAGGAGCGGGAAGCGATTTTTCTTGATATATCCACAACCAATATTGAGCTTGCCAAGCTTCTTGCGAAATCGAAAATGCAGCTTACCGTAGTGAGCAACATGATCGATATTTTACAGCTGCTTGCGCAAAATCCCAAGATCACAGCCATTGGAACCGGTGGAATCATGTATCCTACAGTAAATGGATTCCTTGGTTCTGCAGCAATCCAGGTGATCCGGCAGTACAGCTTTGACCGGGCATTTATGGGAAGCTGCGGAATTGATATGATGGATCACACCGTCACGACTCTTGGAGTGGAGGACGGATTGACCAAGAAGGCTGCAATTGAAAGCAGCCGTCATAAATATGCCGTGATGGAGCGGGAGAAATTTTATTTTAATGAATCTTATAAATTTACACAGCTTGATGAACTGGACGGAATCATCACAGATGAATTCCCGGATCAGTCGGTGCAGGATATGCTGGATTCCCTTGGTGTAACGCTCTATTAAGAAACGGCAGCTCGGGAATGCAGCAACAAAGTGACAAGACCGGCGGGCATGGGAATAATTTGTGAAATTATCAGAATGCAAAGTATTGCAATAGCTGCAATGTGATAGTATCAGGCTGGGTGAAAGGAAAAAGAGGATATGAGCAAATTTACTTTGGAGGTTTGTGCAGATTCTGTGGAATCTGTACTTGCCGCTGAGAAAGGCGGAGCAGACAGGATCGAGCTTTGCGGAAATGTGGTGATTGGAGGAACAACTCCATCAGAGAGTCTTTTCCGCGAGATCCGCAGGTATAGTGATATTAAGATCCATGCACTGATCCGTCCAAGATTTGGGGATTTTTGTTATACTGAATATGAATTTGATATTATTCGTTCAGAAGTGAGAAGATTCCGGGAACTGGGTGCTCAGGGAGTTGTGATCGGTATGCTAAGACCGGATGGCTCCCTGGATGTGGAGCATCTGGCACAGCTTATGGAGGAAGCGAAGGGGATGTCTGTAACTTTGCACAGGGCTTTTGACGTGTGCAGGGATCCAATGGAGGCCCTGGAGCAGGCCATTTCTCTTGGTTTTAACACCATTCTTACATCTGGACAGAAGAATAACTGTGTGGATGGTTCGCCGCTGCTTGCAGAGCTGGTGGAAAAGAGTGCAGGTCGTATTCACATTATGGCTGGTGCAGGAGTGAATGCAGACGTGATTGCTCCAATCTATGAGAAAACCGGAATCACAGATTATCATATGACGGGCAAGGTTTTGCTGGACAGTGAGATGAAGTACCGCAAAGAGGGTGTGAGTATGGGACTGCCTTCTTTGAGTGAGTATGAGATTTTCCGCACTAGTGAGGCTGAGGTGAAAAAGGCCCGGGAAGTTTTAGCAAGGCTTTGAGGCTGGGACGCTCTTTCACAAAAAAAGAACAATTTTTTCGTGAAAGGGCGTTTTTTCTATTTAAAGTAGGAGGATGAATAGATGTTTCTTCAGAACAGTCAGAAGAAGATTGAAGAAGAATTTTTGAAATTAACAGAGAAGCTTGGACCGGACAGGGAGCCGCTGAAGACGATTTGTGAGAAGCTGGATGGATGCGGCAGAGATCTGGGGCTGGCAATGAAGTATTTGTATGTGACCGCGCCTTATAGTGATCTTGTGAATTATACTTTTGAGGAGATTCAGGATTTCGCAAGTCATGGGCTGTTTCTTTATAATACGCTGGACAGGGTGAAAGAGCTGCCGGAGGAGATGTTTTTGAATTATATTCTGGATCACAGGGTGAATGAGGAAGAGGTACTTCCTTGTCGAAGCTTTTTCTGGAATGAGTTGAAGGATAGAATTGAAGGAAAAAATGCGAAAGATGCGGCAATTGAGGTAAATTACTGGTGTGCGGAGGAAGCTACTTATCATAGTGGTGATGACCGTACACTTCCGGCACTTACGGTATATCGAAGAGGTTACGGACGCTGCGGTGAGGAGTCTGTTTTTCTGGTAAATGCACTTCGGAGTGTGGGAATTCCGGCGCGGCAGGTGTATGTGCCAAGGTGGTCCCACTGTGATGACAACCACGCATGGGTGGAGCTTTGGTGTGACGGAAAATGGTATTTCACAGGCGCATGTGAGCCGCTTATGATCCTGAATAAGGGGTGGTTTACCAATGCTTCTTCCAGAGCAATGATGGTGCATTCCCGCCTGTTTGATCTTTTCCCGGCAGAGGGGGAGGATGTGATTGGCAAAGAAGGTGCGGCGGTTATGCTGAACCAGACTGCGCGTTATGCTAAGGTGAAAACAGTTTCTGTAAAAGTGACAGATAAAGAGGGTGCGGCTGTAAAGGGCGCTCAGGTGCAGTTTCTGGTATTGAATATGGGAGAGTATTTTCCCATTGCAAAGGCAGAGACAGACGAAGATGGAACCGTTTCTTTAGTGACCGGTTTGGGAAGTGTAAGAGTTCTGGCGTTCCTTCCGGGAATGGAAGGATTTGCACAGGCAGATCTGGATACCAGAGCGCAGGATGAGATTTCCCTGATTCTTACTGGTGAGACTGTGGAAGCTGAGGATTGGAGAGCTGTAGATGTAATTGCTCCAGTTGACACCCCGGTGAACCCGGACATGCCTACCCCGGAGCAGAAAGCAGAAGGAACCAGACGACTGAATGAAGCAAACAAGATCCGCAAAGAAAAGAAAGAGAACTGGGTAAACCCGGAACTGACCGCTTTTCTTGCAAGAGAAGACGAGAAAGAACTTCGTCAGGAAATAGTGGATGTGCTTTCAGAGAAGGATCATACAGACTGTGTTTGCAGTGTGTTGGAAGAGCATCTGGAATATGGAAAGAGGTATGCGAAGGAATTTAAAACAAAGTCTGGTGCTAAGGAATGTGGTGAAAAAGAAATGGATGGCACCCCAGGTGCTGAGAATGGCTATAATCTCTATATCAATTATGTATTAAATCCCCGTGTGGAGGACGAGCTTCTTCGTCCGTACCGAAAGGGCATTCTCTCCTTCTTCACAGAAGAGCAGAAAGCAGACTTCCGCGCAAATCCGGCAGAGATCTGGAATTATATCCAGGCGCATATCACCGCCTACCCGGATAACGAGCGCGAGACCGTAATGGAAACTCCATACGAATGCCTGGTATCCGGAATTGGTACCGAGCGTTCCCAGAAGGTACTTTTGGTGGCAATCGCCCGTACACTGGGAATTCCGGCAAGATTGAATCCAGATAATAAGGTAATGGAATATTGGGTAAAAGACCTGTTTGTTCCCGTTTTGAAACAGCAGGAGGGTGGCGCAGTTCTAATACTGAAAAAAGAGGAAGATGCTGTATGGAACTACTATCAGAACTGGACCATGGGACGTCTGGTTGGAAATGAATATGTTTCCCTGAATCTTACAGGCAGAAGCTGGGATGGGGATAACTTGAAGCTTGCACTTATTCCAGGAACCTACCGGATCATCACCACCAACCGTCTTCCTAACGGAAATCAGTTTGCATGGGAGAAAACATTTACGATAAAAGAAGGCGGACAGAGAGAAGAAACCTTGCGTCTCCGCGAAGCTCAGCTTGGCGATATGCTGGAGCGTATTTCCCTTCCGGAGTTTGAAGTAAAAGATTCTACCGAAAACACAGTAACCTGCGCTGAGTTAACCAAAGGCGGCAAGAAAATTCTCATGTGGCTGGAAGAGAGCCGGGAGCCTACGGAACATATTTTGAACGAAATGCTGGAACATGCAGAAAAATTCCACGAATTTGAAAATTCCATCTCTTTCATGATTCGTACTCCGGAAGCCAAGCAGGATCCTCTTCTGGGAAAAGTGCTGAAGATGTTCCCAAAGGTTTCCATCTATTACGATTCCTTTGAGGAAAACATCGAACTTCTGGGAAGAAGAATGTACGTTGATCCGGACAAGCTTCCGCTGATCCTGGTAACAAATGGCGAGTCTGTAGGGATTTATGCAACCAGCGGATATAATGTAGGAACTGGCGATATGCTGATCCGTATTATGGAAGAAGTGCCGGAGGCGCAAGTATGAGTAAATACACAGAAATTCACCCAGATGGACAACGTGCATACCAGTTTGTAGCTGACACGGCTTACGTCCGTGAATCCGGCACAAAGGGGGAGCACAAAGCAGCGGAATACATTTTGAAGGAAGCGGAGCAGGCAGCAGCCCAGCTTGGAAAGCCCGCCTACATCCAGACACCCCGCATGGAATTTTTTCAGTGTCCGGATTTTCAGCAGAAAAAGGCAGAGCTGGTAATCTGCCAGCCTTATAAGAAGGCTTATCCGGTGCGTGCCTACCTGAATGGCGCCTGTACCCCGGAAGAAGGCATCACCGCACCATTTCTCTTCGTGGGAAAGGGTGACGACATCAGTCTTTCCAAGGCAAAAGGGGCAGTTGTGCTGGTCTGCGATCCTATTCGTGAAGATATGATAAATAAAATAAAAGCAGCAGGTGCACTTGGCTTTGTAACCGTATGCGGCACGCCGTTGGATCAGGGGGAAGACCGGATTCCAACCCAGTACCGCCGCAAGGCAGGTGATCTTCCAGGCGTATCTGTCCATTACCTGGATGCAGTGGAAATCGTGGAGAAACAGGCTTCCCAGTGCTGCCTGAACATTCAGCAGAGCGAGATTTCCCGCAATTCCGCTAATGTGGCAGTACGCATTCTGGGAACTGATTTTCCAGAAGAAATCGTTACGGTAACAGCTCACTATGATTCTGTTCCGGAAGGTCCTGGTGCATATGACAATATGTCTGGCGGCGCCATGGTGATGGAAGCTTTCCATCATTTCGCAGAGCACAGACCAGCCAGAACTATGGAGTTCATCTGGTTTGGCTCCGAGGAAAAAGGTCTGGTTGGAAGCCAGAATTATGTGAAATCCCATAAAGGAGAAATGAGTAGCCATGTGTTTAATCTGAATGTAGACCTGGCAGGGCAGCTCCTGGGAGGAAACGTTCTGGGTGTAACTGCAGATCCGACCGTCTGCGCAGAACTGAAAACCCTTATGGAAGAAAATCAGCTGGGTGTTACTATCAAAAATCAGGTCTGGGCCAGCGATTCTAATACTTTCGCATGGAAAGGTGTGCCAGCGCTTACCTTAAACCGTGACGGCTTTGGCATGCATACAAGACACGATACGGTAGAATATATTTCTCCTCGTGCACTGGAAGAAGGAGCGAAAACTCTCTGCACAGCAGCTACATGGGTGGCAAACAAGCCAGAGCTTTCCTTTGAACGGGAAATTCCAGAGGATATGAAGAGAGAACTGGAAAAGTATTTTGCCTAATGTTACAGGAAAGGACATTATAAAATGAACAAAGTAATCGAAGAAAGAACAAAACGTACCGAATGGTACCGTGACGCCCGTTTCGGCATGTTTATTCACTGGGGACTTTATGCAATCCCTGCCAGAGGAGAATGGGTGCGCAGCGTGGAGCAGATTCCACATGAGGACTACTGCCATCTCACAGAAGAGTTCACAGCTGAGAATTACAACCCAAGAGAGTGGGCGCGTCTTGCGAAAAAGGCGGGCATGAAATATGCTGTGCTCACAGCCAAACACCACGACGGCTTCTGCCTTTTTGACACCAAACTTACTGACTACAATTCCATGAACGCAGCCTGCCACAAAGACCTGGTAAAAGAGTTCCTGGAGGCATTCCGTGCAGAAGGAATCAAAGTAGGTCTGTATTTTTCTATTATAGACTGGCGCCACCCGGATTTCCCACACTATGGGGATATGCACCATCCAATGCGCAACCATCCGGAATGCTCCAATGAAAACCGCGATTTCGACCGCTATCTGGAATTTATGTTTGGGCAGATCAAAGAGCTTCTTACCAATTATGGTAAGCTGGATCTGATGTGGTTCGACTTCTCCTACGGCGATATGAAGTGCGACAAATGGAAAGCCCAGGAGCTGATTTCCATGGTGCGTTCCATCCAGCCCTGGCTGATCATTGATAACCGTCTGGAGGGCAGTGCTGAGGATTCCGGTTCTATCCTTACTGCAAATCCTACCGAATATTCCGGTGATTTCGCATCTCCGGAGCAGATGATCCCACCAGCAGGAATCCGCAATGAGCTTGGTAATCCGGTACCATGGGAAGCCTGCCTGACCCTGAATAACAATTGGGGCTATTCCTCCAGTGACCGTCATTATAAATCAGCTGAAATGGTCATCCACATGCTGGTTGAGTGTGTCAGCAAGGGCGGCAACCTGCTCCTGAATGTGGGGCCTGATGCAAAAGGCCGTATTCCGAAGGAGTCTGTGAAGATTCTGGAAGAAGTAGGAGAGTGGATGGACGAGAACTCCAAGAGCATCTACGGCTGTGGCTATGCTGAAATCGATAAACCGGAATGGGGCCGTTACACCCGCAACGGAAATAAGATCTACGCCCACGTTATGGAGCCCCAGGCAGGAGCAATCCCTCTCACCGGAATCCACGGCAAGATCAAAAAACTCCGCCGTCTTTCCGACAATTCCGAGGTAAAGCTTACGGATTACTGGAACCTGAAGGAATACTCCCAGAATCAGTTCTTTTTCCTCAACGCTGACACCTGCGACAGCTACCCGCTTCCAGATGCCCGGGATACGGTTGTGGAAGTAACGCTGGAAGAAACAGAAGAATAAACAGATATAAGCAGATATAAAAAGAAATAAACAGAAAGGGACTGCCGGGAAATGGCAGCCCCTTTTTGGATTTATAAGAAAGCCCATCTCTGGCACTTTCCTGAACCGAGTAGTGTTTATACGAAAGCTAGAGCGTGTTTGAAAAATCATTCCTGCAAATTGCGACGCATATCTTGCAGAAAGCCTTTTATCCAATACACTCTAAAGTGAAAGTCTATTTTTTACTCTTTAAAACATTTCGCACGATCATACAAATGAGAATGGTAACCACCATATCTGGCAGTGTATTTCCCACAGGAATATCAATTCTCATTAAAATTCGGTACAGCACAAATCCGATCACCCAGATTACCGCATTTGTTATGTCAACCGCTTCGCCCAGGCTGTCAGCACGCTTCAGAAGGAAGAAATCGGCAATCTGAATGGCAATCATCGGTGCAAATACAGAACCGATGAGATACAGGAAATCGGTAATGTTGTCCATTGGATATACAATTGCAGCAATTGTTCCGATGATGGTTACGGCAATTGCGGCATATTTTCCATTAATTTTGGAAAATACAGATTCAGATGAAATTCCGGCGGAGTAAGCATCCAGGAATGTGGTGGTAACAGTGGAAAATACAATGATCAGAAGGCCTGCAATTCCCAGTCCGGCTTTCACCATAATCTGAGCAATGTCGGATTCACCGGTATAAATCGCTGCACCCATACCGATTACATACATCCAGCAGCTTACAAGACCGTAAACAATAGAGCTTACAGCAGTTGCTTTCACTGGCTCCTTCGCCTTGCGGGTATAATCACTGATCAGCGGCAGCCAGGACAGTGGCATTGCAACAGAAAGCTCAACCGCAGCACCAAAGGACATGGCTTCCTCGCCAATGGCAAGTGCAGTCCCGCCATCAAAGAAGATGAGCTTGCAGAGTACCAGTGTGAGGATAAAAAGTGCTGCCATAGCGATGGTGTTGATTTTTCCAAGGTTTGTGATGCCGATAAAAATCCACAGTACGATCAGTGCACCGATTACCAGACACCATACCCAGCTTCCGGTATGTAACACACCGTTTGCGGCCAGAGCTCCGTCGTAGATCATAATAGCAGTCCAGCCAACCAGCTGAAGTACATTCAGGAAGGAGAAGAAAATCCCGCCCTTTTCCCCAAAGCTCATTTTTACGGTTTCCATTGCACTGCGGCGTGTTTTTCCGCCAATTACTCCGGCGAGGAAAAGCATGGTACAGCCAATAATATGTCCGATGATAATGGCAAGAAGACCTTTTCCAAAGCCAAGTGAGGCAAAATAGGTTCCGGTGAGGATTTCCGCCAGGGAAACACCAGCGCCAAACCAGATCAGGCCGTTTTCAAAAATGGAAGTACGTTTTTCAGTCATGTTATTTTGCCTCCTTATCAGCGGCTTCTGCCGTAATCTCGTCATGTGACAGTGTGAATTCATTTTTAATTGCAAATCCGTGATCCATAGGACCACTGCCTTTTCCAAGATCCAGCATAGCAGCAAGTGCTCCGGAAATATATTTCTTTGCCCTCTCCACGGAAGTATCCAGGTCAAATCCCTTTGCCAGATTAGAAGCAATGGCACTGGATAAGGTACATCCTGTTCCGTGAGTGTTTGGATTGTTGATCCGCTTTCCGTGGAACCATTTGTAATCGCCTTTGCGCCACAGAAGGTCATTGGCGTCATTCAGCTGATGACCACCCTTGCAAAGCACTGCACAGCTGTATTTCTCTCCGATGGTAGCAGCGGCTTTGATCATATCATCTGCAGTTTCTATTTTCATTCCGGACAGAACCTCTGCCTCCGGAATATTCGGTGTCAGGACTGTGGCCATTGGAAGAAGCTGACTTTTAAGGGCTTCAATGGCTTCATCATTGATCAGCTTGGCTCCGCTTGTGGCGACCATAACCGGGTCTACTACAATGTTCTTTGCTTCATACTGGCGAAGCTTTTTCGCAATGGTTTCAATCAATGCGCTGGAAGATACCATTCCAATCTTCACTGCATCCGGATAAATATCTGTAAAAATATTATCCAGCTGGTCGGCCAGAAATTCTGGCGTTGCTTCCATAATACCTGTTACACCGGTAGTATTCTGTGCGGTAAGTGCGGTAATCGCACTCATGGCATATACTCCATTGCTGATCATTGTCTTGATATCAGCCTGGATACCGGCGCCTCCGCTGGAGTCACTTCCAGCGATTGTTAATGCTGTTCTCATAATTTTCTTCCTTTCTCTTGGCCTTGTTTGAAGCAGTTTCCACGAGTTATGAGTTATAACGTGAAAAAATCTTTTTACAAACCGGCACTGTTGTTATGTATGCATTAATTTTATATAGCGTCCGAAAGTGGTGCCCCCAGCCGAACGCTGCATTGCTGCCATATGAAAAAAGAGACACCCCAATGAGGTGTCTCCGAAAAAAATCAAACCCATGATGACTTCCTACGGCGGCATTATCCGCATCAGGTAATAGGGTCGAAATTCACAATTTCCTCTCAGCCTGTGTACAAGCTCCCCTGTTCTTTTGTTATTATAGTAATAATGGGAAAAATTGTCAATAAGGTGTTGGAATACAATAAATACCAAGCGTGAAAATCGTTTACGCTAACTCCACAACCAGCACCTGATATCCATGCAGCTTAACTGAATTTCCATCCAGAACCATATCCGGGTAGTTATTGATCAGCACCTTTTTGCATTCTGATGGAAGTGTAATTTCCTGCTCATCCCACTGATAATTGCCAACCACAAGTAAAGTTTTATCTCCTTTACGGTAGTATGCCATTAAATTATGCCGGTCTTCCATAAAGGGCTCCAGAGCACCATACACAACGGTTTCTTTATATTCCGGATCCTTGCGAAGAGCGATCAGTTTCTTATAGAAATTAAGTACGGAATTTGGATCAATCGTCTCTTTTTCCACATTAATTGCGGTATAATTGGAATTTACCCGAAGCCACGGTGTACCAGCTGTAAATCCGGCATTTTCCTCACCAGTCCACTGCATGGGGGTACGGGCATTGTCGCGGCTGCGGCGGGCAACAGCTTTCAAAGCTGCTTCCGGGGTAAGTCCGGCGTCAAGTGCAACTTTATATTCATCCAGAGTTGAAATATCATCTACCTCGTCAATTGATTTGAACGGGATATTTTCCATGCCAAGCTCCTGTCCCTGATAAATAAAGGGAAGTCCACGAAGCATGAAATTCAATGCTGCCAGCATTTTTTTGCTTGTGTCACAGCAATCACCTTCTGGAATATAGTGACTGACACCGCGAGGCTCGTCATGATTCTCGATAATATTGGAAACGAATCCGAAATCCCCCATTTTGGCCTGTGTCTCAAAACAGCAGCGCTTGTAGTCGTCAGGTGTGATTTCTTTGCAATCGTACCAGCCTTTTTCAGAACCTCCGAAAATGGTTTCGTTAAAGTCGAACATAGAAGAAAAATAACCATTGTTTCCAATAAAATCCGGGAGCTCTTCGTCTTTTGCGTTGAAAACCTCACCTACGGAAAAAGCATCGTGGGGCTTGAAGGTGCGGTCACGCATTTCTCCAAGAAATTCTCCGATTCCGGTAGCTTCCTCCAGCATTTTATTAATGCTGCAGAGTCCGTCCTCACGATCAGGCTCATAATCATGCATAGGAAGAGCTTTTTTGATATTAATGATAGCATCAATGCGGAAACCGCCAAGACCCTTGTCCAGCCACCAGTTAATATTTTTATATACTTCCTCACGGAGCTCTGGATTTTCCCAGTTCAGGTCAGGCTGCTTTTTATGAAAAACATGAAGGTACTGTTTGTTGGTGCCAGGCAGATCCTCCCATACCGAACCTCCGAAATAGGAGCGCCAGTTAGTAGGAAGCTTACCATCTTCTTTGTCTCTTAAATAGAAGAAACGGCCGTATTTTCCATCCGGATCTTTACAGGCTTTTTTAAACCATTCGTGCTCATCAGAGCAGTGGTTTACAACCAGATCCATGACAATATACATGTCCCGCTTCTTTGCTTCTGCGATAAGGCGGTCCATATCCTCCATAGTTCCGAATCGCGGGTCAATGTCGTAATAATCGGAAATATCGTATCCCTGGTCGGCAAGAGGGGAGCGATAGCAGGGGGAAAGCCAGACAATGTCAACCCCCAGCTCCTTTAAATAATCCAGTTTCTCAATAATTCCCGGCAGATCGCCGATTCCATCACCGTTTGTGTCATAAAAGCTTTTCGGATAAATCTGATAGGCTACTTTATCCTGCCACCATTTTTTTTTCGTGCTATTCATTTATGTCTCCTTATATATAATGATTATCTTTGAACTAAGTACATTATACATACATGAAAAAGAAAATACTTCCCTTAATTTGATTAAAAAATACGAAATTTTGACCAGAGATTGTTTGGAAAATCATTTCGTACATAGGGGGGTGCAAGCGTGTTTTATAAGGAAGGATTCTCAATCCCCTGGCTGTGTTTCCGATATTGCAGAGGTGTGGTTCCTGTATATTTGCGAAATTCTCTGAGAAAATTCCCCATATTGTTATAACCACAGTCCAGACATATCTCGGTCACTGGAAGACTGCTGTCTTTTAATAAACGTACTGCCTGGCGGATGCGATATTCATTCAGGTATTCTATGGGAGATATGCCGATTGCTTTTTTAAAAAAACGGCAAAAGTATTGCTCATTGAGTCCGATCAGGGATGCCAGATCGCGGATATAAATTTTTTCCTGGTAATGGTCGCGGATGTAAGTGATTGTGGTTTTTATGGTCTCGACCCTGTGGTCATCAGATTTTTCAGTCTGGGAAAAAAGCTGGCGATTGGAAAAATCTGCAAAAATATTTAACAGGGAAGCCTTGATCAGAAGCTGATCTGCCAGGCCGACAATGGCATTTCCAGAAGCGCGGAATAAATTTATATGTAAGGAATCATGAAGCTCTTCCAATTGTTCAGAAAAGCTGCAGCGGTAAAATGCGTTAGTGATGTTCTGGAACTGCTCCTTTATAATAGGAAAAACAGGATGGTTTGCAGAAATACATCTTGGAAAAATCAGACGTCCGTTTTGCAATGGCTGGACAAGCTGAGTCTGAACCGTATCGTAAAAAGGAGAGCAGAGCAGTTCCGGTTGGAAAACGACAGCGTATTCCATGGAGACTTCTTTTGAGCGTGCACGTATGCTGTGCAGTTCGCCGGGATTAATAAAATAAAAACATTCTGAAGATACATCAAATGTTTCCATATTAATATCTAAGGTGAAGGTTCCACCGGGAAAGTAAATAATCTCGACCTCCTCGTGCCAATGGTGCTTGACCAGGATTCCGTGTCCGCTTAGTTTTAAACGGTAAAAAGCACAGGGAAAAGCCTGGGAGCCATGAGGATTTGTTTCTTTTAATGCTGGTGATTGCTGTTGATACATAGAAACCTCCAAACTGGGGAAAGGGTATAAAATAATGAATTTGTTATATGTATTGACGCTATCATGTCTGAGGGCGAAAGTCAATGATTGAAGAAAAAGGATCTTGAAAATAATGTTATAAAAAAATATAAATTTTTTTGTAAAAAGTGCTTGACGATTCCTTACGGCAGTGGTATAGTAAACAAGCTGTCGCAAAGAATTGCTTCTGAAATACTGAAAAATAAAATAGTTTTCAGAAAAT
>NZ_CAXUBQ010000026.1:0-65267 GCF_964249465.1 Ruminococcus sp. Marseille-P328 | reverse complement strand
TTTTGAATGATGATTCGTTAAGAATTTTCGAGAATCGTATGTGTTTCACTGTTTAGTTATCAAGGTTGTTTCGCTGTTGTTTTCAAAACAGCTTGTTCATATTATCACATGTTCAAGTGTTTGTCAACAACTTTTTTGAACTTCTTTTGATTGAGAAATTCAAAACGGAGAAGGAGGGATTTGAACCCTCGCGCCGCTATTAACGACCTACTCCCTTTCCAGGGGAGCCCCTTCGGCCAGCTTGGGTACTTCTCCAAATTGCCCTACTTACTAAGTAAGTTCTTCATTAAATTGTTTGCTCTCTTGCGACAGCTTGTTTAGTATAACTGATGTTTCTTTATTTGTCAAGCACTTTTTAATTTTATTTTTTTAAGTGTTTAACAAGCGGAGAGAGTGGGATTCGAACCCACGCGCCCTTGCGGACAAACGGTTTTCAAGACCGCCTCGTTATGACCACTTCGATATCTCTCCATATATAATAATCAAACCAAAAACGCTTTGCACATCAGGAGTTATCCTTCACTCAAGAGGTTGTCTCTGTCAGTGCAAAACGTATTCTATCATTAAAACCTTTTTGTGTCAACAAGATTTTTTATTTTTTTCAAAAATTCATTCAATATCTCAAAAAAGCCTCTGCAATCGCCAGATCTTCTGGTGTAGTGATCTTGATATTCTGGTAGGATCCCTCCACAAGAAGGATCTTGGTTCCAGTCTCCTGCTCCACTACCATTGCATCATCTGTTACCCCTGTCATGTCCTTTTTGCGTATGCTTTCATAAGCTCCGCGAATCAGATCATATGAAAATATCTGAGGAGTCTGAATATTCCATACAATTTTACGATCTGGAGTCTCTTTAATATAGCCTGACGAGTCTGCCAGTTTCACAGTGTCCTTGGAGGGCATGCCCATTACACACGCATTGGTTCGCTTCACGGCCTCATATCCTCTTTGAACCATCTCTTCTGTGATAAATGGTCTTGCACCGTCATGAATGTACACGTAATCTGTATCCTGACAGCATAATAGTCCTGCATACACAGAATCATAACGCTCTTTTCCTCCTGCTGTCACCTTGCGCACCTTGGAAAAGCCATATTTTTTTACAATTTCCTGCTCACAGTAAGAAATCATCTCTTCCCCCGTCACCAGAATAATATCCTGGATCAGCGGACTCTCCTGAAAACAATGCAGGGAATAATACAGAACCGGCTTCCCTCCTATTTCCAGAAACTGCTTCTGTATTTTGCTATGCATTCTTTTGCCCTGGCCTGCCGCCAGAACGATTGCCGTACATCTGCCCTGCTCCATTATCTCTCTCCCAGTTTCAGGTTAGGAACTGCATTTAAGTCCCATCCATGGCGTGTTCCTTTGATATATTCGTAATAAGCTGCCACGCCGATCATCGCCGCATTGTCTGTACAAAAAATAGGTGACGGACGATAGAACTTATAGCCCCTCTTTTCACAAGCCTTAGTCATAGCTTCTCTCAAAGCTCCGTTGGACGCAACTCCGCCTGCAATAGCAATCTTATCCATATGATAATCTTTGGCAGCAAGCATTGTGTGCTCCACAAGTACGTCTACCACAGACTTCTGGAAAGAAGCCGCAAGGTCGGCACGATTGATCTCTTCGTCCTTCATCTGGGCATTGTTAATATAGTTCAATACAGCAGATTTCACGCCACTGAAGCTAAAATCATAAGGACAGTCTCCTAATTTTCCTTTCGGGAAAACAATGGCGTCCGGATTTCCCTCTCTTGCCAATTTATCTACCTTTGGTCCACCTGGATAACCCAATCCGATTGCACGGGCAACTTTATCAAAAGCTTCTCCCGCAGCATCATCTCTGGTGCGTCCCAGGATTTCAAATTCTCCATAGTCTTTTACGATTACAAGATGTGTGTGTCCGCCGGACACGATCAGACAAAGGAACGGCGGTTCCAGATCCGGATGTTCAATATAGTTGGCAGAAACATGTCCTTCTATATGATGCACTCCAACAAGAGGAAGCTTTTTCGCATATGCAATGGCCTTCGCCTCAGCTACGCCCACAAGAAGAGCACCTACCAGTCCAGGACCGTAAGTAACGCCAATTGCATCCAGATCATCCAGGGTCACATTTGCCTCGGAAAGTGCCTCTTCGATCACCTGATTGATTTTCTCAATATGTTTACGTGAAGCGATTTCCGGCACAACACCTCCATACAGAGTGTGAAGCGCGATCTGGGAAGAAATCACATTTGATAATATAGTCCTGCCGTTTTTTACTACAGAAGCCGCAGTTTCATCACAGGAACTTTCTATTGCAAGAATGAATGTATCTTTCATTTTTTAATCCTCTTCGAAATTCATTTCCATTGTTTTTCCGTCTTTGCCTGGATAAGCTTTTGGGAAAATATCCCGCACCATGTCCATATATTCATCTGGACGGATTAGAGACGGACTGTAATGAGTCAGCCACATTTCCCCTACATCAGCCTGCTTCGCCAGAGTAGCAGCTTCACGGAATGTCATGTGCTTATAGCCTTTTGCCTTCTCCAGCTTGTCATCCTCGCCGTACATCCCTTCGCAGATAAAAAGGTCTGAGCCAGACGCATTTTTCAAAATTGACTCGGTGGGTCTGGTATCTGTAGTGTAAGTAACCTTCAGTCCCTTTCTCGCAGGTCCCAGAACCATATCCGGAGTATATGTCACATCATCGGCTTCAATAGTCTGGCCTTTCTGCAGAGGATTCCAGTATTTCAATGGGATTCCCTGCTCACGGGCACGCTCCGGGGAAAATTTCCCCTGACGGAGTATCTCCAGTGAATATCCATAACAAAGTACATTGTGGTTTACCTTAAAAGCCGTGATCCTGTAACCATTAATCTCAAATACCTGTTCAGGTCCGTTAATCTCGATAAATTTCAGTTCAAAAGGAAGCTCCGGTGCGATCACGCGAAGTGCGTTCACTACTCTCTCAAGACCTTTCGGACCGATCAAGGTAAGCGGTTCGGTGCGCTCTGCATTTCCCATTGTAAGAAGAAGTCCAGGAAGTCCGCTGATGTGATCTCCGTGATAATGGGTAAAACAGATCACGTCAACAGGCTTAAAGCTCCATCCTTTTTCCTTAATTGCCACCTGAGTTCCTTCGCCGCAGTCAATAAGAAGACTGTGGCCGTTATACCGGGTCATCAGAGCAGTGAGCCATCTTCTTGGAAGTGGCATCATACCTCCGGTTCCCAGCAGACAAACATCTAACATATATTAAAATATCCTCTTTTCTTTATTCTCCCAAAACGTGTTTTCCAAATGCCTTCCGAAGCAAACTTATAACAGCATTTTTCAAACATGCTCTAGGAAAGTTTAACACAAGCAGTTTCCTAAAACAAGAGTCAGGTCTTCCCAATATGGAAAATCATTCAGAAATTATTAAGATGAAGCCGCTTGACAAACCGCTTACAATGTGCTTTCATAATTTGAACTTAACATTTGTTGCTGTTTTAAGCTCAGCAACAGAAAGGAATTATTATGATTTTCTGCAGCAAGCCTCAAAAATTCACCTGGCGAAACGCCATTACTCTGCTGCTTCTTCTGACAGCTGGCAGCATTCTCATCTTACTTCTGATACCCTCCGGTTCCTGGTTTGGCTCCGAGACAGACTGGTATTCCCAGCATGTAACCATTGCTGATTATATGAGAAAAAATTTTTATGCAACAGGAAGCCTGTTTCCGGACTTCACCGGACTTGGAGGCGGAACCAATTTCTTTTCCCTCTCCTACTACGGATTTATGCGCCCGGATGTACTGATTTCCTATCTTTTTCCCCATGTGGAAATGGAATGGTTTATTCAGGGATATGCAATATTTGAAATCCTGCTTGGAGGCGGACTTCTTTATTACTGGCTGCACAGGAAGGGTTTTTCGGATTTTACCAGCTTTGCATGCGGCTTTTTTTATCTTAGCGCAAACTGCTTTTTCCAGGCGCACAGACAGATCATGTTTGTGAATTATCTGCCATTTCTTTTACTGGCTTTCCTCTGCCTGGACCGGATTTTTGAGCACCAGGAACAGGACGTGTACCACATCCGTCCCCATATCGGACTGATCCTTTCCCTGTTTTTCTGCATTTTGCATAGCTTTTACTTTTTCCCATCCTGCTTTCTGGCATGCATCCTTTATATCAGCCACCTGCTGCCGGAGCATCTGAAAAATGTACCCGCCAGAATGCAGAAAAAACGAAAATGCAAAATATGGTGGAACTATATTGTGGACGTGTCTTTTGCCGTATCCATGAATCTCTTTCTCCTGCTTCCCACCGGTCTTTCCATCCTTGGAAATAAAAAGGATACCGGTGATTCCACTTCCCTGTTAAAAATCCTGGGAGTGAACCCCACACTGGACAGCATCCTATACAGTCCTTACGGCTGCGGACTCACTCTTTTTTGTCTGTATGCACTGTTTCTGTGCATACGGGAAAAGAAAACCCGAAAACTGGCAATTGCTGTTTTTGTACTGCTGTTTTTTGACATTTTTTACTGGATTTTAAATGCCACTTTATATGTAAGGCCCAAATGCCTGATCCCATTTCTGCCTTTGATTCTTTACCTGGCTGCACAGGCTCTTGAAGGCCTCAGGCTGAAAAAAATACGCCACAGTCTGCCACTGGCTTTGCTTTGTGCAATTCCGGTTATCGTACAGCTTATTTTCCTTTTACATAATCAGCAGATCCGGCACCTGGTCACAGCTGATCTTGTGCTGCTTCTTGTCTGTGCTTCCCTTGGCGTTTTTCTGGAGGAAAAAGAAATCACGATACCATTCAGCTGCTGGTGGATAAATCTTGGAGGACTTGTACTTTTGCTTGCGATTCCTTCTATGCTTTATCTGACAAAAGGGCAGGAAGAGCATTACGCCACAATTGCAGACGAATCCAGGGACTATTTTTCCTGGGAGGATCTGGAGGCGTGCTGTGAAAATCCTCAGGCACGGTTCGATGTGATCGAGCACCCATCCAACAATTCAAACTACGTGATCACCGGGGAGCAGAATAAAAGTACCTTGTATTCTTCTATTTCCAACAGCACTTACAATACATTGCTGTACGATATCCTGCAAATGCCCATCAGCATCCGCAACCGTGTTGCCATGACAGCTGATGTAAATCCTTTTCAGGAATATCTGATGGGCGTCCGGTATATTCAGACAAAAGCAGATAAAGTTCCAGCGGGCTACAAGACCCTTCTGGAAAAAGACGGGCATATACTGGCAGAAAACAGCAATGTGCTGCCTATTGCTTATGGAAGTACGACTCTGATGACAGAAAGTGAATATGATAAGCTTTCTTATCCGCAGACACTGGATACCATTACTAATCGCACAATAGTGCCGGATTCTCCTGACAATTCAGAGAATGCCAGTGATCTTTCTGCCGCTTTTTTGCCATACGCTTCTCAAATGAAGGAATATTCCCTGCCTGCCGATTTTCTTGATCACAAGACTTCAAAAAAAAGTGAAACCGTCCGCCGGGAACTGCCGGAAACACTGCCGGCATCCACTATTCTGCTGCTCTCTTTTGACGTAAAATACAATGGGGAAAAGGATATGTCCATTACCATAAACGGCATCCGAAACCGTCTTTCCGGCTCTGAGGCTCCTTATCCCAACAATAATGATACCTTTTATTATATGATTTCTTCTAATGAGGATATGGATGCTCTGGATATTATGTTTTCCAGAGGAGAATATAAGCTCACAAATATAAAAGCCTACACCCTTCCATTAAGCCTGCTTTCCCATCCGGGGCTGGTAACTTTTCAGGAAAAAGAAATTTCCGGGAAAGAGATTCTAAACGGTAGTATTGCTATGCCGAAAGATGGATATTTCGTAACCTCCTATACGTTCTCCAAAGGATACATTGTTCGTGTGGATGGGAAAGAAGCTGCACCGGTACAGGTTAACAAGGCGTTTCTTGGTTTTCCGTTACAAAAAGGGGCGCATGAAATCCAGATTGAATTCCATGCGCCCGGTAAGTCACTTGGGGCTGCACTCAGCCTTGTGGCATTTGTGCTTTTGATTTTCTACAATGTAGCGTATGGGCTCAGGCATAAAATCATGCGATAGACCATGACTGAAGCATGTTTGAAAAAGGCTTTCTGCAAGATGTGCGTCACATTTTGCGAGAATGAGAAGTTCTCACTTATCCACGCGGATGCCTAGTCATAAGCAGAGCATCTTCCACGGGATCCGTATAATATTTCTTGCGGATCCCGTCTTTTGTAAATCCCATTCTTTCATAAAGACGGATGGCAGTCCCGTTGCCTGTACGAACCTCAAGATGGATCGTGGTAACTCCCTGCTGTTCAGCAAGCCGGATCAGACTGTCCATAAGGAAATGCCCAATCCCCTCTTTCTGCCTGTCCGGGCGCACTGCAACATTGGTAATGTCGCCTTCATCCAAAACCATGATCAGGCCACAGTAAGCCAGGATTTCTCCTTTCTCTTCCACTACAAGGAACATGGCATCCTTGCGGGTCAGATAAGTAAAAAATCCCTCTTTCGTCCATGGCGGGGAAAATAATTCGTTTTCAATCTTCATGACCTGATCCAGATCATCTACCAGCATTTCACGAAGAACCATACTCTGACTTCTCCTTTTCTTCTCAGCTGTTTTTTTCAGAAGCTTTCTCTTCCTGCAGCTTCTGGGCGCGCTCACGCTCTGCCTGGGAAACTCTCAGGTATTCTGGAACATGCTCCATAGCAGTCACTACTTTACCCTCTTTCACATAAATCCCGCCAAGGGCTGCCACTGCAGCTGCTCTTTGCTTATTCACATGGGCAGGTGCAAAAGAATATGGAACCTTCAGGTTCTCCTGGATCATTTTTCCAAAAACAGGCACGCCATCACCAAGGAATACTACCTCTTCCCCTCTCGCATTCAATTTCTCAATCATCTCAGCCATTGGAACTGCCATCTGAGCTTCTACCGTTACCAGCTTATGCTCCTGAAAGCGGTAGATTCCTGTATAAACCTGACTTCTTCTTGCATCCATAATCGGACAGATCAATGCTCTGGAGTCATACAAATTATATGCCAGTGCATCCACAGTAGGAATTTCCACCAGAGGCTTTTTCAACGCAAGACCAAGTCCCTTGGCTGTAGCAGAACCGATACGAAGTCCTGTAAAAGAGCCTGGTCCGGCTGCCACTGCAATGGCATCAATGGTATCCAGATCCAGCTCTGTCATCTTCACCAGCTCGTCCAGCATAGGAAGAAGTGTCTGGGAATGTGTCTTTTTATAATTAACTGTATATTCCGCAATCAGGTTCTCGTCCTCCACTATTGCAACAGAAGCGACGATTCCTGAGCTGTCAAGTCCTAAAATCTTCATTTTTACTCCTTACTCTCCCCACTTTTGGAGATTTTCTAATTTTTCTGCCACTTAATCTATTCTGGTAATCCGGTTACTGTGATCTTACGATAATCGAACCCTTTTTCCAGATTTTTCTCAATGGTAATCTCAATGATCTGCTCTGGCAGGATTTCTTCGATCAGATTAGCCCACTCAATGAGGCAGATTCCATTTCCGTAGAAATAGTCATCATAGCCGATCTCTTCCATCTCCTCAATGTCCCCGATCCGGTACACATCAAAGTGGTAAAATGGCATACGGCCGCTTTCATATTCCTGAATAATGGTAAAAGTCGGACTGTTTACAGGCTCTGTGATCCCCAGTCCTTCTGCCACTCCCTGGGTAAAAACGGTCTTACCTACCCCAAGATCTCCTACCAGTGTGTATACCTGCCCGGGAAGAGCCTTTTCCCCGATCCATTTGCCGAAAGCGAAGGTCTCTTCGGGGCTGAATGTTTCTTTTATCATAACTTTACAACTCCTTTTTACTTGCAGAATTGCTCTTTGCATATTATAATAGAACGAATAACGAAATACAATACTTTTTGAAAAAGGAGATCAAACTATGGCAAATCCAGTTGTTACCATTACTATGGATAACGGAGATGTGATCAAAGCAGAGTTATATCCGGAGATTGCACCAAATACTGTAAATAACTTTATCAGCCTTGTTAAAAAGGGATTTTATGACGGACTTATTTTCCACCGTGTTATCAACGGCTTCATGATCCAGGGCGGCTGCCCGGACGGAACCGGAATGGGCGGTCCTGGATACAGCATCAAGGGTGAATTTGCTCAGAACGGTGTGAAGAATGAGTTAAAACATACCGAGGGCGTTCTTTCCATGGCAAGAGCCATGCATCCGGATTCAGCAGGAAGCCAGTTCTTCATCATGCACAAAAATGCTCCACACCTTGATGGTGCTTACGCTGCTTTTGGTAAAGTGACCGAGGGCATGGATGTGGTAAACCAGATTGCTGAGACCGACACTGACTACAGCGACAGACCACTTGACGAACAGAAGATCAAATCCATGACAGTTGACACCTTCGGCGTAGATTATCCAGAGCCAGAGAAGTGCTGATTATTTATGCTCTGCAGACAGACTGATCCAGAGCATGTTTAAAAAGCTTTCAAAAGAACTTTATCCCCTGCATCTGTGGAATGTTTATTTTCCAGATGCAGGGGTTTTTGTTCTCTTTTAATGGTCAAACACCTTTATTTTGCCTTCCACATCTGCGAAATAAAGCTCCTTCTCTTTGTCCATCTTTATACGTCCGCTGGTGGCTTCTGTGATCACCTTCTGGATTCTTCCAATCTGGTCATTTGGCACAAGAAGATGCATGATCACCTTGTCTGTGTACTCCGTGTCAAGGACCGGAAGCTGATTCTCTGCTGCAATATACTGCAGCTTGCCGATAGCCGTGTAATCTGCAGTCAGTGCCAATGAAATCCCATGGTGCTTCTCTATCACCGTACTCTCCCCCAGGCCAGCCTGCACTGCTCCGGAATAGGCTCGCACAAGTCCGCCGGTACCAAGGAGCACACCGCCAAAATATCTGGTCACAACTACCGCCACATTATAAATATCTTCCCCCAAGATCACATCCAGCATAGGCCGTCCTGCAGTTCCTGACGGCTCCCCGTCATCACTGCACCTAGTAAACTCCCGATGTTCTCCAATAGAATAAGCATAGCAATTATGTCTGGCATCCCAGTATTTCTTCTTCATTTCCTCTATAAAAGCAAGAGCGTCCTCCTCTTTTTCCACCAGGCGCACCGTCGCAATAAACCGGGATTTCTTCTCCGTAATCTCCCCCTCGCCTCCTGCATAGATGGTCTTATAATTTTCCCGCATACGGAAACCTCCAAAAACTCATAATAAAATAAAGATAACAGCTTGTTCTTCCTCATTTGCTATAGTGTAACATGAATTGGCTTTTCTTTCCAGTCTTGTAAAAGGATGCTGTTCACCTTACTATTCACTGATACCGTTCCGCGAGGTGTTTTTTGTGAACAAAGTTCACAGAAATATTCGATTTTAGGGTTTATTTACGAACCTGGATTTGATATAATAGAACGGATTATAAAGGAGGTTTATCATGAACTACGGAAAAAAATCGGCCTCTAAGAAACGGAATTCTCTTATTTCCCGCTCGTCCATGATGGGAAAAAGGGCACATGTTTCGTTTATCAGAGTCCTTTTCATCGGCCTGATCGCCCTGTGCGTTGCAGTGTCCAGTCTTGGAATTGGTTCCATTCGTGGAATACTTGCAAATACGCCGGACGTAAATGAAGTGGATATCATGCCTCTTGGTTATGCCACTTTCCTCTATGACTGCAATGGTAATCAGATTCGTAAGCTGGCAGCACCTAATGCCAACCGACTTCCGGTTTCCATTGACCAGATTCCGGAGGATCTGCAGCATGCAGTAGTGGCTATCGAGGATGAGCGTTTTTATGAGCATAATGGAATTGATGTAAGAGGTATTCTTCGTGCTGGTGTGAAAGCACTTACTACCGGAAGCTTTTCCGAGGGTGCAAGTACCATTACCCAGCAGCTTCTGAAGAACAACGTTTTCACCAACTGGACCAACGAGTCTACACAGGTGGAGCGATTTACACGTAAGCTTCAGGAGCAGTTCCTTGCCGTTGAGATTGAGAAAAAGATCGGCGACAAGAACGTGATCCTTGAGAATTACCTGAATACCATCAACCTTGGTGCAGGTGCATACGGTGTACAGGCTGCTGCCCGTCAGTACTTTAATAAAGATGTGTGGGATCTGAATCTTTCCGAGTGCGCAACTCTGGCAGGTATCACCCAGGCTCCTACCAAATACAACCCAATCGAGAATCCCAAGGAAAATGCAAAGAGACGTAAAGAAGTTCTTGACCATATGCTGGATCAGGGTTACATCACTCAGGAGCAGTATGACGATGCTATTAATGATGACGTTTACACCCGCATTCAGGAGGCACAGGCTTCTAATACACAGTCTTCCAGCAAGACATACTCCTACTTTGAGGACGAGCTTACTAAGCAGGTTATCAATGATCTGATGAATATCAAGGGATACACCAAGACACAGGCACAGAACCTTCTGTATAGCGGTGGTCTGAAGATCATGACTACCCAGGATCCGGACATTCAGAACATTGTGGATGAGGAATATTCCGATCCATCCAACTATCCGGATTACGTACAGTACGCACTTGATTATGCCCTTACCGTGAAACAGCCGGATGGACAGGAAGTAAACTACAGCAAGGAAATGATGAAGCTTTACTTCCAGAATGAGGATCCGTCTTTTGATCTTTTGTTTGATTCCCAGGACGAGGGACAGACTTATGTAGACCGTTATAAAGCGAATATTCTTGCAGACGGAAGCACCGTTGTTGCAGAGCGTGTAAGCTTTGCCCCCCAGCCTCAGTCAGCAATGACGATCATTGACCAGCATACCGGATATGTGAAGGCGATCATTGGCGGACGTGGAACCAAGACTGCCAGCCTTACCCTGAACCGTGCTACAGACAGTACCCGTCAGCCAGGTTCTACATTTAAGATCGTATCCACCTATGCTGCAGCCCTTAATGAGAAGGGAATGACGCTGGCTACCACTTACGAAGACCAGCCAATCACCTACGACAACGGCGCACCGGTCAATAATGCAAGCGGCAGCTTTAATGGTACCACTACGATCCGTACAGCGATCCGTAATTCTGTCAATACCGTTGCAGTTCAGTGTTTTGAGGATGTAACCCCTGAGCTTGGTCTGAAATACCTGGACAACTTTGGATTTACTACACTGGCGCATGGTACAGAAGCGGATACCGATGCCAATGGCAATGTTTACACAGATGCCAACCTGCCTACAGCACTTGGCGGTCTGACCTACGGTGTTAAGAACGTAGAGCTTTGCGCCGCATACGCAGCCATTGCGAACGGCGGTAATTATATCAAACCGGTTTACTACACCAAGATTCTTGATCACAACGGAAACGTACTGATTGAGAACAACTCTGTAGGACGCTCCGTCATTAAGGAAACGACTGCTTATCTTCTTACAAGCGCCCTTGAGGATGTAGTTCAGAATGGTACCGGTACAGCCTGCCAGCTTGATAATATGGCAGTTGCAGGTAAGACAGGTACTACAGATGCGTACAATGACCTCTGGTTCGTAGGATATACACCATATTACACATGTGCAGTATGGTCCGGTTACGACGGCAACCAGAAGATACCGGAAGGTGATGCACGTAATTTTCACAAAACGTTATGGCGTAAGGTCATGAACCGAATCCATCAGGGAATGGAATACAAAGACTTCGAAGTTCCAGATGGTATTGAGCAAATCAGTATCTGTGCTGATACAGGACTTCTTCCGAGAGTTGGCTGCCCGGTTACAGAGGAGTACTTTGATGTAGGAACCATGCCTACAGAGTACTGTGACCAGCATTTCTACGAATATGACGAGAGTCAGGATGAAGATATGGAAATCTACGATGTAAATGCCACTCCGACTCCAGATCCGGAAAATCCGGACGGCACAGACAATACAGATGGCAGCGGCGGTGACGGCACTGGCGGCGATGGTACTGGCGGTGACGGTACCGGTGGCGACGGTACCGGTGGCGGTGATATCCAGTATCCAGATGAAAGCGGCGGAGATTCTGGTAATGATGATATTTATTATTACTAAAAAGCTTTCAGCTGACAGTCAGTTATAAACAATTAAAACTGCAGTTTTCGTTTCCAGAAAGCTGCAGTTTTTTTCTGCCAGAATAATAACTGTTCAATGCCGGGAGCGGTGAACCATAGATACAAAGAAACGCCTTGCACAGAGTCTGCTGGATTCAGCAATCCTCTGCACAAGGCGTTTCCTGATTTTATGTATTATAAAATTCTCTGGATGATCGGAAATCAGTCTTTGATCACCATACGGGCTGCACCATAGATACCGGCATCATTTCCAAGGCTTGCAAGAATGATCGGAGTACTCTTGCAGGATGGAAATGCATATTTCTGATAGTACTTCTGGATACAGTCTGTAAGAGGTTTACCTGCTTTGGATACACCGCCGCCAATTACAATTGCTTCCGGGTCTGTTACACATGCAAACACGGCAAGTGTGCTTCCAAGAATGTCGCCAACCTTCTCCATAGTCTTAACAGCCAGAGCATCGCCCTCCTTGTAGAAGTCAAGAACATTCTTAGCAGAAAGCTTCTCTACATGACGCATCTTGCTGTCCTCCTGGCTCTCCTCCAGAATGTCATTTGCCACACGTACAATTCCGGTTGCAGATGCATACTGCTCCAGACATCCGTGATTACCGCAGTTACAGGGGCGAACTTCATTGTGATTGACACATGCATGTCCAATCTCTCCACCGGCACCGTGATAACCTGCGATGATCTTGCTGTCGATGATGATGCCGCCGCCAACACCGGTTCCAAGTGTTACCAGGATTACGTTCTTGGCCCCCTCTGCAGCACCCTTCCATGCCTCACCGAGAGCTGCGATATTGGCATCATTGGCTGCCTTTGCCGGAAGACCTGTAAGTGCGCTTAATTCGCTTGCTACGGCCTTAAAGCCCCAGTGCAGGTTAACTGCCATAGGAACTTCACCATTCTCATTAACAGGTCCTGGAATGCCGATTCCAACACCGTCTACATTATCCTTTGTGATTCCTCTCTCATCCAGCTTCGTCTTGATTGCATCTGCAACATCCGGCAGGATTGAAGAACCGTTATTCTCCAGTCTTGTTGGAATCTCCCACTGCTCAACCAAAGTTCCATTCGTAAGAAACAGACCGCATTTTACAGAAGTTCCTCCTACGTCAATACCAAAACAATACATACCCATTGTAAATTTCCATCCTTTCTGATCTATGAATTACTATTCTATGCATTACTGTTCTATGCATTACCGTTCTATGCATTACCGTTCTATGCATTACTGTGCCTTAAAGCCTGTTTAAAAAATTATTTCAGCAATCTGCACACTCTGATTTTTATTCTTCTCTTTTTTTGGCAATATTCGCCTGAACACGCTTGTACAGCTCCTCAGCTGCATTGTAGCCCATCTTCTTCTGTCTGTGGTTAACGGCTGCAGACTCAACGATAACAGCCAGATTACGTCCCGGACGAATCGGAAGGGAATGGCATACGATCTTGTTTCCAAGATACTCCGTATACTCCTCATGAAGTCCCAGACGGTCGTACTCCTTGTCGCGGTCCCACTCTTCCAGCTTGATAACAAGATCCACAGACTGGGTATCCTTAACACTCTCAACACCAAACAGGGTCTTCACATCAATAATACCAATACCACGAAGCTCAATAAAGTGACGTGTAATATCCGGTGCGGAACCAACTAAAGTGACATCACTCACCTTGCGAAGCTCAACAACGTCATCACTGACAAGACGGTGACCACGCTTGATCAGCTCAAGAGCCGCCTCGCTCTTGCCAATACCACTCTCGCCTGTGATCAGGACACCCTCGCCATAAACATCCACAAGCACACCGTGAATGGAAATACAAGGAGCCAACTGGACGCCAAGCCAACGGATGATCTCTGCCATCAGACTGGACGTCGTTCTCTCTGTCACAAATGTAGGTACATTATATTTGTATGCAAGATCGATCATATCCTGTGACGGTCTTGTCATAGTACTGAAGATGACACATGGAATCTTGCTGGAGATAAAACGCTCGTACTTGAATGTGCGCTCCTCATCGCTTAACTGCATCAGATAAGTATACTCTACATATCCGATGATCTGAACACGCTCGTTTGCAAAATGCTCCAGATATCCTGTAAGCTGCAAAGCCGGACGATTTATTTCTGCTGTCTTCACATAAATCTCTGTAAGGTCAATATCAGGCGTCAGGTTGGTCAGATTCAGTTCCTGCGCCAGCTTGGTAAGCTGTACACCCTTCATGCTTTTATCTCCTTTTTCTCTAATGAAGTCCTTCCCACATAAGCAGTTCCCTGCAGTTACAAGATTCCTCATAATAGGTGAAAACTGTTATGCAGTCTGTGCAGGTTTCTTTGCACTGCACATAGAAATTATATACATTGCCAAAAATCCACACTTATCTGTATTATACACAATTTTTTCTGTAACTTCAATGTCGAATCTTGTTAAAACTGTTACTGTTCGCTCTATTCACAGTAACACGCTTCACGATGCACAGAAATCATGCATTCGTATGATTTGGCGCTCTATGAAAAAACTGATAGACAGCCTCCGCGCTCTGTACATTCATAGACTCTGTCTGACTTAATTCTTCCACAGAAGCATCCCGGATATTCTCAACAGACCGGAATCTTCTCATAAGAGCCTTTCGCCTGGTCTCGCCAATTCCCGGAATATCATCCAGAACGGAATGTACCTGTTCTTTGCTTCTAAGGGAGCGGTGATACTCAATGGCAAAACGGTGAGCCTCATCCTGGATCCTGGTTACCAGATGGAAACCCTCACCAGAAGTATCAATGGGAATTTCAACATTATTGAAATACACCCCTCTGGTTCGGTGGTTGTCATCCTTTACCATACCACATACCGGAATATCAATTCCAAGCTCTCCAAGAACCTTCCGTGCAATGTTTACCTGGCCACGTCCGCCATCCATAAGGATCAGATCCGGAAGAATGGAAAAGCTGTCGTATTCGCCCTTGGATTCATGGGTAAAACGCCTTGTAAGCACCTCTTCCATGCTGGCGTAATCGTTAGGTCCCTGCACCCATTTGATCTTGAATTTTCGATAATCGCTTCGCTTCGGCTTGCCCTTTTCGTAAACCACCATGGAACCAACGGACTCAAACCCACTGATATTGGATATATCGTAGGCCTCCATACGCACAATATCCTTAAGCCCCAGCCAGTCCTCAATCTCCTTCACCGCGCCGATCGTACGTCCTTCTTCACGCTTGATCCGTT
The DNA here is from genome assembly GCF_964249465.1 of Ruminococcus sp. Marseille-P328. NCBI lineage: Bacteria > Bacillati > Bacillota > Clostridia > Eubacteriales > Oscillospiraceae > Ruminococcus > Ruminococcus sp. Marseille-P328. Next base: position 49,934 of record NZ_CAXUBQ010000026.1, on the reverse strand, counting down.
CTCTGTCTTTGGAAAGGACCATCCAGGCGTTTTCCTTGGCAAGCTCCACCAGCTTCTCCTTTGTTCCCTTTTTCGGTACACGGATGTGAACACGCTGTTTACGCCTTGCCGTCAGCCAGTCTTCAATGATTTCCCCATCTTCTATCTCTGTCTGCATCATGATTTCCGCCGGAATAAAAGGCGTTCCTGCATAAAACTGCTTCAGAAAGCTTGACAAAACCTGTGCTTTGGTATCGCCTCTTGCCACACGGAGAAAAAAGTGATCTCTGCCGATCAGCCTGCCGCCACGCATAAAAAACACCTGCACAACTGCATCCTGCTCCCGGAGATCTTCACTTTCATCCATGGCAACTGCAATAATATCCCTGTCCTCTTCCCCATAGGTAGTAATCTTCTGTCGTTCTCCGATCCGCCTGATACTGTTGATTAAATCACGATATCCTGCAGCATCCTCAAAACGCATCTCCTCTGAAGCAGCCATCATTTTTTCAGTCAGTTGATCGATGGTCTCCTTGTAATTTCCATTAAGGAAATGAAGTACCTGTCCAATGTTCTGCTTATACGCTTCCTCACTTACATTTCCCTGGCAGGGGGCCGTGCACTGCTTCATATGATAATACAGACATGGACGGTCTTTGCCGCAGTCACGGGGCAGATTACGGTTGCAGGAGCGCACCATATAAATCTTGCGGACCAGCTCGATCACGTCTTTCACAGCTGTGGAGCTGGTATAGGGTCCGAAATATTTCGCCTTGTCCTTTTTCATGGTGCGGGAAAAAAGGACTCTGGGATAGGGCTCGTTTACCGTCACTTTAATGAATGGATATGTCTTATCATCCTTCAACATGGTGTTGTATTTCGGACGGTGCTCCTTGATCAGGTTGCACTCCAGTACCAGCGCCTCCAATTCAGAATCGGTGACAATATACTCAAATCTGGTAATGTGAGTGACCATCTGCTCAATCTTTGCACCTTTGTTTCGGCTGCTCTGGAAATACTGACGAACACGGTTCTTCAGACTGACCGCCTTTCCCACATAAATAATCTCATCCTTTTCCCCATGCATAATGTAGACACCAGGCTTACCGGGCAGCTTTTTTAACTCTTCTTCAATCAGGAACATAAAAACTCTCCTTTGTTGAAAAGAACCGGGAAAACATGTCTCCCGGTTCTGATGTTTTATCCTATATTATCTGTATTGTTCAATTACAGGAACGGCAATAGCAGATTCCGCTGTCTCTGTGTCCGCATTTGCCTCATCCGTTTTATCCTCTGCTTTCACAGCCTCATCCAGCGCCTTCAGCCCTTCTGCATCCAACACATCTGAAACTTCCATTCCCTTCTCCACTGCGCGGAAAATGATCATAAATTCCTTACCGGTAATGGTCTCCTTGCGGATCAGATAAGCAGCGATCTTGTCCAAAGCCTTTCTGTGGCTGCTGATCAGGCGCTTCGCCTCCTCATAAGAAACACGAAGCAGCTCCATAACCTCATGGTCAACTTCGGTAGCTGTATTGTCACCGCAATTAAGCACTGCACGACCATTCAGATACTGATTCTCCTGAGTTGCAAGACCCATCAGACCAAACTTCTTGGACATACCATACTGGGTGATCATAGCACGTGCAACCTTGGTGGCCTGCTCAATATCATTGGAAGCACCAGTTGTCACACTGTCAAAAACGATCTCCTCAGCAGCACGTCCGCCAAGATATCCGACCAGCATAGCTTCCAGTTCTTTCTGGGTATTCAGATATTTCTCTTCTTCCGGAACCTGCATAACGTAACCAAGTGCGCCCATAGTACGAGGTACAATGGTGATCTTCTGTACCGGCTCGGAATCCTTCTGAAGGGCACTTACCAGTGCATGTCCTACCTCATGATAGGATACGATACGGCGCTCCTGGGCACTTAAAATACGGTCTTTCTTCTCTTTTCCAACAAGAACCACCTCAACAGACTCCAGAAGATCCTTCTGGGAAACTGCGTGACGGCCATTCTTAACAGCCAGGATAGCGGCCTCATTAACCATATTGGCAAGATCAGAACCAACGGCACCGGATGTGGCAAGGGCAATTGCCTCGAAATCAACGGTATCGTCAAGCCTTACATTCTTCGCATGAACCTTCAGGATATCAATACGTCCTTTCAGGTCCGGACGGTCAACGATAACACGGCGGTCAAAACGCCCCGGACGAAGAAGTGCCGGATCCAGTACCTCCGGACGGTTGGTAGCTGCCAGGATCAGAAGTCCCTTGGAAGTATCAAAACCATCCATCTCTGCAAGCAGCTGGTTCAAAGTCTGCTCACGCTCGTCATTACCTCCACCGTAATGGGAATCACGGCTCTTTCCAATGGCATCAATCTCATCAATAAATACGATACACGGCGCATTCTTCTTGGCTTCCTCAAAAAGATCACGGACACGGGAAGCACCTACGCCAACGAACATCTCCACAAATTCTGATCCAGAAAGGGAAAAGAACGGTACATGTGCCTCCCCTGCAACAGCCTTGGCAAGAAGGGTTTTACCTGTACCCGGAGGTCCTACAAGCAGGGCGCCCTTCGGCAGTTTAGCACCAATTTCCACGTATTTGCCTGGATTGTGAAGAAATTCCACAACCTCCTGCAAGGATTCCTTGGCCTCATCCTGTCCGGCAACATCCTTAAATGTGATTCCGGTCTCTTTCTGTACATACGCCTTGGCGCGGCTTTTCCCAACGCCCATCATACCACCGCCGCCTTTGTTCATGCGGCGCATGAAAAACATAAGAAGCACAAACAGAAGCACAGACGGTAAAAGTACGCTAAGCATCATTGCCATAAATTCTCCGAAAGCATCCGGCGGCTCAGATTTAAAAATAATACCGGTTCCTTCCAGACGTTTGGTAAGGGCAGTCTCATCTTCTGTCAGATTGGTGTAATAACTGATCTCCTGATAAGGATTCACCTGCTTCTTCGGCACGATAGTCAGATTATCGGACTGAAGTGTAACGGATTTCACTTCATCGTTATTCACCATATCAATAAACTTATCATACGTAATCTCACTGGAATTATCCTGCAGCATATTGGTAAACAGGCTGAAACACACCAGAGTAACCAAAAGACATATCAGAAAAGCCAGAATGGACTGATGATTTTTCTTATTGCGGTTAGGATCCTGATCTCTTCTTGGATCCCCTTTATCAGGGCGGCGTCCGCCTTGATTGTTGTCCAGATTATTATCCATTTCATTCCTCCTTACTATCTTTTCTATTATAAAGATAAAACGCAGATAAATCAACCTGGATATTGTGAAAACCCTCTGAATTTTTTTGAAAAAAAGTCAAAAAAATTCACATCAGAAAAATAAATAGATACTTTTTTTACGGCGCGAACTGTAGTATACTAGAGCGTGATTGAAAAAGGCTTTCTGCAGGATGTGCGCACAATTTGCAGGAATGATTTTTCTAATACAGTCCAGGAACATATTTTTTGAGGCAGGTGCAGAACGCATCTGCTGTATCCTTTTTACCTGTAACTTTACAGTAAGAAATAACATAATGGATGAGGAACTAAAAGATTACTATGTGCCGCAAATATTTCGCAAGGTGTTTTGTGAACATAGTAAAGAACAGCCCAGAGAAAGAAGGAGGAAAGACAGAATGAAAAAAATTGGGTTCGATAATGACAAATATCTGAAAATGCAGTCCGAGCACATTCGTGAGAGAATCAGCAAATTTGACAACAAACTTTATCTGGAATTTGGAGGCAAGTTATTTGATGACTACCACGCTTCCCGTGTTCTTCCAGGATTTGAGCCAGACAGCAAGCTGCGCATGCTGATGCAGCTTTCCGACCAGGCAGAGATCGTAATCGTAATCGGTGCACCTGATATTGAAAAGAATAAGGTCCGCGGTGACCTTGGCATCACATATGATGAGGACGTGCTCCGTCTGATGAACGAATTTACAAGCAGAGGACTTTATGTAGGAAGCGTCTGCATCACACGTTACTCCGGACAGAACAGTGCTGATGCGTTCAAGAAGCGCCTGGAGAAGCTTGGAATCAAGGTTTATGTCCTTTATAATATCCCAGGTTATCCAAGCAATACTTCCCTGATCGTAAGTGACGAGGGATACGGCAAGAATGACTATATCGAAACCACCCGCCCGCTGGTTGTTATCACAGCGCCTGGACCTGGAAGCGGAAAAATGGCTACCTGTCTTTCCCAGCTTTATCATGAATACAAGAGAGGAATCAGCGCAGGCTATGCCAAGTTCGAGACTTTCCCAATCTGGAATATCCCGCTGAAGCACCCGGTAAACCTGGCTTATGAGGCAGCTACCGCTGATCTGAATGATGTCAACATGATCGACCCATTCCATCTGGAAGCTTATGGTAAGACCACTGTCAACTATAACCGTGACGTAGAGATTTTCCCTGTTGTACAGACTATGTTTGAGAAAATCATGGGTGAGTGCCCATACAAATCTCCTACAGATATGGGCGTTAATATGGCAGGAAACTGTATTGTGGATGATGAGGTTTGCCAGGAGGCTTCCCGTCAGGAGATCATCCGCAGATATTATAAAAGTATGGATGCGCTTATGTCCGGTACCGGCACAGAGGAGGAGGTTTACAAGATCGAGCTTCTTCTGAAGCAGGCACATGCCACACTGGAGGACCGCAAGGTTGTTCCTGCTGCCCTGGAAAGAGAGAAAGAAACTGGTGCTCCGGCTGCTGCCATGGAGCTGGAAGACGGAAGGATCATCACAGGTAAAACCTCTGATCTGCTTGGTGCTTCCTCCGCCCTTCTTCTGAATGTGTTGAAGGAGCTTGCCGGAATCGATCACCAGAAGCATGTGATCTCCCCGGATGCTATTCACCCTATTCAGGAACTGAAGACAGATTATCTTGGAAGTAAGAATCCTCGTCTTCATATGGATGAGACCATGATCGCTCTTTCCATCAGCGCCGCTACGAATCCAGAAGCACGTCTTGCCCTGGAGCAGTTTCCAAAGCTGAAAGGCTGCCAGGCACATACTTCTGTTATGCTGTCTTCTGTGGATGTCCTCTCCTTCCGTAAACTGGGCGTGGAGCTGACCTGTGAGCCGAAATTCGAGCAGGGGAAGAAGCTGTAGGGATAAGCAGGCATAGATTTTGTTTTGTTGCTACGTAATTAAAAACTCTGGCAAATGATTGTTAGATAATTATCATTTGTCAGAGCTTTTTCTTTTGTATCTCATTCCCCACCCATCTTCTTCGCACTCTCTTCAGGAACTTCGATCAGTCCAAATTTCCAGAACAATGGGTAAATATAAGAAATCCCTCTAATATCCCCTAATGCCTTTGGGCGTTTCACGATGCCGGATATCTGCCGGCAATTTTGGAATGCCATTTTTATGCTGCTCCAGGACAGGGTTTTGCTGTTTTCCCTGCGGTCGATGAGAAGCTCTTTGTTGTAGGTTCCGTCTTTGCCGATTTTTAACTTGTACTGGTATGGGAGGCCAGAGGCAGTGCGGAATGGGTAGTTTTGGAAGGCTGCAATTGCTGACCAAAGAGTCTCTTCCATACAGTTCTGTCTAAGAGCATCAAGAACTATCTGCTGCTCATCTGTCAATTCCAGCTTGTCATATGCTTTTATTTTTCTATCTGTAAATCCAGTTTCGGCTTTGTACTCATCATTTTGTTCCTTTACTTTATCCCAATTGCCGTTCTCTTTCTCCAGCATTACTTTCAACAGCCTTATAATTCCTTTGATTTCCTGCACACTCTGAACACTCAATACATGGAAATCTATTTTCTTTTCCCTGGAACTATATTTCTCTTCCAGAAGCTTTGCCTTTTCCTCATCATGATCCTTGTATCTGGCTTTCCCGGACATGTAAGCATAAGAATTGGCAGTTCCCGGATATTCAATATTTTCCTGCAGATAGAAGGGAGATGGATTCTCTTCCAGATCATGCTCCAGGCAATTCAGTTTCTCTATAAACTTTCCGGTAACTTCCGGGTAATGCTCTTTTATATACACAAGATTCTTATGCAGACAAACGGCACTTTTTTCCATCATCCGCCGTTCTTTTGGGTTCTTCAGACAGTCATATTCATAATCCTGAACTTCATGTCCTTCCATGGAACGGATCAACTCACTGTACCAGTACATATGCTGCGCAGAATTGTCCGGAAACATAAAGTAAGTGGAAAATTCATGGTCGATCATCGGAGCCAGCCTCAGAATTTCTCCTTTTTTATTACAAACGAACGCAATATTCTCATAGTGATAATTCTGATCGCCTTTCAGCATGGAAACCAGGATCTGCATGGCAAGCTGCTCTGCCATGTCTTCGTGATTCTGGAAATAGGAAGCCTCCAGAATATCCGTATAATCATAAAACATCATACAATAATTCTCATACTGGTCTATATCCACCTTTTTATCCGGATACTTCCGAAAGAATTCCAGAAGATTCAAAAGCTGCTCATCTTCATTATAAATCCTTGGAACCACAGTCCCATAATCATAGTATTTCTGTGTCTCTTCTTCATAACCATGGCAAAAAGCCAGCTGATATAAAGGCGCCGATACAAAATATTCATTTATCACATTCGACCAGAACACTTCCGCATAAGCAAACAGAGGCGTAGAAAATGGCTTGGATTTACTCAACGGCTTAAAAATCCGATTTCCACTGTAAACCGGAAAATGTTTCTCTCCCTTTACTACGCCGACTGCTTCCGCGGTCAGATTGCCTATTCTGTCTGCATAATTGAAGTGGACAGTTTCATAATTTATTTTCAAAGGTCTCACATCCTTTTTATTTAAAAAGATTCAATCTGACAACTTTCTTTTCAGAAAAAGCCAGTCTTCCTTACTCAAACTCCTTCTTCAGCGCATCCTCCATCACATCTACCGGCGCTTCCACGCCTGTCCAGAGGGTGAAATTCAGTGCGGCCTGCTGTACCAGCATTCCAAGACCGGTGATAGTTTTTGCACCATTTTCTGCTGCGGACTTTAGGAAAATTGTTTCCGCAGGATTAAATATGACATCGCATACACACATTTCCGGTGTGATGGTAGTATAATCAATGTCTGGCTTGTCTGTCACATTTGGAGAAAAACCGATTGAAGTGGCATTGATTAAAATATCTGTATCAGATGGAATTTCCATATTGTTTTTCCAGTTAAGATACTTTGCACTGCTATCTGTTTTCATCTGAATAAGAGATGCCAGTTCCTCACCTTTTTCAATGCTTCGGTTGATAATATTGATATGGGCAGCCCCATTTAATGCACATTCAACAGCTATCGCCCTGGCTGCTCCGCCAGCGCCAAGAATAGTCACATTTTTCTTATCCAGAGTCTCACCAGAATTCTTCAGTGCGGTTACAAAACCTTTTCCATCTGTATTCTCACCAAATAGTCTTCCCTCTTTCTGGATAACGGTGTTTACCGCTCCTATAATTTCTGCAGCCGGACTCAGTTCATCCAGATAAGGGAGAACCTTGATCTTGTGGGGCATGGTAAGATTGATTCCCTTCATATCAAAAATTTTCACACTGTCCATTGCCTTTCTAAGATTCTCTGGAAGCACTTTAATGGTCAGATAACGATAATTCAAATTCTTCGCTGCAAATGCAGCCTCCTCAACTACACCAGTAGGATTATCATCCACTGGATCACCAAAAACGCCTGTTAATTCTGCACGATAGTTTTTCATGTTTGAATGCCCCTTTCTCTTTTTCAAAATCATCCTTAAAATCGAATCCAAACTCGCTTTCACAATGCATCTGAATAAATACCACTCACTCCCATAGCCCTGTATTTCTCCCATTGTCCCCGGTAATTCACAGTATGGGTATATACTTTGATCTTGTATTTCTTAAAATATTTCACTACTTTGGAAGTTACCCGTCCTTTTGGAATTGTTACTACGTTGCCGGATAATGGGATCCTTGGTATACCAATGGCTCTGGGCGTGTGCCGGCTAGGCGGGAATTATGAGAACGGCTATTAATAAAACAATTGTGTATAAAAGTTTTTTCATGTATTTATTTTCCCTAAAAACACATTGTAACTGAAAAGCACGATTAACCAGATTCATAACTTTTCCCCCTTCGCACATGCTCCTATATAAAAATAGATTTCACAGTATTACTATTTTCTGTTTTTACAATGATACCATGAAAGCTTTAGAGTCTCAATAATTTTGTGGGCAGCAATATTGCCAGCGTCTCAAGGGTTATGGTTCACTCCCCAATGCTAATCCGATCAGTCTATCCGCCTGATCTGCCATGAATAACGGAATATTCAACACATCATTGTCCAGTTTCAGATTATCCAGTGAGAACCGGATGCGTAGCTTGACCTTATCAGGGAACAGTTCCTTGAACTTCTTCATACTCTTGCTGGTTGTGTTTGCTTCGGATTTGACCTCCATGGGAAAGATGTCGTTCTCCCGCTGAATGAGGAAATCCACTTCGTAAGGTGGGTTGTTCTGGCTCCAATAACGAGGCATGACTTCAAACTGAGTAATTAAAGTCTGCAACACAAAGTTTTCGGTTAATGCGCCTTTGAATTCAGTAAAAAGACGGTTGCCTTCGCCAAAAGCAGTGGGGGCTAACTGTGCCAGACGGCGAAGCAATCCCACATCCACCAGATAAATTTTGAAAGCCGACAAGTCATCGTAAGCTGCAATCGGCAGGCCAGGAGCTGAGCTGCGATAAATTTTATGCACTAAACGGGCATCCACCAGCCATTGTAAGGCATTCTCGTACTCACGGGCTCGTGCACCTTCCTTGACCACTTTATAGATAAACTTCTTGTTCTCTCTTGCCAGTTGAGACGGAATGGATTTCCAGATCATTGAGATTTTCGGGAACTCGCTGAGATTAGGATGTTTGGCAAAATCACGCTCATAGGCTCCGAGGATTCCGGATAATGCTTCCTGCATAGCAGAAACATCCCGTGCCTCCGTCCACATCAATACCGACTCCGGCATACCACCGGTGACATAGTACATTTTCAGCTTCTCATACAGCGGATTAAAGAAGGCGTCAGGGATGGGTTCAAGGGTGTCTACCTGTTCCAGATACTGTGCCAGGTTTTCATCACCATTGGCAAGCAGGAATTCATTAAAGGTCATCGGGTCAATCTGCATAAAGTTGACCTTACCGACCGGAAAAGAAGAGGGTTTCGCCAGAGCAATACCTAACAGAGAACCGGCGCAGGCAACGTGATACTGCGGTGCGTTCTCGCAAAAATACTTCATAGAGTTAATGACCTTAGGGCAGTCCTGCACCTCATCAAAGATGATAAGGGTTTTTTCAGGCACAATTTTTTGACCGCTTGCCAGCATAAGGTTTTGTAGAATCCGGTCCACATCCTTGGTTGTTTCAAAAAATTGCTTATATTCTTCATTTTCGTCGAAGTTAAAGTAAGCTGTATTTTCATAATAACGTCTGCCGAACTCTTTCAGAATCCAAGTCTTTCCTACCTGACGTACGCCCTTCAATATTAAAGGCTTGCGGTAGGGAGAATTCTTCCAAGCCAGCAACTTTTTTAAGATAAATCGTTCCATAGAATCACCTGTCACATTTTTATTGGAGTTTTATGCTTGATAATCACATTTTTATTAGAGTTTTGTGCTTAATAATCACATTTTTATTAGAGTTTTGTGCTTAATAATCACACTTTTATTATATGCGAAATTCATGAAATTACAACCGAAAACACAAAATTATTTAATTTTAATGCTTAGCAATCACACTTTTATATGAGAAAGGACTGGAAATGGATTGCTCCATTTCCAGCCCTTGCCCTCATTGCGGTATATTTCACCCGAATTCGGTTGCCGTAGCCGCTACTGCGCCCTCATCTGGACAAAATCTCCCACAAATTGTGACGCACATCTTGCAGAAAGCCTTTTTCAAACATACTTTAGGATTGCAAAATTCCGGCAGCGCGAAGATTTGCCAGAAGTGTATTTAGCTGTGTCACAGCATCCTCTGTACCAGTAGCATCTGCTACTGCCGCTGCCGGAGTTGGCGCTGGGCCTGTCGCTCCTGCGGGACCGGCGGGGCCTGTCGCTCCGACTGGACCGGTTGGGCCGACTTCTCCGGCTGGACCGGTTGGACCTGCTGAGCCAGCGGGACCGGCTGGGCCTGTTGCTCCGGCTGGACCTGTTGGACCGACTTCTCCGGCGGGGCCGGTTGGGCCGGTTGAGCCTGTCGCTCCGGCAGGGCCGGCTTCTCCGGCGGGGCCCATAACTCCTGGCATGTCCGGTTCTCCCTGCGGGCCCATAGGACCTGCAGGGCCTACTGCTCCCTGGCATCCTCTTGGTCCCATAGGACCAGTCACACCGGGACACCCTCTTGGACCAATAGGTCCCATAGGACCGGTTGCACCACGAGGCCCTGTGGCTCCCTGTCCCGAACAACTGCAATCGCAGCCGCAGCGATTATTGTTTCCAAAACAGGATGTACAGGTGATATCACCAGAAGCTTCCTTTTCAGAAGAATTTTTCTGATTATGACGATCAAAAAACATACACATTCTCCCATAACAGCTTAGATATTCACTATCAATATATGAAATACTATCAATACAGGTGAATTTTCCCTCTCACTCCATACCCCAAACATCCCAGAAATACTTCTCATTTCCAATAACTGCCTGATGCAGAGGCTTCAATACTCTTGCCTTTTTATGAAATTCAAACGCCTCCCTGTGCCTTCCCGCTTTATCCAGACATACACACATCTGTATCGCCGGTATAAAATCATGACTGTCTGCAATATAAAAACCGCCGTTTTTCTTTTTCCGTGGCGCAAGAAGAGCCTGCTGATACCAGTATGCTGCCGTCACATACTCCCTTTTTTCCATAAACAGTCTTCCTATCTCACAACAGATCTCCGCTCTCGGAACATCCATCGTAAAGCTGTAAAAAAGTATATCAAAAGCAGCTGCATTCTCTCCCATTGCCTGATAACAGCAGGAAAGAACCAGACAGCTGTTCAGTTTATCCTCTATCCAGCCATCTGGTTCTTCCAGAAATTTTTTTAAAATTAAAATTGCATACTCATATTGCTTATGATAAAAAAGCTCCCGCCCATAATAAAAGAAATGTCTCGGTTCCATTTTTTCACCGGAATCAATCATCTGCTCATATATATGCAGATTGCGAAAAGACTCTCCAGCCTTTATTTTTCGATGCTCAATCACCACATCCGAATATAAAATATTCCCCGCAGGAACAACCGTTTCGTGGACGCGCCCCTGCCATCTGAAATTCCGGGAAGTCTTCATAATACGCTCTCTGTAATAAGAAAACGTAACATGCTCCCATTCATCAAATTCCACTGCATAATCCATCATAACCACATCCGTATCTAAATCCATGCTCTCTTTCAACCTGAGCAGCTTCTCCTGATTTTCCGGCGTAATGACATCATCTGCATCCAGCCACATCCAATAATCCGTATCTGCTTTTTCCGTAATAAAATTGCGGGCAGCAGAGAAATCATCTTTCCACAAAAAATCATAAACCTCATCGGTAAACTCCCTGGCAATCTCCTTCGTTTTATCCACCGATCCGGTATCGCAAATATAGATTTTGTCCACAAGCTTGCTCATCGGCGTGAGGATTCTGCGAAGTACCGCCTCCTCATTTTTTACGATCATACACAGGCCAATTGATATCATTCCAAATATCCTTTTTTCAATAGCCTATGCAGGACAAATTACTTTTATTCCCATTTGCCGCTTCCGGATATCCGCATTTTTTCCAGCAATAACGCTTTCCTTACGGATTACCTGTCATTTGTGTCAGTGACAAAGTCTCCAAAATCTGGGAAAATAAAAATACAAAACATTCCACATAGAAAAGAGGTGCTGAATATGAGAAAAAAAATATGGAAAATACTACCTCTTGTGACCGGACTTGTGCTTCTGACTGCCAGTAGCGCTCTTACCGTTCATGGAGAAAGTGACAACACCATTGACGTAACCCTGTTCAAGCTTAACCTTCCAGATGACTGGAGCTATGATCCGAATGATATCAGCGATTATGAAAATACCTGCTCTGTCAGCGTATTCGAAGGTGCAGACAAGGATAGCTCACAAAATGATTTCACCATTAAAGCAAATGAAGAATCAAGCTACTCTTTCCGCAAATATCTGCAGACCTCCGATATCGATCTTCATGACTATGCAGACGGCACTATTGAAAAAACAACCATTGGCGATGTGGATTATATACGAACCACAGACAATTTTGACAGAATTTACTACATTTATCGTCACGAGCCATCCGGTGTGACCTACAAAGTTATCATTTCCGGAGAAGAAAATGATTCTGTCAGAAACGTTTTTAACAATCTGGAACTGAAATTAGAGGACACCGGCAATGTAGAAGCACCTTACCCCTGGGATGGAACTCCATTCACACCGGCTCCGCAGAGTATAGCTGTTGGAGATTATACCGTCACTCCGGAGTATATTCCATTTAGTGTTTCCCAGAACGGATTTGAAATCATGCGTCACCAGTTTGCAATATCTGGAGACCGGATGTATCATCAGCTGAATAATACTCTGGAAACTTATGAATATACTGGAAGTACCCTGAATCTTCTTTCTTCTGACACAATGGATGAGCCGGGAATGGATCTTTTTACAGACACGGACGGAAAACTTTATATTTCCCGTAACGGTGGAAAAGGAATCGTTATGAAAGACGGGCAGACCATATTGGAGACCGGCACAAGCGGTTACCTGTCTGTGCACCCATCCGGTGCCTGGGGCATTACCAGCTACCTTGGCTATGACACGGAAAAAGTAACCTTCCAGGACGGCAGCGTGCTTACAGAGCCCTGGATCTTAACCTCCATGAATGATGACGCGGCACGAACCGGTATCTTTAAATTTGTCAGCCTGGTTGAGATCAGCAATGATCATATTATGGTATACGGACGTCTTGCAGGAGATGACACCCCATCGAAAATAGCAGTTTATGATCTGGAGGGCAACCAGCAGCTGCTTCTTGGCGGTGACCAGCACGAGGATCCTGCTTATTTCGGAAGTCTCACGGGAATAGCTGAGACAGCGAATGGCTATATTGCAGCAGATGGAAATATGCGAGAATTCTACTTCTGGTCAAAGGACGGAACTCTCCTCGCCGAAGTAGACTGCTACGATATGTTTGGAACCAGATACCCCTGGATTGAAGATATGAAAGTTGCAGAGGATGGTTCTGTGATGGTTCTTATGACACAGGACCGTGACGACGACTCTGCAAGCGAATTAATGGTATTCCGACTTACAGGTTTCTGATACATTCCCCTCACGAAAGGGCAGGTTGTGGAGAACATCCACACCTGCCCTTTTAAGTATCGTAATTTGCATATGATTTTTAACCGCGTCACAACAAAATGCCGCTTGTCCATGCAGCAATTAATGAACTGCACAGACAAGCGACAAACACTTCTTCATAAAAGAAATTTATTCAATTTTGAAAAGATCTATCATGCTCTTCACAGGGTCAAAAAATCCATCAACAACTGATTTTTAATGTATATGCATACTGTTTCTGGATATTTTCCGGGATCTTTACTGCCAGATTTTCTCCCATCTGCTCCCAGGATAATTCACCAGCTTCTCCCAGTAATGTAACAGTTGCTCCGGAAGGGATCTCCAGATCCTTGATCACTACAGAATCGCCAAGCTCTTCATCCAGGATCACGGCATACAGCTGATTTCCTTTCTTTGTGAATCGAACCTGCTGTCCCTTCTCAGTTTCTGCTTCCTGTTTTTCCCAATAGGTTGTTTCGTAAATAGCTTCTCCATTAACCTTCAGCCATTTTCCTGTTTCCAGCAGAGGCTTTTTCTGTTCATCCTGAATGCTTCCATCAGCTCTCGGACCTACATTAAGAAGTAAGTTACCGTTTTTGCTCACTGCATCAACCAGCATATAAATAATCTCTTTGGTTTTCAGCATATACTTAGGATCTTCGTTCTGATTGTATCCAAAAGACATTCCCATTCCACGGGTCAGCTCCCATTTTTTCTTCTGAAGCTTCATCTCATTTGCATACTCTGGAGAAGTATAATCACAAAATCCTTCTGGAACTAAAATACCACTTATTCCACCCTCAGCCAGCTGTTTATTCAGCTTTTCAACCAGACGTTTCTTCTCTTCATCAGAATGTACGCTATACTGACGCCAACGGTCATTAATTACACCCTCGGGAACTGTATTATAATAGTCCGCATACAACTTATTCAAATCACACTGTGCCGGGAATCCAATATCATTCCAGAGAATAGACGGTTTATATTTATGGATAAGTTCTTCTGTCTGGTTCCATGAATACTCAGCATATTCATCTGTTACCACATGGTGATTTACCCAGTTTTCCATACCATCAATTGGGTAATCCTTAAATGTCCAGTCGAAAATACCGGAATAATACAGGCCCATCTTCATGCCTCTTGCACGTACTGCATCTGTAATTTCTCCAACCAGATCACGTTTTGACTGATACTCTGGCATCTTGGGGTTTTTATATTCACTTGGCCACAGACAATATCCATCATGATGTTTGGTAACAAGTACTACATACTTTGCACCTGCTTCTTTAAAGAAGTCAGCCCACTCATCTGCACTCATTGTCTTATTTGCTTCTTCAAATTCCCCTTGAAAATCAAAATAATTATAATTTTCGCCATATACTTCTTTATGATGAAGATTTGTAGGTGTTCCCTCAATTCTTGATGTGTTCAGATACCACTCCGCATATGGTGAATTTCGCATAGAATTTCCAAATCCATCATCGGACTCTGACAGCTCTGCCAGATTTTTTCCTTCTACTGGTGCCCATGCGGGAACAGAAAAAAGTGACCAGTGAATAAATATACCAAATTTTGCGTCATTATACCACTGTGGTACCTCGTGTTTAGAAATAGATTCAGCAGTTGGTTCAAACTTCATAATAAATACCTTCCTTTCTTCTCAGTTTTCGTTCGATATATTAATCCTTTTTACGTCTCGCAATAATTGTTGCGATCAGGATCAATGCTGAAATAATCATCTGCCAGAAAGAATTAACACCATTTATGGTAAGACCGTTGGAAATAATGGTAAGAAGAAGTGCTCCCATAACACTTCCTGCAATACTTCCCTCTCCTCCTGACATTGCAGTTCCTCCAAGCACAACTGCAGTTAACGTATCCATCATCATATTTGACGCCAGATTCGGCTGACCTGTTGCCAGCCGGCTGGTCAGGATCATTCCTGCAAAACTTGCGCATAAACTGCAGAATATAAAATACAGAAGCTTGTATTTAATAACAGAAATTCCTGCCAGCTTCGCTACATCAGCATTTCCTCCAATAGCAAGTGCATATCTTCCAATCAATGTTTTCGATAATACAATACCGCAGATAATTACCAGTATCACCATAAAAACGACCTGCGCCGGAATACCGAAGATAAAGCCGCGTCCTAAGAATTCAAATTTCTGAGGCAAATTGTATATAGCTGTTCCTCCAGTAATCAGGCTTGCACTTCCATTTGCCAGATTCATAGTTGCCAGTGTAACGATCATAGATGGTAAATTGAATTTTGTAGTCAATATTCCATTAAATAATCCCAGTAAGGCTCCAAGTAAAAGACCAATAAGAATTGCCACTGGAATTGAAACACCTGATGTCAGCAATTTTGATACAACCATACCGGTTAAACAGGCAACCCCGCCGATAGAAAGATCCAGCTCACCTGAAATCATAACAAAGGTAACTCCCATTGCCACGATGATCATAACAGCAGACTGCCTTACAATATTCATCAAATTGGCAGCTGCAATAAAAGTGCTATTCAAGCATGTAAAAATAATACATAATACTGCAATCACACCCAATAAGCCAATCTGATTTAAAATTCCCTTTGACTTTATCATGAGTTTTTTTTCATTCATTGTGAACCTTCCTTCCTGTCGCGTACTCCATAACTCGTTCTTCCGTATATTCTTCCTTTAATAATTGTCCGGTCACTCTGCCTTCATACATTATTAAAAGCCGGTCACTCATACCCATTACTTCCGGAAGCTCTGACGAGATCAGAACAATTGCCATTCCCTGCGCAGTAAGCTCATTGATCAGCTTATAGATCTCAGCTTTTGCACCTACGTCAATTCCTCTGGTCGGTTCATCAAGAATTAAAATTTTAGGATTTGTGGATAACCACTTTCCTAGAACTATCTTCTGTTGATTTCCTCCAGATAGATTCTTTGCCTTCTGCTGCCCGCCTGTGGTCTTTACTTTTAGCTTTTGAATATATTCCTCCGACATTTTTGTCAAAAAATTGTCATCAATAATTCCAGCTTTTCTATGCTTATGTACAGTTGGCAAACTCAGGTTTCTAACTAAAGTATCCTCCAGAATCAATCCTTCCTGTTTTCTGTCTTCTGTTACCCATGCCATTCCCAATTTTATGGCATCACGACTACTTTTTATCTGTACTTTTTCTCCCTGAACAAAAATTTCTCCGCTTCCAATTGGCATTTCCCCAAATATCATTCGGACAAGCTCTGTTCTTCCAGCTCCAACCAGGCCAGCAACCCCTAATACTTCGCCTTCTTCCACTTTAAACGACACGTGCTGGGGGATATATGCATTGTTCAGCATTCCTTCTTTTACTCCGGAAATATCTTTCAATTCCAGACACACATCGCCATGACACTTTCGTTTCCTCTGGTAAAAATCCGAATATTCTCTTCCCACCATCAAACGAATTACTTCTTTTTCATTTGTTTCTTCTGTGTTCAGTTCCGCAACTTTTTCTCCATCCTTCAGAACTATGATCTTATCAGCAAGTTCAAAGACCTCTTCCAAACGATGGGATATAAAAATAAAGGATACGCCCTGCTCTTTCAATTTTTTTATAATTGTAAAAAACTTACGGATTTCAGCCTGAGACAAAGATGAAGTAGGCTCGTCCAGAATAATGATCCTGGCATTGTGATTAATTGCCCGTGCTATCTCAAGGAGCTGTCTGCCTGCAATTTCAATCTCTGCGACCTTTGTCTCTGGTTGTGCATTCAATCCAACCATTTCCAGTAATTCCAGGCTTCTCTTCCGCATTTCTTTTTTATTTACAAAACCGCGTCTGGAGCTTTCTTCTCCAATAAAAATATTTTCTTCTACATTCATTAATGGAAGAATCTGTAACTCCTGATGAACCATTTTAATTCCAATTTCTTTTGCCTGCTGAATGGTAAAACTGCTATATTCTTTATCACCGTAAGAAATAGTGCCTTCATCAGGTTTAAGACTTCCAGATATAATATTGCAAAGAGTGCTCTTGCCGGCACCATTTTCACCGGCAAGAGCATATACCTTACCAGCTTCGATAGAAAAGCTGATATGATGTATTACTCGCACATTTCCGAAAGATTTTGCAATATTGTCCAATCTGATAATTGTTTTGTCCATATACCTCAAACCTTTCTTTCACGTAAGTATTATTTGTACTCTTCTAATTCATCTTTCTTCGCCTGATCATCTGTCAGATAATCCTCAACGTTGTCTGCTGTTACAAGGATTCCAGGTACTACTACATCACCAGTCTTTTTACCTTCAATTGCAGAGAGAGCAGCATTCATAGCTTCTTCTCCGATTGAATAGGAATCCTGCGCAACAGTTGCCTTATAATAGCGGCCATCCTTCAGTGCGTTTAACTGACCTTCTTCGTTATCGATTCCAACTAAAGCAATATCCTCTCTGCCTGCAGAGCTTACAGAAGCAAGTGCTCCAAGTGCAACACCAGCGTTGCTGCCGTAGATAATATCCAGAGTGCCTTCCGGGTTTGCGATCAGAAGGTTATCTGTTAATTTCTGACCTCCTTCAGCTGTACACTCTTCTACCGTCTCTTCTTTAATTGTTACATCTGGATACTCTTTCAACGCTTCAATGAAACCTTCATTTCTCTGATTCATTGTTTCCAGAGCCGGATAGCTAAGTACAATTACATTACCTTTTACTTCTCCATATTTTTCTTTCAGCATATCAGCAGCATATTCGCCGGCAGTTTCACCCATTTCTTTATTTCCACTTCCAACGCGGGCATAAACTTCTGCACCTTCAATGAAAGAGTCATAGTTAATTACAGGTATTCCAGCATCATTTGCTTCTTTAATTGACGGTATCAGTGCCTGTGTGTCTACAGGTCCTACAATAATTGCATCATATTTCTGCAAAATTGCCTGACTCATAAGATCAGCTTCTTTGCTTACATCCAGAGCAGCATCAAACATATCAACCTGTACACCGTTTTCTTCGCCCACTTTCTTAATCTCTGCACCAATGTATACAAAGAAATCAAACTGATTAGCAGCCGAAATATAAGCTACCTTTTTTGCACTTTCTTCTGCATGAACAACTGCTGTATTCATTCCTAATGCTCCTGCCGCCATAGATACGCTCAATACGATAGATGTAATTTTTTTCATTTCTTTTCCTCCTAAACATTTTTCTTAAGTTTATATGCTACACAATACTGTTTTACTTTTACCCCAATATGTAAATTCTACCCTCCTTTTTAATACATGTATTTTGCTTTTTCTTGCCACGACATTACTTGATATGACAAGTTAGTTTTTTAAAAATGGCATAACTCCTATTATGCCATCTTTGCACTAAAATGATTTCCTGCGCTGCAGGTCGTACTTGATAATTCTTCTTTGCTGTATCATGGAAGAAGTTCCACTCATACGCTTCAATAATAATTTCACAGCTTCTTTTCCATATTTGAAAAAATGTTGTTCGAATGTGGTAAGACCAATTGTCGGAAAACTGCTCCAGTTGTAGTTTCCGTAGCTGATCAATTTCAGATCAGTTGGTATATCCTTTCTCAGTTCACTGGCAGCCTTATATGCTGCAAATGCAACAGTATCATTCATTACGATCAGAACATCCAGATAATCATTTTTCTGCAGATATTCTTTTATATCTGTAACGATATCATATTTTGTTACGCTTTCGTGAAATTCAGATTCTGTATTCCTAAGTAAAAGCTGTCCCTCACGGATAGGAATTCTTGAATCCTCTAGGGCTTTCTTTATACCATTCTTCCTGGCAGAGCACGTAGAAAAATCCTGATTCCAGGATGAATAGAATCCCACATTCTTCATTCCACTCATGATCGCCAGTTGAGTAACACGATATGCACTCTCAAAATCCTCACCTGTAACAATATCAAATTCATTATCCTTCGGTTCTGCATCAAGAAAAACAATAGGAACCTCAAATTTCTTTAATTCATCTACGATCATTGAATCTCCGTAATAAAAGCTGTATATGATTCCATTTGGCCGTATTGTCTTTATGCTTTGCAGGAATTTCTCAATATCCGCTTCATTTCTTGGTTCCATCAGTGTTACCAACGTGTACTGTGTTTCCCTAAGAGATTTCTGTATGCCAGATAGCATATCAGAAACAATTCCTGCAGCGAACAATTCCGGATAATTAGGTAATATAAGTAAAACCTTATCTACATCTGCGGATACCTCGACTGTTTTTGGCTTTACAAAAGTGCCTATACCTTGCTGTCTGTACAGCACACCAGTAGTAACCAGCTCATCCAAAGCCTTACGTACTGTAATTCTACTGCTGGCAAAAGCCCGGCACAATTCATTCTCACTAGGGATCTTATCATTCTCCTTATAAAATCCCTGGCTGATCTGTTCTTCAATTTTATTTTTAATTATTTCATATTTTGAAATATTCTCTGACATTTTCTAACCCCAGCTTGGTTATAATTACTTGTTATTACAAGTTTAATTATACACCACATTTTGAAAAAGTCAATTGTAAAATACGAACTTTTTCTGGAAATTCACATTTTCAAAAACTCACGTGTGAACTTCCAGAAATTTTACAACTAAATCCAGCTTATATCCATTCATCAGCATTCTGAATCAAGTCAATGATTTCATCCAACGAACGCTCGCTTTCCACATATACATCATACAACGCCTGTTCCTCTATTTTCACCCTTCACATACTTCTCAATCAAGCACTGGTGTTCCTTACTTTTTTTATCATAATTGATTCCAACAAGAAGAATATCGCCTGTGTAATTCAGTATCGAAGAAGGATACTTTTTAGTCTTAATTTGTGTTAATGCAGTCTGCGCATTCTGGTTCCACTTCAATTCCACAAGCAATGCCGGATAATCATTTTTGTACTCTGGCTTTGGGATAAATACAAAGTCAGCAAATCCTCGTCCTGTAGGAAATTCACGGATTGGCTTAAAATAGTATTGCATTGCGCTTAAGTAGGCAATTGTAAGCACACTGCTCAAGGAATTCTCATTATTATACTGAATTACTGACACATGCTCGTTATGGATTTTTTCAATCTCTTCTGCAACCGCCTCACCATCCATATCCAATGTAGCATCCAGCAGATTTTCCGAATTCAGCTGCAATATCAGCATTTCATTCCACTTTTTACTCTCAACAGCAGTCGTCAGCTCCTGCCGTATCTCCTCATTTGGTACAAATGCAGTCTTCCTGTTCTCATTATAACCAAGGTATCCTAAATGGATCATATAAGTCAATACATCATCTTTACTTTTAATATCTTCCGTATCATTTTGAAAAGCTGCCACATTCACCTTGACTTCGGCTCCGGAAAGCATCTCAATAACAGCTGTTTTCAGCCCATCATAGTTCATGTTAATCAAAGGCACAATCACATCATAGGATGCTGTTTCTGACCAGTAACTCCTGAATTCCCCCCTTAGCATTACGCTGACAACGGCTCTGGGATTATAAACCTGGTAATCCTTCAGAAGATAGCCATCGTACCATCGCTTCACTTCAGCAAAGTCCTGCTGATATTTTTCTGACAGCTTTTTCACTTCAGCTTCTGTAAAACCAATATACGGAGCCAGATTACTTGCGCTCAGCATTGTAAACTCATCAAAATTATTTAATGCCGACTGAGTTTTTTCCTTTTTAATTGGAAGAATACCAGTAAGATATGCAAGTTGAATATATTTTGTTGGTTCTGTTCCTTTGAACATTGCCCTGAGAAAATTAATATACTCTTCCTGTACCCTTTTATTAACGTCCTTGTCACGAATAAGGACATCCCATTCATCAATGATGACAATAAATTTTTTTCCAGTTGCACCATTAATACGAGACAACACTTCTGGCAAAGATTCCGTCTTCTCTTTCAATACACCTGGATAGTATTCCGCAAGCTCCGCAATCGTCTTTTCCGAAATATAAGAAACCACCCTTTCAGGTCCACCAGCTGGCTCTATGCACCATTGGATATCAAGATGTATTACATCATATTGGTTCAAGTGCTTCTTAAAATCTGCACTTTTACTAATTTCCAATCCGGCGAACATTTCTTCTGAATTACAGCCTCTGCTGTAATAAGCTGTAAGCATATTCGCTGTAATAGATTTTCCAAACCTTCTCGGACGGCTATTGCAAATATAGGCCTGCAATGTATTCAAAACTTTATTCGTATACTTAATAAGTCCGCTTTTATCAACATATATCTCGGAATTCAATGCTACCTGAAAAGCCAAATTATCTGGATTCACTAATATTCCCATCACTCACACACTCCCTATATAAAAAAGCTTCCACAGTATCACTATTTTCTACCAATAATGATATCATGAAAACTTTTGGTGCTCAATAATTTTATTGGGATGTTTTCTGAAAGCTCACAGAGAGTTACTGTTTGATTCTACTTTGATATACACCACTGTTTATATTCTTCCAGTCTTTGTATATATCCTGAAAATTCTGGAACCGTAAAATCAAGTTCTTTATATCTTACAGGATATATAATTCCCTTGCTAATTAACTGTGCTCTTGTTGTTGAAATAGATCCAACTGTTTTATTAAGATTGTGTGCAACATTTGATATCGTACATGGTAATTCACCACATTCTACCATTGCAAAAATAAATTTTTTATCACTTTCTGCACATCTTTCATATCTTGATTTAAAGAATCTTTCGTCCAGAGATGATAAAAATTCATCTATACAATTTTCTACATCAGACAATTCTATGACATCTTTATTTGTTTTATCGTACACAATTTTGCATAACTGTTGAATAAAAAAAGGATACCCTTTTGTAATTTCTACTATTTTGTTTGTGGCTTCATGTGCATATATTATATTGAATTTTTTTGCTGGCTCTTCAATTGCTTTTTCTGATTGCTCATCCGTCAATGAATCGATTTTTTTATACATAAACAATCTTTCGGAATAAGATTTTTCATCAGAAAGCATTTTATATATTTTAGGCAATCCTGCACCTATAATCATAATTGGATAACCTAACTGATTTGCTCTATGCAATGCAGCGATCAAAGATCCTAGCTGGTTTTGCTTCATATACTGAATTTCATCTATAAAGAAACAAATTGGTATTTCCGTTTTTTGTGCGGTTTCTCCGATTGTTGAAAATACTTCAGTAAGTGTTTGCGTTAAATTATTTGACACATACAATTCCCTATCCTGCATTGATAAAGAAAATGAATTATCTTCTGGGTTAAAAGAAACAACTAAGGACTTTATTGCCTCTAATGGCTTCTGTATTAAATGTTTAAATTTTTCTTTTGCACTTACTGTTCTTAAAAATGCCTGAGAACATTCAGCAATCTGTGAAATAAAGTCATTTCTCTCCTCAATTTCAATATGCTTACAAAAAATACCTTTTTCTTCTGCAATACTTTGCAGCTTATTTATTAAAACAGTTTTTCCAACGCCGCGCAAACCACTAAAAATAATTGATTGAGTAGGTATATCCATAGTTAACGCATCAAACATTTGACTTACGTTCTGAATGTCTTCATCTCGTCCAGCAATATATACTGGCATTAAACCAGCACCTGGTCTATATGGATTTACTTTAAACATACAATCACCTCCGCTTATAAACTTATATTACCGCAATACGTAGCAATAAACAATACAGTTCCGTGATATTTTTCCTATAAGTACCTATAACTTTTTATACCACAATTTCCCTTACAGCAAGCGTAAGTTCCTGCCGAATTTCTTCATTAGGAACAAATGCAGACCTTCGATTCTGATCGTATCCCAGATAGCCAAGATGGATCATATACGTAAGAACCTCATCGCGGTTCTGTATATTTACCGTATCATTTTTAAAAGTTGCCGTATTCACTTTCACTTCATCGCCTGATAACATTTCGATAACAGCAGACTTCAAGCCATCAAAACCCATATTGATCAACGGCACGATTGTCTCGTAAGAAGCAGTCTCTGACCAGTAGCTCTTAAATTCGCCATTTAGCATAACTCCCACAACCGCCCGTGGATTATATATTTGATGCTCATTTAGGAGATAACCATCATACCACCTTTTGACCTTTTCGTAATTCTGATGATATTTTTTTGCAAGCATCTTCACTTCACTTTCTGTGAAACCGACATAAGGCGCCATATTGCCTGCACTAAGCATAGTAAACTCATCAAAATTATTTAGTGCTGACTGGGTTTTCATTTTTTTGATCGGAAGGATACCTGTCAGATATGCGAGAGCAATATATTTAGTTGGCTCAGTATCTTTAAACAGTCCCCTCAGGAAATTAATATAATTTTCCTGTACAGCCTGATTCTGCGCTTCATCTCGAATCAAAACATCCCATTCATCAATAATAATGACAAATTTCTGTCCTGTTTGATTTTTAACTCTTGAAAGCGCATCAGACAAAGAACCGTCTTGGAGAACCAAACACTCTGGATAAATTTCGCGCAACTCGTCCAGTACGCTTTTTGTAATAAACTGTACCACTTTTTTCTTATCTTCACAATTTGCCAGAAACCACTGGATATCAATGTGAATTACATCATATTTGTTAAGATACTTTTTGAAATCCTGTGTTTTTCCTATTGAAAGGTCGGAAAACATCTTCTCAGAATCTGCACCTTTGCTGTAATATGCTGCAAGCATATTACAGCATAGGATTTCCCAAATCTCCTGGGGCGGCTGTTGCAAATATACGCATCTGTAGTCTCCAGAACGCGATTCATATATTCGATCATACCAGTTTTGTCCACATAAATTCTGGAATTCAAAGCAGCCTGAAAAGCACTGTTGTCCGGATTCACAAATCTTCCCATCTATCACACTCTCCCTATACAAAAAAAGCTTCCACAGTATCACTATTTTCTACCAATAATGATATCAGGAAAACTTTTTGGTCTCAATAATTTTATGCGTGTTTATGAATTCTTACTTGCCATCACTGTACTCTCTTCAAGATTTTGCTGATATTTTCTGCACGGTATTTCACATAATTCCAATCCATGTCAAAAGCACTTAAGATCACTTTCTGTGTTTTGGTTACTGCATGATCAAGCCGGTACACCTTATCCAGCTGGCGTGTCATCTCAATCTTTTCCAGTTCCCTGATTGCTGCCGGAACTGTAAGATAATTCGTTTTTTTTGCCAGTTCTTTTGCCTTCTCCTTTAAAGCTGTATATATCCTGCACCGGATGATCAGTGCAAGAAAACCAATGAATATCTTATTTGATGCCGCCTCTTCTGATGCCACTCTCAGACAATGGTTTCCAAGATAAGATTTATCTGCCCGGAATACTTTTTCCGATACATCCCTGCTCTTGTAAAGGTTTATCGCATCCTTTGCATCCATCTTTTCGGATGAGATGATAGCAAAATATCCACAGAGCTCCAGCTCATCCTGGATCACCGGCAGCTTGGGTTCGCCATAAACAAAATGTCCGTTTTCCTTGTTATAATGCATATGAAAATACTTATGGAATGCCGGTCCGAATTCATACTCCTTATCTTCATGCTGTTCCATAAATCTCTGCATTTCATGGATTTTTTCTTCCAGTCTTGCACGTTCACCAACCGCTTTGGCAGCACTGTAATAAGTATGTATGTATCGTTTCTTTGTGTCACTGGCATACACAAAAGCGTGGACCGTTTTTCCATACACTTCGAATTCCTCGATCCGGTTTCCCCAGTTATTTTCAAAAGTGCCTTTCTGTTTTCTCACCTGACTGCTTATAAAATCCTTTATTCCTTTCACCATAATGATAAAGGAAAATCCACTGCTGTCCATGTAGTTAAGATTATCTTTGCTAAAATATCCCCGGTCCAGGATAAACCCGATATTTTTATAACCATAGCCTTTTATCTTATCAACCATAAACTGTAACTGGGAGACATCATTGATACTTCCGGAATATTTTTCATACATGAGAGGCTCCCGATTGTTTACATCATAGCCAACAGCATAATTGAATATCGGAAGTCCTGCACCCACCTTTGCTGCTCCGAATTCCACTATATCTATATCTCCGGCCTGACAGTTCTTATTTGTTGAATCATATGATATATAAATACGCTCACGTTTGCATCTGTCTGCATTCCACTGATCTAGGAAATCCTGCCTCTGATTTTCTTTTATTGACCTCAGAAAATCTGAAATAAATGAATCACTGTAACATTTCATATCCGGAGTAAAAAGCGGGTGATTGTAAGCATAATCAGGATAATACTGTGCTGCATTCCCTTCTGTAATAATGGAATAGGCTGCCAGGTCAAGCATGATCCCGGCTGCTTTTGCCCCAAATGAATCCTGCAGTTTTGTATCCAGTTCAAGATCTTTTGCAGCTTTATCTATGATTATATATGCTCCAGTCTTCAAACAGCTGCTCCTGCATGAAACTGTTTTTTCCTCAGGCTGCTCAACCTCCGGAAAATATCTCCTGAAATTTTCATTAGGTCTCATTTTATTTTCATCTTCCGGTAAAACCTTACCGATAGTAACCCTTTTTACATTTGTATACTGTTTGGATGGATCGTACTCACGGCTGTACTCATAATAAACATAACGCGCCTGACCTTTAGTTCGAAATGTGATTTTTCCTTTTACATCAGGTATATCAACAACATAATCCAGATACATGAACATCCCTCTTCTTTATAGTTGTATTTGCGACTAAATATAGTATAACATAAAACCTGCATTTCTACAATAAAAAATGCAGGTTTTTCCTTATTTTTTCAGTATTTTCAGGGCATTCTCAATCCGTATGATTCACTTGAGTTGCACTTTATTATGGAAGTTCACAGTTAATTTTATAGGAAGTTCACAGTTCTTGCTTATTTCAATTTTTCAAGGATCTCGTCCGCACTCATGCCGCTGGCTAATAATTTCTTAACCACACTCTCGGCTTCAGCCTTCTTTGCTTCTTCAGCGGCCTTAGCATCTGCCTTTGCCTTCTTTGCTTCCAGGGATGCCACTTCTTTTTCGGCCTTCTTCAGAGCAGTCTTCTTCTCTTTCAGTGTGTTCTTCTGCTCTTCAATCGCTTTCTGGATGGATGCGATCTCGGTATTCAGAGACGCAATAGTCTCCTGCTTCTCTGCAATCTGGGATGCGTAGTCTTTGGTGATATTGGTTTTGGAACGGTTTTTGCTGCCTTTCGTTCTGGGCATAGGTGATAACCTCTTTCCTTTTTTAGTGGTTTAAGTATAGAATAGTCATTTGCTTATCGTCTTATCGCCAAGCCAGCCATGAATGCTAAAGTATGCTGAATATTCTTTTTCACTTGTTTATCAAGTGTATTCTTCATAAGCAAATTACCATGATATAAATTTTCTTGGTAATCATTTTCTTCGGAAGCTTCAACAGGTCGTCTTTCATAAGAGAATTCTTCACTATCCATGTGTCCTTTAAACATATTGTTCAAAAGTGTTCGATTAATTGTGCAATATCCACCTTTGAACTGTTTATCTTCTCTCTGTGGTTTATGCTGATCAAGTAACACCTGTAAAGATTCTTCATTATCATTCCAATTCACCGATAACTCGCAATATTCATCACCGCGCTGTGAATCATATTGATCAAACTGAAATGCACCTGCCGTCACATAGCCGCTCTCAGTTATATCATTTGGCGATGATATGCCTCGATAAAATTCCTCTGGGTATTCATTCATTTCTACATCATCCTTGAATCATCATTAGAACGTAGTCCAACATAGCCTTAGCTACATTTTTAAAGTCCTGCGGTTTCATAGCTTTAAATTCATTTTTATATAATTCTTTTTCTGTATCATGTGACATAAATCCAAAGTAGTCACCATCATTTTTATCAAAAGAAAAATATAATCTAAAATAATTATATATCCAATCCAATGTGCAACCTGTGTCTGTTTTTTCAGTCACAATTAGTTTTGATAACGTGACATTTTGTGGATTTTCTTCTGCAATAACTCCTCTCAAAGCGCCTAGAAATAATGCCACATCTTTTTCTTTATATACAGTTTCGGGCAATTCCGTAAAGATGTCCACATCTCCATTCAGGCTTTCTGTGATATTAATTCCATAAATCTCTCTCTTCACATGTCCATAGGGCGATTCTCCCACATACTTTTGAGGCACAACAAAATCGCTCTTTTTTTCTTTTGAATCAACTGAATAACTTTGTTGAATTATAATATTCTTATTCATTATATTTCCACCGGTTCCATTGCACTACTTAGACGTTCAGTTATCGCACTATTTATAAAATTACTAGAGTTCGCATGCAACATATCTGCCACGGTATTTACACCTTCTTTTTGTGTTGTTGACTGTGAATAGTAATCGCAATCAATTAACAGTGACAACTCTTTTTGATTGTTGACATGTACCAACTCAAAATGAACTTTTGTTGCCGCATTATTTTCTGGATTTTGATATTCCGCATCAGCCCTATATGATTTTATACCTTTTTCAATATCTGGTGTCATTATTCCCAATACATGTGGTTCAATCAATTCATTCCAGCCAACTTTTTCTAAACCTAAGTTTTCACGATTTATCACATCTATATATCTAAGCCCTACTCTTGTATAAAAGGCTGGCTTATAAACGGCTTCAAAAATTGGGACAACAAATTCAATATGTTTTCTAAACTCCTCCCACTGAGTATATTTTAATGTGGATATAGAAATAAATGATGCAGTGAGATTAATTTTATAGCTTTCATCTGAAGAAATAAAAGCATAGTTTTTGGCACTACTCGTTTTGATCTGAACAGGATTTCCATCTGGTCCAATAATCATTTCATTCTGTTGTTCATCACCTTCTTGATAGAATGGATATTTTTCTCTTATCTTATCCTGAAATTCCATAGGTTGTTTTGCATTTATACTTAAAATCGTCGGAAAACGAAGTTGAAAAATAACTTCGATTAACGGACTTTTTTGATATCTTACTCTCTTATACTCTTTCATCTGTTTAAACTCCTTTCAAGACTATTTTCACCTTCATTTTATGTGCGTATTGATTCAACTACTACCAAAAATAATCTTGCATTAAACTCTTTGACTTTAGCACACCATTTATACTACAAAGAGCCACGGTCTCCCGTAGCTTTAGTATATCACAAGTCTGTAAATAAATCAGCCTTGTACACGCCTTTTTCTAACATTTTTTAAAGCTGTCCTTTACGGCTACGACATCCTCATGGTAGGTCATTCTGAGGATTGCTCGGTACTTCCTTCGCGAAGAACTCTTTGAAGCCTTCTTCCAGAACATCTAGAAAATCAAGAGTCAAGCCCCACATATTCATGGATACCAGAGAATTCACATCAACAACCACACCATCTGCCTCTGCTCCAGCTGCGGTCTTTACGATGTTCTTAGTCTCTACAACCTCAGTCAAGTTTCCATTCTCATCCATCTTGCAGATGCCACGGGTCACGCCACCATTATCAGACAGAGTGTTTTTCAGTACGAAAACAGCCATGCAGGACTTTCCGCCATTCACCAAATACTCATGGACAGCCTTACTCCCGGTTTTATCTGTGTCCTCCACACCTTCGGCTGCAGCCTTCAATGGAACCCTCACATCCATGTCCTCGTTTCCGAAGTCGCTGTCGGCCGCATTACTCCTCGGAAACGCTTTACCCACTTTAACTATTCTTTTTTGCGCAAATCTTTTTGTACTACTCTCCTCAATCATCTTCACAAAAGAATCGGCCCTTCTTTCAAAAAAATGAAATCTGATATCTATAAAAATCACTGTAAGGGATTTTATGTCTAAGCTGCGCAGTCAGGAAGGAAAAACTGCCGATTCTATCGTGCAGTTTCCTCCGCTGACAATTCGCCGCTTCACATTGTTGCTCAGCACGAACAACAGAAAACAAGTAAATCATCAAAACAACAACTACCTCTTAATTGTCTTATTACTTTTCACCCCGAAAATCACTTCACCTAACCACTGATTGAATTTATTTAATACAAATGCACTAATAATTCCAAAGCAAATTACTAACAGATAGCACAAATGCGTCTTAGGTTTAATGGTAATATTTCCAAAATGCAATGTGTATGTATTAAAAACAAAGACAAAAACGTAATTGCACAGATACGATTCCAAGGATATATTTCCAAAAAGCAATAATACTTTATTTATCAACTTAATCTTACAACCTATTATAAAACATAATACACAGGATAAACCAATCGCCATAATCCAACGCAACGAGTTTTCCAATTCAAATTTCGAACTAATCCTTGTGAGCATAAAATAGAAAACCGCAACTATAGCGATTTCCCACGATTTAATGACCTGTTTCGATTGATCACTGTCATTTTTAATAATCAATTTTGCAATAATAAAGCCCGCGAAAAAAGCAGGATACCTTCTTATGCAAAACAGGACATTTTCCAATACCCCCCCCCGATAGTTGCATAGACCAATTAGACTCATTACTATAACAATAGCAGAGTACCTCTTTATCTCATTCACATCGGTATTATGCCACAAAATAATTATTGGCGACAGAAGATATAATGGAATTAGTCCAGCTAAATACCATGCTCCGATATGTTCCTTCCAGAATGACATCATAGAAAAATAATAAAAAAAGCGATTAAAACACTTGTTATAAGTGCAATACCAAATCCAATATGGTCCCATAATAACAACATAGGAGATTAGAATTCTCACGAACCGTCTAGTATACCAGTTCTGCAAGTTTGAACTACCAGACTTATTCAAAGAATAAAAAATCCCCATCCCGGAAACCAGCAAAAAAATATCTACGCCGAAATTTCCGAATGACAAAACTTTCGCAAATAATAAAGACAATTCATCATCCCATAGAACTGCATGACATAATATAACGCCTATTGTTGCAGCCCCCATTATTTGTGTTCTAAATCTAGACAAATCATACATTTTCATCGAGGGTTACCTTTCTCTGAGCAAAGTAAGAATCATTTCTCTGTGAGCTTCACACTCAATAAAATTCCTTAAACACAACCGCTCTTTCTTTCGATAAAGAGATTTGATTTTTCTTCTAACTAAAAAGCCATTTGTAATTCTATTTAAGCCTCTAAAGAAAAACGTTTTGTGCCCTAAAAATGCTCCAAGATAAGTGCTTCGCTGTTGCTCAACATACTCCTGATAATTCTCATGAACAAATTGCGGATTCAAAATCTCATTTGACCTAACATTAAAAGAATCAATTATATCATCGGCATCTTTATTTTTAGCCAAACGTATACCATTACCATTTCTTATTATAGGAATATAGTCTATCTTGTGGGAGTTATCCATTATATTTATATCTATCAGAACAGCTGATTTCCAGCATTCATCTGTTTCACCACACTCAAAAATAAAATTGCCTTGACCATACACAATTGTACCTCCTTTGTATTCCTCTTTACACCCCACACAATGGCTATGTTGACAAACTACTAAATCAGCACCCTTTTCAATTAATTTATGACATATCTTCTGTAATTTGGGAGAAGGGTATCTATAATGTTCTTTTCCTCCATGATATAGCACAATTAAAAAATCCGCTTTTTCCTCCTCCTTTGAGGACTTCACATCATCCAAACTATTCATTGGATCAAAAGGATTAACGCCTGATTTATGCTCAGAAGCAATACTAAACTCGTGTTCTGCGCAACAATATATTCCAATCTTTATTCCGTTTACGAATGTATAAAACACCTTTCTCGCTTCATCTAAATTGGAGCCTACTCCACTATATTGAATTCCAGCAGTTTTTAAAGCCTCTATTGTAGATTGCAACCCTTCCGCCCCATAGTCCATTATATGATTATTGGCAAGTGTCAGAAAATCTATATTTAATGCTTTTATACCATATACAGTGCTTGCTGGAGCACCTATACACGGTCCCCATTTATCAATGCACTCTTCATTTCCGTTTATCAAAGGAGTTTCTAGATTAAAACAGTTAAAATCAGAATTCCTAATAATTTTGGCAATTTCATCGCCAATCAAGTCAATCGACTTACCTTTTTCAAACTCTTTTAAATTTTGCTTCGTTGGGACCAAATCAGCTCCGATTATTATATGTGCCATGTAGCTCTGTCTCCTTAATACTTCCTATTTTTTAAAGCAATCCAACTGCCGAATACTTCATCCCAACAGTCGGGCTCAAAGCCGTCAAATCCTCCACCATCAAAAAACGTCAATTCTCCAAAATATATTCTATTATTGCATAGATATAAATCCACCCTCACCTCAGGAAAGCCTTGAGAGAGAGATTCTGCAATCTCAATCATTTTATCATACAATGACGGTTTCTCTGGTCTTTCAATTGCGTGTTCGTAGCCCCACTTCAAATCAAGCCAATTAAAGTCCCGATCAAAATAATCTGCCTTTGTAGTTTTTCCAGCTCCTCTGTCAGAATATATGCCTAACGCTCGTACTACGCCGTCAAAACAATAGAATTTATAATCTCGTAGTTCGCCAGTTGCATTATCAACCATGAATTTCTCCGCCACAATTCTTGGAGTAACATTTTTATATGGCCATTCTCTAAATAATTTGTAATAATTCGTTTTTAAACTTTTATTGATTTTTGTTCGCGCATTATCAATATTCAACTGCTTTTTATCAGTGCAAATTACCAATCCTCCTGAATCATGCGTACATTTCAAAACGAACTGTTCAGGCAAGTTCTCAAAGCTAATATCATCAAAAGAGTTCCATACACCTAACGTTGGTATAATATACTCCTCACCAATTCTTTCGGATACATATGATTTTACTTCGTACTTATCCACTAGCTTGGAATATAACGGACATCTATCGTATAACTTAATCCACTGTAATTTTTCACTATATCTAGTAGGGTTATCTAAATTTAATTTTCTACCATACGCTCCTCGATAAACTAAAGACAGGCAAACTTTATCGGGTAGAAAGTTGATAAATCCTTTCCTTGTTGCATAGCAAAAAAAATAAAATGGATTTTTAATCATTTTATGTATTTTGTTAGTTATGCTTTTTGGTGTAGACATTAAATAGCACCTCCTAAATCGCAATCAATTCTATGTATAAAAGATAAAGGAGAGAGTTCATTCATTTCAGCTGAATAAGCTTCATCCGGGCACACATTTATCGGTTTTAGAATCATATCAATATCAACATTCTCAACATCATCAAAAGACATAAACTGATCTGGTTTATAAAATGGTGCTTTTTCAAGAAACTTATTATTAGATAATAACCGTTTTCTTAAAGCAACAGCTTCACATGCTCTAATCGTATATCCTGTTCCATTTTTTTGCATTAACTCTAAAATATTCTTTGTTTGTGATGCATGTAATAAATTTTCCCTATAAGAAAAGCTATCCACAAAAATCAAGCCCTGAAGATTCTTATATTTCTCAATGATCCTCTTATCTTTAGTTACAATTACAAAATCACATACACAACCTTTTTTTGAAAAATAAGAATATGCTCTATATATATCATTCCACCTATTTTTTAAGGCTCCGCAAAAATACACATCAGACGTTATCTTATTAGAATCATGTAGATTCAGCTTAGAATATACCAAGGGATAATAATTTACATTATATTTTTCTGAATCTTTATAATCAAAGCTGTATAACTCATCGCAGAATGTCTTGAAATCATCTATTGATACCAAGCGTTTATGTTCGATAAGATCTTGATAAAACACAACAAACTTTGAATTTGGAAAGCGTTTCTTAAGCATGTCAACGAATCCATATGGTATGTGATCTGTAAAAGGTCCCGCGGAAAAAAACACAAAACAATATTTCTTTCCGTTTTTAAAGCAATCATCAACAAGAAAAGAATTCCACACCGCTTTGAATGGCAGTGAAATAATTGAATTTACTTTCTGAGACATATGTACTTTATGAATCATCCGTAGTACTTTATTTAATATAGACTTCCCTTCAAATGGCTCACTCATATATTTACAACAACCTGACTTACTCAAATCGCTATAAGACAGCATATAGTATTCATCAGTTGAACCTAGAACCACATAATTATATTTCAATTCATCCATCAATTTTCTCCTTCATACATCGATATCTAAAATTAATCTTTAGTCTTCAACTTTTTTTATACAATACATATGTGGCAAGTAAACATACTATGCAAACCAAATATCTTGGAATCTTAGCACCGTACAAAAAAATTGATATGAATGACAGCAAAACAGTAATCACACACAAGATAAATATTAACTTATTATCATAAATCATTTTTAATTTTGTGTGATTTTTATAGTATCTCGTTGCCACTACAGCCTCAATTAATGCCATAATAATATAAGCAACTAGTGTTGTATATGCAGCTGCTTGATATCCAAACCTTGGGATGAAAATATAATTTAATACCAAATTTACTACAGAAGCGGCTCCAGATGCTAGCATTATTACTTTCGTTTTCTTATAAAAAATCAATATATTAGAATAAAGATTTGATACCGCTGTCAATGCAACTCCCATGGCTATAGGCGGCATAATATACACAGCTTCATAATACTCTTGTGTAGCCATAATTCTTACAATCTCCGGTGCTAAAAGAATCATGACAAAGGCAATAAATGTATACAATGTCAATAGAGTCGATGAAGTTCTTCTAATGTTGTTATGTTCATCAATATTATCAATGTTTTTGAACAAATAAGGAACATAAGCTCCATTCATGGCATTCCAAGCGATTAATGAAATCGAACTGACTGAGTACAACGTACCATAAATCCCGACTGCGCTGCTTCCGATGTATTGGTTAATCATTATTCTATCTGATACATCTAATATTTGCTT
The DNA here is from genome assembly GCF_964249465.1 of Ruminococcus sp. Marseille-P328. NCBI lineage: Bacteria > Bacillati > Bacillota > Clostridia > Eubacteriales > Oscillospiraceae > Ruminococcus > Ruminococcus sp. Marseille-P328. The sequence goes on along the minus strand of NZ_CAXUBQ010000026.1, from coordinate 15,789 downwards.
TGCAATTGCATGTCCAACCAAAGGAAGACTTAAAGAAAGCGAAAATGCCCAGTATTCTTTTTTATAAAAGCATTTTCCTTTTTTTAGTATGTTAATGCCTAATAATAAAGCAACGCTATAAATTACTAAATTATTTACAAACAAGCGAGCCCATCCAGTTTCATTAGGCTTACAGTTAAGTACAGCAAAAACAGATAATACTACAGCACCAAAAGTAGAAATTAGTGTCAGGAAACTCGACATCTTATATTTGTAATCATATCGCTGTCTTGCCATCCAAAAGTCTTGCGCTGGTGTTAGAAAGAGCCCAATGACAAGCATGATCATGTAAGCTCTAGATAAACCAAACATTTTTTCCCAGAAGCCGGGATTCATTACATATAATACCGTAACAAAACTAGTCACTAAAAGTGTTAGCGAATATACTGAAGATTCATATCTGTCCTTATCATTATCAAATTCTTTGAGTGCAAGCTGATACCCGCCCGATGTTAACGATAATGTTGAAAAAATGCATATCAGCGAAAACCATGAATTATACAGATTAATTTTTCCAATCTCAGCTGACGGCATAATTCTTGTGAATACTGGTATTGTTAAAAAAACCAAACCTTTAGTGACAAGTGTCGAAAGTGTATATGCAATACCAGATTTCTTGCTTTCAGACATCATCCCCATTTTATTTACTAATTTAATCATAAACTCTTGTCCACTCTCCTAAACTATGATTATAAACCTTAATAATGCGCGCCGGATTACCTGCAACAATTGTATAGGGTGGAACACTATGTGTTACAACAGCTCCTGCAGCTATTATTGCTTTTTCGCCGATTGTCACATTCCCAAGTATAATTACATTATTTCCAATCCAAACACCGTCTTTAATATTTATACCTTCGGAAATCTGCAAAGCATTATCCAGATAATTCTCACACATAGGATTTGTTCCATGATTATAGTCAATCATAAAAACGTTAGACGCACATAAAACATTGTCTCCTATTATTACTTTTCTTGCGCATTGAATCGTTAAGTCTCTTGTTGAATGAAAATTCTTGCCTATATGTAATTGCGGTTGAATATCAAACAACTTACCATTATATTCAACTGTACACAAAAGTTTCGAATTGTCTCCTATAACACTTCCTTTATCAATACAAATACACTTACCGTTTTGAACTAGTATATTTTTTCCAAAGATTACTTTTCGTTCGTCTTTCTTAATCTTTGATATTTCAGTATTATTTCTGAAATATCTTACGATAGTTTTTAACATTCGTACCATTAAATTGCATTAACACCCCTAACACTAAATCATTCATTGTATACATTAGCTGCTTTTGTAAATGAAAAAGCCAACCCTAAAGTCAAATACAAATCCATTCGAAAGCCAAAGCGCTCAGTATATCCCATTATGCAGTAAATAAGGAACATCACTATAAAAATCATGTTATTTTTTTCAATAAACACTCTTGCTTTGAATAGCTTCTTAATTGAATTAACCACTATACCATAGAACGCCACAAACAGTAGCACCCCACCTTGGGTAAGCAAATCCAAACTTGTATTATGTGCCCACATAATACTTCCCTGTTCATAATCACCAACTATACAATAATAATACGATCCATTTTTACCATTACCCATACCCAATAAAGGATGCTTCGCTATAAGCTCATGAGCACTGTCCCATATCATAGCTCGCCCAGATAATGTTGCGTCTTTATGAAGATAATCAATTACAATATGCTGTACCAATTCTGTTCTGAACACATAGGTAAAAATAAGTTGCATCGCACATACAATAACCAATATACCTATCCACAATCGCTTTGAACGAATTATGTCTTTTTCCTTCAAAATCATTAAAGTCTCAAACAGAATAACCGATACAATCGAAGTAACCGAAAGAGCAAAAACAGGTGGAATTGCCGCTTGCAATATTGAAATCACCAATATCAATTTTCCAATCATTTTTTTCTCATATGCCAAATACGAGAAAAAGAGCAGTGGAAAACAAAACATAGAAAACTGATTTTTTGACGCCGCAAAATAATACCACTGATTTCCTAATTCGTTACGTGCTATAAATAAATATAATGGATGCAACACCATTAAAAAGTTGTTAATTATAAGCACTATAAAAAAATACCAGAATCCAATTTTAATAACGCTATCAATTCTCTTCTTATAACAATCCGCAAATGCAAAGCATCCAATAATTTGAAATGTATTATTTACCCATGAAGCCAAATTTAAATCGCCTAAGAGTGATGAGAGCAAGAGTATAAAGCTAAACAAAAAGATCATAAGATATAATTGTCTAACCTTATATTTACTTCGATACACACATTGAAAGAAAAAGTAAATTGACAAAATGCAACGTCCGTATCGAATTATAGGATATAAAGTTGCAAATGGATCTTTATATAGAAAATATGCAGGGGTAATATACATATATAAAAACATAAAGATCAGTATCGTATTTAAATCGAATATATTTATCTTTATTCTTCTCAGTTTCATTACCCTTTTCATCTACCTCTTTGCATGTTCTGTTCTTAAAAAATGAATATTATTATTTACTGATGCTCCAAACGTGTTAATATCTGTAAATTTAAAACCACTAGTATATACTGTATATGTAAAATACAACTGGTCTCGTTTGACTCCTTCTAGATAATACTTCCACCACTTTTCCATTATTTGTTTCATGTTCACGTTATTGTGATTTCTAACAATAACATTACATTCACACATCCCAAAATGTCGTGGCATTTTGGATTTTTTATATAGAGTCAAAACTTGCTTTTTTTCACTCTTAGAGATTTTTCCAACGTGGCATACGTTTTTTGCCTCTTCATATATACAGTTTTCTCTTGGAGCCAAATGCATACCTATACCCGTTTTGCACTCATTTAATTTCTTTTGAATCAACTGCGAAGGATGTCCAACTAGCTGTAAATTACCATCTATATAAATCGAATACAGGCAATCAAACAGCTTATGTGGAAACATTTTCACGTACCTATTTTTTTTTGCGGGAGTATCGCAGTAATCCGGAATCAGCGAAGCATCTACCTTTTTCCAAATTGATGTTTCTGGAACATTTTGATCTGTAAAAATATAGTACTCACAATTTTCATCTACGCATAATGGCTCAAGTATTTTATCATACCCGCCAAAAATGCTTGTATACACAACAACCTTCTGTTGAAACACGCTTACGGCGTTCTGTGAAAAATCTATTATGTGGTTATTACTAACATCCTTTTTAATAAATGCGTATATGTCGTGATTCAACTCCTTAAAAATCCTTACAAATCGCAATCTCTTTATCAAGGATAAATACTTTAATACCTTAACACCCACAAACCGTTCTTTTCCAGTACTTACTTTTATTCTTTCCGAGTTTAAGTACAAAAGATTTTCATAGTATTCTTTATCACCCATTTGAGTTCTTTCCTTATTTTTATATAATTTATATTGTTACAATTACTATTTTTTCTCGCAAAAATAGATAAAATACAGGATTTGATGTCCTCCAAAATCGAGTATTTTAGTGTTTCATTATCCTTTTGATTTTTTCATCATTCCCCCACACAGCCTTGGAGTCATATGGTCTGTCAGGAAACTTACCATACTGCAGTTTAATATTGTAATTATTCTCTTTAATAAATCGCTCAACACGATCAGCTAATTTTTCTGGTTTTCCAGAACAAATATTAATTACTCCCTGCACTTCATTCTGACCCACGACAGCAGCGACCTGTGCACAAAAATCAGAATAATCAATAAAATCATATTGATTCTGACCCAACGTGAACGGAAATTCCTTCTTTCCCTCTTCAACAGCTGCCGTTATTTTTGAAAAAATGGAGGAGCCATATTTTGAATTTCCTACAATGTAATATCCGCGCATCCACTGAAATACACATCCATTTTTCTTGCACAACATATCCGTTAATTCTCTAAATGCATTTTTTCCGATACCATACGGTGTCGTTGGGTTGCACGGGGTATGTTCATCAATACTGCCTTCAAAAAATCCAATCTCATGCATACTTCCCATAACTGCAATGCGCTTACATCCAGCTTCGGCAAAGGCTTTAATAAACGCATAATGCTTCGGAAGATCTTCAATATGAGCATCTGAGTAATGAACAAAGCCATCTCTCCACGCCAAATGCAGCAGGACATCCGGTCTTCCAAAAAATGTATATGGGGATTCCACATCAAAGAGATTGCAAGCTTTTTTTCTCGCTCTATCATCCACATGATCTACTTTAAAATCCGCCGCAATCACTTCATGACCACTATCCAGTATAGCCTTTACAATTCCTTGTCCTAAATAACCATTTGCGCCAGTTACTAAAATTTTCATTTTTCTTCTCCTTATTTTCTAAAAAACATTCCGGTATTTTCCATTTCACGCAAAGAATTTTCATATCCAGAGTTGTCGTGCTCCTGGTCTTTTACCCAGTTGCAGAACTGCGTTAAGCCATTTTCCAAATCAACCGTCACCTTGAAATTCAGTAATTCTTTTGCCTTCGATATATCCGCTACATTATGCGCAATATCTCCGAGGCGAAAATCTCCAGTCACATTGATTTCCGAATTACTCTTATAGGCATTTCTAAGAATATCTGTAATTATATTAACTGTAGTTCCTACGCCTGACCCCAGATTTATGATTTTTCCATTGCTCTTTTCATTTTCAAGCGCAGAAATTACACCCACAGCCACGTCCACAACATTGATAAAATCTCTGCTTTCTTCTCCATCCTCAAAAATATTGATTGGCTTATTTTCTAACATCAATGAACTGAAAATAGAAAGTATCCCTGTATACGGATTTTTCAAGGACTGTCCAACACCATAAACATTTTGAAATCTAAAAATAGTATATTCAATGTTTAACGCAGGGCACATTGTTCGCAGCATCATCTCCTGTGCATACTTTGTAAAAGCATATAGTGATGCAGGATGGATTTCACTGTCTTCTGTGGTTTTTAGTAGTCTGACTTTTTTTCCGCACTTTGGGCAGTACATATTAAAATCGCCCTGCATCATGCGTTCTTTGGTTCTGCTTAGGGGATACACAATTCCACAGTCTTCGCACTCATATTTTCCTTCCCCATATACGGATCTTGAAGAAGAGAGAATTATTTTCTTCACCTTGCAATCTCTGCCTAAAAAGGAAATTGCCTGCAGAAGATTAGAGGTGCCCATAATGTTCGTGTCATTATAGTGATTGATCTGATACATCGACTGTCCTGTTCCTGTATCAGCTGCAAGATGTATGATGTACTCTGCATTTTTCACCAGCGGAAGAACAACGTTAAAATCCGTAACACTTCCTTTAATAAAATGACATTTATCTTTTATCTGATTTAAAAGATAAGATTTCTTCCAGTCTTTTCCATGTATCTGCTCCGTCATAGAATCCAAAACCGTGATGTCCCACTCTCCGGTTTTGTTTAATTGATTCACAATCTCTGAGCCAATAAATCCCGCCCCACCTGTGATTAATATCTGTTTCATGATTCATTTCGCTCCTTAATATTTCCATAGAATCTATTTTTTGCATCCATAATTCCGAGCCTGATCATTTTGAAATACTTTTCTTTATGATCAAAGAACAGCACAACCTTCGTAAATTTGTATACGCAAAACATAAAATTATGCAGATCATGATATTTCTTATGGATGTAATATCCGCTTCTAAATTGGTAGTAATATCTTTGCGGATTATCTTTTCCGCATTTAAGTACTGTCTTTCCCAAAAATTTTACACAGTATGTCTCAGCCGGATGATGATTCAAAACAGCTTCAGAGCATTGGATAATTTTATACCCATTTTTCCTTACCCTAATGCAGTATTCCTCATCCAAACCATAGAAATATGTATTTTGATCGTAGTATCCCAATTCATCTAACACTTTCATATTGTAGAGACATCCTGACATATCCGGATGCCACACAATTTTAGTTCCAGTTGAAGCCTCTCTTTTTCTTCTGTCCAAATTAAATACCGGTGAAACAATTGCAGTGTCTGATGTATCCTGCGTATCAATATACCGTCTGTATATTTTTATTGCATCATTCTGAAATGTTCCATCCGGATTCATGATCAGAACCCAGTCCGCATTTTTTTCTTTTGCTAATTTAAATCCATTATTTACAGACGCACATAGACCTATATTCTCTGTGTTACACACATACTGAATTTTGTCTGGGTTAACATCTACGATTTCCTTACACAAAAAGCTATTATCTTTACCTGTATCATCCAGAAGGAAGCAATAATCCAAATCATTAATATATTTTAAAATGTTAGGAAAATCCTGTTTCTTTGGTTGATACAATGGGATTACTCCAACAATTCGATTTATTTTCACTTTACTAATCTCCTTTTTAACAGTACCTCTATTTTAATCATGTTTTCCCAACATCCACGGTGTAATTCTTATAATGACTTCATATACCATACTACAGACAGCCAATGTAACCGAGACAATCATCATCGCAAGTAAAAAGTTCTCTCTTACTGCATCTGTTCCTTTGTGCAGCGCAATTGATACGATTTTCACCATAATTCGATATACTGGTCCATGGATGCAAAGAATAAGCAATGATATTCGACCAAAGTGCTGCAAAATTTTGCTTTTATTAATGAGCTGAGAAATTAGAATCATGCCAGCAATGCCAATAAGGGCGGTCATAAACCACATAACTCCTGTAGTTAGATTGTAGATGGACAAGAAATAGTTCAATGCAAGCAAACCTATCGCTATCAATACCAATCACTGTAGCTGAAGGAACTTCCTCATATATTCTTTTCACCAGATTTGAGCCAATGAAGCCAACTGCGCCTGTGACTAATATAGTTTTATTATCTAAAGTAAGTATACTCATTTATATTCCTCCAAAACTTGGCGTATACTCAATTCTACCTTTGTATATTACTCTATCCAGCATCGCTTACTTAGTCGCACACGAAACTAGTAATCATTTCCAACTGTTAATCCTATAAACTTCTCAAAACATATTCATATACTTTTCATTTCTTTAAAATACTTATCGTTGCGTTATTGAAACTTGAAGGTATCCTTCAATCCCAACCATTTCTGATCTTTATCACTTAGGTTCAGTGCAGTGCCATCTTCCAGCGTGTAGCCTTCTGCGCTGGCACTGTCCTTATACTCTCCCTTTAACTGTGGCCATTTAATGCCAATCTCCGGGTCATTCCAGGCCATACCGCCCTCGTCGTTCGGATGCCAGAAGTCATTCACCTTATAGCAAAATTCCGCTTCATCGCTTAGAACCAAAAAACCGTGTGCAAAACCCTTCGGGATGAGGAACTGCTTCTTGTTCTCAGCAGACAGGGTCACACCATACCACTTACCATAGGTCTCAGAATTACTTCTGAGGTCAACCGCGACATCAAACACAGTACCACGCACAGCGCGCACCAGCTTACACTGCGGATACTGCTTCTGGAAGTGCAGACCACGCAGTACGCCCTTTGTGGACATAGACTGGTTATCCTGCACAAAGTGAATGTCGATACCTGCTTCCTTCATATCTTTTTCATTGTAAGTTTCCATGAAATAGCCGCGAGCATCACCGTGAACAGCAGGCTCAATGACGCAAAGTCCTTCAATGCCACCTACATTTTTCTCAACTTTAATCTGTCCCATTTTTTCTATCTCCTTCTGATTCTTCCTCTGGCTTCTTAGCGGTTGCTGTACATTTTCTCGTAGTAGTTCTGATACTCACCGCTGATAATGGTTTCCCACCACTCACGGTTATCAAAATACCACTGGATGGTCTTCTTGATGCCGTCCTCAAACTTGGTCTCCGGCAGCCAGCCCAACTCGTTATGGATCTTGGTCGGGTCAATGGCATAGCGCATATCGTGGCCCTTGCGGTCGCTAACATGAGTGATCAGGCTCTCCGGCTTGCCCAGCTCCTTGCAGATAATCTTCACAATTTCAATGTTCTGCTTCTCGTTGTGGCCGCCGACGTTGTAGACTTCACCAACACGACCCTTGTGAATAATCAGATCAATAGCTCTGCAGTGATCTTCCACATACAGCCAATCACGGACATTCAGACCTTCACCGTAAACAGGCAGCGGCTTGTCTGCCAGTGCATTGGCGATCATCAGCGGAATCAGCTTCTCTGGGAAGTGATACGGACCATAGTTGTTGGAGCAACGGGAAATGGTCACAGGCAGGCCGTAGGTACGGTGGTAAGCCAGAACCAGCAGGTCAGCGGCAGCCTTGGAGCTACTATACGGAGAGCTGGTTTGGATTGGAGTCTCCTCAGTGAAGAACAGGTCAGGACGATCCAGCGGCAGGTCACCGTAAACTTCATCCGTAGAAACCTGATGGTAACGCTGGATACCGTACTTGCGGCAAGCATCCATCAGCACACTGGTACCGATGATATTGGTCTGGAGGAAGATACCAGGATCTTCGATGGAACGGTCAACATGAGACTCTGCCGCAAAGTTGACCACGATGTCCGGATGTTCTTCTTCAAACAGTTTGTCCACTGCTTCGCGGTCGCAGATATCAGCCTTCACGAAGCGGAAGTTCGGATTATCCATAACAGGCACCAGTGTGGACAGATTGCCTGCATAGGTCAGCTTGTCCAGACAGATGATCCGGTAATCCGGATACTTCTTCAGCATATGGAATACAAAGTTACTACCAATAAAACCAGCACCGCCGGTAACAATAATATTCATGATCTATTCTCCTCTACACTTACCTTTTGGTTCTTCTTTTATTAATACAGATGCTCCTGATACTTGCCGTCCATGACATCCTTCAGATACTGACCATACTGGTTCTTCTTCATGACCTCATAGACTTCCATCAGTTCATCCTTGCTGATCCAGCCGTTCAAGTATGCAATTTCCTCCAAGCAGGCAATCTTGCGATGCTGATGCTGCTCAACAGTCTTCACGAAGTTGGTAGCGTCCACCAAACTCTCATGTGTACCAGTATCCAGCCAAGTAAAGCCCTGCCCCAGCAGTTCTACATTCAGAGAACCATCTTCCAGATAAATACGATTCAGGTCAGTGATTTCCAGTTCACCACGCGCAGAAGGTTTCAGGTTCTTTGCAAACTCGACCACACGGTTATCGTAGAAATACAGACCGGTTACGCAATAGTTGCTCTTCGGATGCTCCGGTTTTTCCTCGATAGAAATGGCCTTACCGTTCTTGTCAAACTCAACAATTCCGAAACGCTCCGGATCGTCCACATAATAGCCAAACACAGTTGCGCCCTTGCCACTCTCAGCGTTTTCTACTGCTGCATTTAATCTCTTCTTCAATCCGTGTCCCGCAAAGATGTTGTCGCCCAGCACCATAGCCACAGAATCATTTCCGATAAAGTCAGCACCAATAATAAATGCCTGTGCCAGTCCATCCGGGGAAGGCTGAACAGCATAAGTCAAATTCACACCAAACTGATGACCATCACCCAGCAGGTTCTCAAAGCGAGGCGTATCCTGCGGCGTGGAAATAATCAAAATGTCACGGATGCCTGCGTTCATCAGAACGGACATCGGATAATAGATCATCGGTTTATCAAAAATAGGTAAGAGCTGCTTGCTCGTAACTTTTGTCAAAGGATACAGGCGCGTGCCAGATCCTCCTGCTAAAATAATACCCTTCATAACATCTATTCCTCCGTCATTTATAATCTCTCAAACAGTTTTCCATGTTCCTCAGAAACTCTCCGAGCATTAAATCTGTTATGTACATCTTCAGATCCCTGTGTCACCAATCTATCTTTTAATCCATCTTCCTGATAGATTCGCAACACCGCTTTACTTGCTCCAACGGCATCATCCACTTTAACAAGCAAACCGTTTTCTCCATCCCGGATTATATTCGGAATAGCGTCCACACTGCTTGCTACAATCGGTTTACTCGCCATCATGTATTCAGGAAGAGCCAATCCGAATCCCTCCCAGCGGCTCAACAAGCACGCAACATCAAATAGCTCTACATAGCTCATTGGATTATCAACCCAACCTGTGATATGTAAACCGTCCGAGAAACCATTGTCCTCCGCATACTTTCTAATCTCGGCTTCTTGGTTTCCATTGCCAACAATAATGAAGTGCGCATTTGGAACTTTATCCTTCACCTTCTTGGCCATCTTAATAAACACATCCGGTGCTTTTTGTGGACTCATTCGTCCAACCATACCAACAACAAATGCGTTTTCTGGAATGTTCAGCTCTCTCCTTTTAACTGCACCATGTACTCCATTCTCATAGGCTTCGATGTCCACACCGTTAAAAATGATCTGCAATTTATCATCTTTACAAATTTTCTTATCCAAGGCAGACTGCTTCTCCGCATCTGAAATGCAGATGATCTTATCACAGAAAGGAGCGGCTACCTTTTCAATAGCAGTGTACATTGCTTTTTTCTTTGCAGAACAGCGCATGTTGAACGCCCAGCCATGTGGGTTATATACGCAGCGGTTTTTAAGACCGATATCAGCAGCACGGGCAATTGCTCCAGCCTTGCTGGAATGAGCATATACGATATCGGGATTATATTTCTTTATCAGTGCTCTAACCTCTTTAATTGCCTTTAAGTCATTGCTGCCAATAGCTCTTGTCATTTTGACTTGTTCAAAAGAATCAGCCAAACCTCTATAGTCTTCCTCATGGAAATCCTGTGAGCAAACCAATATATTCTCAAACTTTTTCTTATCCAAATACTTGAGAAGCATTCGAATGTAGCGATCCACGCCACCTGCAGCCTGTGCCACATGCAGTATCCTTTTTTTTCTTTCTTCCATCCTCTTGCCCCTTAGTCCTTCTTAGTCACGCTGGAAAATATCTCTCGTATATACTTTTTCTTTCACATCATCCAGACACTTGTCATAGCGGTTTGCGATGATTGCCTGACTCTGCTTCTTGAATTCATCCAAATCATTGACCACTACGCTGCCGAAGAACTTCTCACCATCTTTCAGCGTCGGCTCGTAAATGATAACAGTTGCTCCTTTTGCCTTAATGCGCTTCATGACGCCCTGAATGGAACTTTGGCGGAAGTTGTCGCTGTTGCTTTTCATGGTCAGTCGGTACACACCGACCACAACTTCTTTTTCCTTGCTCTCATCCCAGCTGTCATTCGCTTCATAAGCACCAGCAATCTCCAGAACACGGTCGGCGATGAAGTCCTTACGGGTTCTATTGCTCTCAACAATTGCTTCAATCAGGTTTTCCGGTACATCTGCATAGTTCGCCAGAAGCTGCTTGGTATCTTTCGGCAGGCAATATCCACCATAACCGAAGGAAGGATTATTGTAATGAGTACCAATACGAGGATCCAGGCAAACACCGTTAATGATTTGCTGAGTGTTCAGCCCCTTCATTTCAGCATAAGTATCCAGTTCGTTAAAGTAGCTGACACGCAGTGCCAGATAGGTGTTTGCAAACAGTTTAACAGCTTCTGCCTCAGTAAAGCCCATGAACAGAGTGTCAATATTTTCCTTAATAGCACCTTCCTGCAGAAGTTCTGCAAAAGTGTGTGCTGCCTTTACCAGTCGAGCATTATCCACGTCGGTTCCGACGATGATACGGGAAGGATAAAGGTTATCATACAGAGCCTTACTCTCGCGCAAGAACTCCGGGCTGAAGATGATATGGTCGCAGTGGAACTTCTCACGAACACTTGCAGTGTAACCAACCGGGATGGTACTCTTGATAACCATAATGGCTTCCGGATTGTTCTCAATAACCAGCTTGATTACAGCTTCCACCGCACTGGTGTCAAAAAAGTTCTTCTTACTATCGTAATTTGTAGGAGCAGCAATCACCACGAAATCAGCATCACTGTATGCTTCCTTCGCATCCAACGTTGCAGTCAGATCTAGTTCCTTTTCTGCCAGATACTTTTCAATGTACTCGTCTTGGATCGGAGACTTCTTGTTATTGATCAGCTCTACTTTCTCAGGAATGATATCTACTGCCGTCACCTTGTGATGCTGAGACAGCAACGTAGCAATAGAAAGGCCAACATAACCAGTACCAGCCACAGCAATCTTTAAATCCTTAAACTCTCTCATTTCTCTATCCCTCTAATTTTCCTTATTTATAAAACTCAGCGTACCACTCAGCGAAGTTCCTCAGACCAGTCCGCAGACTTGTGCTCGGCTTGTATCCGAAGTCACGCTCCAAAGCGCTCGTATCTGCATAGGTCACAGGCACATCACCCGGCTGCATCGGAACAAGTTCCTTGTGTGCCTCGAAGTCGTAATCTTCCGGCAGAACTTTCGCTCTTACTAGCTCCTCACTCAGAATCTGCACGAAGTCCAGCAGGTTTTCCGGATTCTGATTACCGATGTTATAAACTGCATACGGCGGAATCGGCAGGCCATCCTCGCCGTTCTTCTTATCCGGCGCTTTCTTCATCACTCGGACAACACCCTCAACAATATCATCCACATAAGTAAAGTCGCGCTTGCAGTTTCCATAGTTGAAAATCTTGATGGTCTCGCCTTTCACCAGCTTGTTAGTGAATCCGAAGTAAGCCATATCCGGGCGACCTGTCGGGCCATATACCGTGAAGAAACGCAAGCCCGTGGACGGGATGTTATACAATTTTGAATATGCGTGGGCCATCAACTCATTGGATTTCTTGGTTGCAGCATACAGAGAAACCGGGTTATCTACCTTGTCATCTGTACTGTACGGAACTTTCTTGTTTGAGCCATAGACGCTGGAAGAAGAAGCATAAACCAAATGCTCTAAACTCTCACAGTGACGGCAGGCTTCAAGGATATAAAAAAAGCCGACCAAGTTGGATTCCACATAGGCATCCGGGTTGGTGATGGAGTAGCGCACACCAGCCTGTGCCGCAAGGTTCACCACTACAGCCGGTTTATACATTTCAAACAGGTCTGTAATTAATGCCTTATCAGCGATGTTGCCTTTTACAAAAGTAAATGTGGGATACTTGGCCAGCTCATTGAGACGGAACTCCTTCAGAGCCACATCGTAGTAAGCATTCATGTTATCAATACCAATCACTGTAGCCGAAGGAACTTCCTCATATATTCTTTTCACCAGATTTGAGCCAATGAAGCCCGCTGCACCAGTGACTAAAATCGTCTTATTTTCCAAATTTACTGTACTCATTTGTATTCCTCCGTATTTGTTAATTTTCTAATCTATGTACACATCCTTTTGGATGTTGCTTTTTAATAATTGTGTCTTGTTTAGACCACCACTGAATCTTTTATGTAGACCTGTCACGGGCTACACTCTCATTTTCCCTCAACTGAAACTTTATGGTAGACACCTTCATACCAGCTCACCAACAAAGTGTTAGGTCTTATTGTCATAACCCGTAAACCAGCTCACTTTGTTAAAACTGCACAAGTTCATGTCATTTCCTTGTTGCAACATGAACAATCATCTACCCTCACTACCTCTAATTCCCCAGAAAAATGCAGTTATCATGTCCACTTACTGTCTGCAATAAACTTTTCCAGAAAAATAGATTTTGGGCTTTTTTGCGCTCTGGCTCTCCACTCTTAATTCTCCGGAAAAATGAAGGTATCATGTCCGTCTCTTGCTCTGCAATAAAACAGGCTCGCAGTAGGGGTATTTTGCATGAGTTTTATACGCCACCGTAGACCATCAAGCCGCAACTGATTTTGTTGAGTAGACATTCGATGGGCAACTCACACCTTTAATGCCTTTTGCGTTCACACACCAGTGAACGTCACCGGCGTTCAAAGAATATATAAGGTCTGCTTTATCCTTAATACTTTTACGCCGTTAATTTCTTCTTCGTAATATTGATTAATTATCATAACTTTCTATCAATTATCCGGTAACCAGATTTCCTTTTCATTATTATGTATAAAAAGCAATATAAAATCACATAGATCCATCTTTCTTAACCACAACCATAACGGTCTTCAAAAGTATCTTAATATCCAGTCCAATATTCCAATTCTCTATATACTCTTTATCCAACCTCACAACTTCCTCAAAGTCCGTAATGTCACTCCTGCCACTAACCTGCCACATCCCTGTTATCCCAGGTTTAATTGCAAGCCTTACCTTGTGATGCGGTTCATACAGATTCGTCTCCGAAATCAGCGGCGGTCTCGTCCCTACAATGGACATATCCCCCTTGAGCACATTAAAGAACTGCGGGAACTCATCCAGGCTCGTCCTTCTGATAAAATCTCCCACCCCGGTCTTATGTGACCCATCCGGCAGCACCTTATTTCCGATCACTCTGGGGTCGAAGTCCATCTTGAACATTTTGCCATCGCCCAGTTTGTTCTCTTTCATAAGCTCCGCTTTTCGCGCTTCCGCATCCATATACATGCTGCGGAATTTGTACATTTTGAATTTTTTTCCATTCTTTCCCACACGTTCCTGGGAGAAGAAAATCGGGCCCGGGGATGCCAGGTAGATGGCGGGGCCAACGAAGATGGTAATGATTCCTGTGAAAATACAGCCAACCAGTCCGCCGCAGATGTCCATCAGACGCTTCAGGAAAAGCTGCCCGAAGGATGCATAGTTCAGACTTGTGGTCAGAACGGTATAGCTTCCAACCTTTTCCACAAACTGTCTTTTGCCAGTCTGGTTGGTGATTTTTGCAAGGTTCAGATGAACAGTTACGCCGGTTTCGGTGAGCTTGTCGATAAGCCCGTCCGGGTATGGCAGATTTTCGGAGATGACGATCAGCACCTCGTCAATCCACTCCTGGCAGACATACATAGGCACGTCACTTTCGCCTGCCACAACAGGGACTCCACAGATTTTCTCACCGGTACAGTCCTCATCGATCACAACCACTCCGGCAAGGGAATATCTGGCATAATTGTTTTCCTGCATGCTGTGCACTACGTTTTTGGCTACCGCTTTGGAAGTGATGATCAGCAGCTTCTTGTCGCCGCCGTTTTCCATTTTTTTATGTAGGGAATTTTTCCAGATTTCTCTTATGGCATAGGTGAGAATCAGGTAAATCACAATTGTGGTGATCAGGATCATTCTGGAAAAGCTCTGGCCTTCCTGGATTATGAACAGGTAAGCGATTGCAAGAGCACCTACTGCCACAGCATTTTTCAAGGTGGTGACAAATTCCTTATAGTGACCTCTTTTCAGAACGCTTTTCATGGTGCCGGAGGTGAAAATCACCACCAGGTCGGCAAATCCAAGGAATATTGCCATATTTCGATACAAAATATCTCCATACACATTGAATCCGTACCCGCGGAATGCATATGCCAAAATAAATGCCAGCTGCAGACAGATCATATCCAGAACAATAAAATCCCCATGTTTTAACCAGCCCTCTGAGTCCTTCCGATACATATTTTCCTTTTCCCTCCCAAATACTTTTCTTCCGTTCAGCTTAGGTAAATACAGCTGACAGAATCCCTCCATTCTCTAAAATGCAATGGCAAAATCTATTTTCGTCTTATATTTATAACTTATCTAAATTTACATTTTCCCGCCAACGCTTCCCGGTTATGCTTTTTCTCAGACATATTTAGGTCACATCACTCCTGATCTGTAACCAACGTTTATGCGTCAGCGGTATTATTTATTTCCAATTTCGACAAATTTCACCATTCCAGTCTTCTTAATAAAATACCACCCTGCCATATTAGTGTCAACCCCCCCCAGGTTTCTTTCTGGCTTTTCTATGAACCATTTATGATAATGTCCTAATATACCATAAAGGAAAATGTCCCAATGTAGTATAATGCTTCCATCAAC
>NZ_CAXUBQ010000025.1:0-70287 GCF_964249465.1 Ruminococcus sp. Marseille-P328 | reverse complement strand
ACAGAACGAAGAGCCAATGGCAAGTTAAGATGGGGAAAACCTCATTTTAACTTGTACTAAATCTTGACATAGTACCAAATGGAACCGTATAGCTCCATTACTGCTGCCTGAAAATTCCGGAAAACAGGGACGCCCCCAAAAGTGCAGCCGGACAATTCTGAATGGAATTGTTTGGATTGCTCGTAGCGGAGCTCCATGGCGAGACCTTCCAGAACGTTATGGTTCCTGGCAAACTGTTTATTCCCATTTCCGTAAATGGATTGAAGACGGCACCCTTGATAATATTTTTCGTGTTTTGAGCTTAGAAGCCGAATTAACAGAACTGTCAATTGACGCTTCTATTGTCAAAGCTCATCAGCATAGTGCTGGAGCAAAAAAAGAGGGTCACCAAACGAAATCGAACACAGCCGTGGTGGAGCCAGCACAAAAATCCATGCAGTTGTAGATGCATACGGTTATCCGGTTTATTTTATGATCAGTGAAGGGCAGCGTAACGATATCAATTACGCAATCCCTTTGCTGGATCATGTCAATCCCAATGGAAGTAATGTATTGGCAGATCGTGGATACGACTGTAACAATCTAACTGATTATATCTATGCCCATGGAGGAGAACCAACGATTCCTTCTAGAAAAGGTGCTAAATTTGAACGCCATTGCGATTGGTGGCTTTACAAAGAGAGACATTTGGTAAAAAATTATTTTCTCAAATTGAAAGCTTATCGTCGAATTGCCACCCGCTATGATAAGCTGGCTTTAACTTTCTTGGGATTTATATGTATCGCTTCAATATTAATTTGGTTAAAATGAACAACTTACAATGTTTTTCAAACAGGCTCTAGCAGTTGAAATACTACATGACAAAATAGAAATGAATAAAAGTAGGTGACAAAAGTTATGATTGACGATCCCTTTTCAGATTTACTGAAAACAAACAAGCGCAAAGAAAATATCTCCAAATTAAACGATGATCTTGCCTATGAGATTCTTTCCGTGGTGGAGGAAATTCCGGCGGGGAGAGTGGCAACCTATGGACAGATCGCGAAGCTGATCGGGCGGGAGAAGAATTTCAGATTGGTGGCGAGAGTGTTGTCACATGCAGAGAACTATGGGAAGTTTCCCTGCCATCGGGTGGTGAACCATATGGGGAGGCTGGCGCCGGGGTGGACAGAGCAGGAGTGGCTGCTGAAAGGGGAAGGAGTTACTCTGAAAGAAAATGGTTGTGTAGATTTGAAGAAATATTTGTGGGAATGTTGATTTTAGAAAGGGTGTATAACGATAAAGAAAAATCTAAAACAAATACGGAATATATTGCTATTGTTTTTGCTTATTGTAGTACTGGTAAATGTTTTTGCGCCGCTGTATTGCAGGAAGCCAGATGAAAAATTTGCGGAAACGCTGAAACAGACAGAATTTACTTCCGATACGCCAAGGGGCGAACGGATCCGCTGTATTGATGATAATGAAGAGGCACTTTTGTGGCGTCTGCGGATGATTGGAGCGGCGAAGAAGAGTATTGTACTGGCAACCTTTGATCTGCGGGCAGATGAAAGCGGAACAGATCTTCTTGCAGCATTGGATCAAGCTGCCAAAAGAGGTGTGGAAATCAAACTGTTGATTGATGGTATTTACCAGCAGCTTTTCTTGAATGGAAGTAAAGACTTTCAGGCGTTGGCAGCGAGGGAGAATGTAGTTGTTGGTGTTTACAATCCGGTGACTCCAGCAGGCTTATTTAAGCTGAATTACCGTATGCACGATAAATATGTGATCGTGGATGACGAAATGTATCTACTGGGTGGACGCAACAGCAATGATATTTTCCTTGGAGATTATACCACGGATATCAATGTGGACAGGGATATTCTGGTGTGGGATATCACAAAGGGCGAGGGAGAATCTTTGCAGGAACTGGAAGCGTATTTCCGGCAGATATGGAATGAGGACTGCGTGCAAATAAAGGGTGGAAGAAAAAAGAATAGTTCAGATATTTCTGTGTCAGAAGAAGCATCGGATGACAGTGAGGGTGCAGAAAGCAATTCAAAAAACTCAAATATTGTGAATGGAATACCGAATGTTGAAAATGAAATTACAGACGAGACACAGGAAAAACTTTCAAAGTACGAAAAACAGTACCAGTCTTTAGAAATGCGTTACGCTTCCCTAAAAGAAAAATACACCGATATTGAAGATTACAGCTCCTGGCAGGAGGATACCATTCCGGCGAATAAAATTACGCTTGTCAACAACGGAACCCATGCAGGTCCCAAAACGCCCCTGGTACTTCAGACAATCCGCTATCTGGCGCAGAACGCAGAAAATGTAACGATCCAGACCCCATATGTGATCTGCAACGGATACATGTACGACACTTTAAATGAGATCGCGTCCCATGCCCAGTTAAAGATCATTCTTAACGCAGTAGAAAAAGGCTCCAACCCCTGGGGCTGCACCGACTACCTGAATCAGAAAAAGAAAATTCTGAATACCGGTGCCGATGTCTATGAGCTGATGAACGAGGTTCCAGTTCACACAAAAGCAGTCCTGCTTGATGACCGACTCTCTATCGTTGGATCCTATAACCTGGACATGAGAAGTACTTATCTGGATACGGAATTAATGCTTGTTATCGACAGCAAAGAACTGAATCAGCAGATTCAGTTTACGGAAGGTACTTACATAGAAAAAAGTAAAGAAGTTCTGTCAAACGGACAGGAGACCGAAGGGGGACAGTACGAAACGAAAGAGCTGAACTGGCAGAAGAAGCTGTTCTATGGAGTATTAAGAATTATAATAAGACCATTGCGCCAGTTGCTGTAATTGATATCGTGTTGATTCTTTTGAGACGGCTTTTGCCGTCTCTCTTTTTCTATTTGCCCACAGAAAAATGACAGCTATGTAAAGAAATGGAAAGAAACCTGAAAAAATCAGGTGAGAAATCAGGTAAATAGCAAAATAGGAATTGATTTTTTGTATAAAAGCAGTTAGAATGACCTGTGGGAATAAAATATATTCCCACAAAATCTAAGAACAAAGGCAGGTGAACAGAATGGATAGTTGCGATTCTCATGGGCGAAGTAGTTGCATAGGATGGAAAAACGAAATGACAGATGAGCATCGCGCACATTCTGTTCTTCTTTTCATGTAAAAGGCGCATTGCGCTTAAGAACACTGTTTCATTTCTTTTTTCTATCCTATGAGTTCTTCAGAAGAATCCAATATTCCCTAGAACCTGTTTGAAAAAGCATTTCCGCAATCTGCGCTCCATTTTGCAGTATATTTTACCCGAATTCGGTTGCCGTAGCCCACTATGGTGCCCTCATTCTGGTAAAATCTCCCACAAATTGTGACGTACATCTTGCAGAAAACCTTTTTCAAACACGCTCAAAGAACAGAAAAGCTATACGCTTATATTCTGTTTAAATACGGATTTTACTGTCCGTAAAAATGGACTTTGTATAAGTCCGTCAAAAATACATAAGATAAACACCTAGAAATGGTGAACTGTCTTATTGTCAGATTGGAGAAAGTAGGATGGAGAAAAGAGTGCAGGACTACACCCAGGATATTCTGGCTGTAGTAAGAAGTAATACCTCTCCGGCAGCTATGAGCGATAAGCTGGGAGATTTTCATGCCAATGACATTGCAGATGCAATGCCGAGGCTGACTGTTCAGGAACGCTGCAAACTGTACCGTATTCTGGAACTGGATATGCTGTCCGATATTTTTGAGTATACGGACTCAGATAATGCAGCAGAATATGTGAAAGAAATGGATGTAAAAAAAGGTGCAGCCATTCTTTCACGCATGGAGACTGATGCCCTTGTAGAGGTTCTTCATAAGATTGATAAAGCCAAAAAGAAATTGCTGTTCGAATTAATGGATGATGATGTCCGCCATGATATTGAGATGATCGCTTCCTTTGATGAGGATGAAATCGGCAGCCGCATGACGACCAATTGCATTATCATTCGTGAGAACCTGACTGTGAAGCAGGCTATGAACAGCCTTGTAGAACAGGCTGCTAAGAACGATAATATTTCCACAATCTTTGTGGTAACCGAGTCACAGAAATTTTACGGAGCCATTGATCTGAAGGATCTGATCATTGCAAGACAGGACAAATCCTTGGAAGATCTGGTGGCAACCTCTTATCCATATGTATATGCCGAAGAGGATATTGACGACTGTATCGAAGAACTGAAAGCCTATTCCGAGGATTCCATCCCCGTGCTGGATAATGATAACCGCCTTTTGGGTGTTATCACATCAGCCAATATCATCGACCTGGTTGATGATGAAATGGGAGAGGATTACGCCATGCTGGCAGGTCTTACCGCAGAGGAAGATCTGAAGGAACCGCTGAAAGAGAGTATGAAGAAACGTATGCCATGGCTGCTCGTTCTTCTTGGTCTTGGAATGGTTGTATCCTCTGTGGTAGGTGTCTTTGAGAACGTAGTTACCCAGCTTCCTATCATCATGGCCTTCCAGTCCCTTATATTGGACATGGCCGGAAACGTTGGTACACAGTCTCTGGCTGTTACCATCCGTGTTCTGATGGATGAGTCCCTCACCGGTAAGCAGAAACTGGAACTTGTATTTAAAGAAATGCGGATTGGTCTTTGCAATGGTGCGTTGCTTGGTATATTGTCCTTTGTACTCATTGGACTTTACATTTACTTATTTAAAGGAAAGACTTTGGTATTTGCATACGCCGTATCCGGCTGCATCGGAGTCGCCCTGCTCCTTGCAATGCTGATCTCCAGTGCCGTAGGTACCTGTATCCCACTGTTTTTCAAAAAAGCAGGTGTAGACCCCGCCGTAGCCTCTGGCCCATTGATCACCACCGTCAACGACCTTGTTGCTGTTGTGACATATTATGGACTTGGCTGGGTATTCCTCATTGGAATCCTTCACCTGGCAGGTTAATAAGATTATATTGAAAGCTCTTTGGGAAGTCATAAAAATTCCTAAGGGGCTTTTTTATGGTTAAAAAGTTCTTCAGGAGGGACGCATTTGGACAATGTGTATTACTCACTCGCCGGCGCAACGCTCCAGCAAACTAAGCGCTAACTGCGACTAATGCGTTCGGGAGAGCCCTCACGCATAAGTCTACGTAAGCGCTGGATTTCGCTTACGCTAAGAACGCGCCTGAAATGGCTCGCTGGAGTAATACACATTGCCCAAATGCTGTGTACTGGCTGGGACTTGCTGGTTGAAAAGAACTTTTAACGAAGGGGGAGGGGGAGTGATTGGTTTCCCGATACTTTCCTGACAGCGATAGATTAAAAAAAACAATAAAGTTGCGGGATACCAACTACGTCACCCCACCCCCGTTGTTGTCGTTATAGTTTCTTTCTTCCCTTTCCAGCAGCCAGCGATTTTGCAATGTATATTCGCAAGCCGCGCATTTCAGGAGCGGTTTTAGTGGAGGCGAGATCCATGACTTACGGAGACTTAGGCGCGAAGGCTCTCCTGAGCGTCTTAGTCGTAGTTAGTCATTAGCTTGCCGGAACGCCTGGACGCGCGGCGGTGAATATACATTGTGAAATCGCGTCCGGAATAACGACCAATCCACAAAATAGCAATATAACCGCAGAAAGAAGTACCGCAACACCCCACAGCGAAATTTGACAAACTCCAAGGAAAAAAGTAAAATACTAATAACTATGCAGAAACATGCATACTACAGATTTTTTCAAAAGGAAATTATAATAAAAATACGAAGAAGCGAGGATGGACCGAAATGAATACATGGGAAGCAAACATTCGTAAAGTAGTACCTTATACACCCGGCGAGCAGCCCAATCAGCCGGACATGATCAAGCTGAACACAAACGAGAACCCATATCCCCCTGCACCAGGCGTGGAGAAAGCATTACACGGGATTCAGCCAGATACCCTCCGCCTTTATCCGGATCCTACAGCTGGCGACCTGGTACATGCAATTGCCCGGAGCTATGGAATGAAAGACGAGCAGGTTTTTGTAGGTGTTGGCTCAGATGATGTACTTGCCATGAGCTTCCTAACCTTCTTTAACTCAGATAAACCGATCCTTTTTCCAGATATCACCTATTCTTTCTATGACGTATGGGCGGATCTTTTCAGAATCCCATATGAATGTAAAGCTCTCGATGAGAACTTCTGTATCCGCAAAGAAGATTACTTCGGAGAAAACGGCGGGATTATTTTTCCAAACCCCAATGCACCTACAGGCGTGGAGCTGCCCCTCGGTGACATCGAGGAGATTCTCTTACACAACCGGGACGTCATTGTGATCGTAGATGAAGCATATGTAGATTTCGGAGCGAAATCAGCACTGGAGCTTATAGAGAAATATGACAATCTCCTGGTAGTTCAGACCTTCTCCAAATCCCGTTCCATGGCTGGAATGCGTATCGGCTTTGCGTGCGGCCATCCACAGCTGATCAGTTTTCTGAACGATGTAAAATATTCCTTCAATTCCTACACTATGGATCGTACCACTCTTGCAACCGGTGTGGCAGCTATCCAGGATAAGGCATATTTTACAGAAACCTGTGAGAAGATTATTGCTACCAGAGAATGGGCGAAGAAAGAACTGGCTGCCCTTGGTTTCACATTCCCGGATTCTAAGACCAACTTTATCTTTGCTTCTCACAAAAGCTGTCCGGCAAAAGAAATTTTTGAGGCCCTTCGTCAGGAGCATATTTATGTAAGATACTTCCCGAAGCCGAGGATTGACAATCATTTGCGGATCACGGTAGGGACTCAGGAAGAAATGGAGAAATTAATACATTTTCTGGAAAAATATCTAAAAAATCATAAATAAGTGAAAAATATCTGTTTGAACGAAAATTCTGTTCTGGTGATTTTTTAATACGCTCTGGAGCCTGTGTGAAAAATACTCCGGAACAGGAAGCTCAGAACGACAGGAGTAAATATGAAATATAAGAAATTATTGAAAAAAGCAGCTGTAAGTCTGTTACTTGCCCAGTCCCTGATTTTTACAGGCTTGCCTATTCAGGCAGCAGATATTGCCGGGCAGAGTATGGTCTGGACGGAAAGTGTGGAAATGGAAAGCGCAGGAGACGCTGCATCAGCTGTGCCGTCGGATGCGATGACTGCGGAAGAGTTTTATGTGCAGGATGATTTTTCAGCAGGTGATGATCAGTCAGGGAGCGGAAGCACTTTAGCTGATGACAGCCAGGCTAGCAATGGAAGTGTAGAAGACGGTGACAGTCAGGCTGGCAATGGAAGTGCAGAAGGCGATGACAGCCAGGCTGGCAATGGAAGTACGGAAGACGATGCCGGTCAGTCAGGCAATGCCAGCTTCACAGGCATGACAGATGGAAATCCCTCCCAATCGGAAGACCTGTCAGACGGTTTCTCAGATGGTGGTACTGATGAACTTCAGGAACAAGATTTTGGCTTTGGCAGCATGGATCCGGATTCTGCCGAAGAAGAGAAAAATGAAGACGATCTGACCGATGCGGAGATTGAGGCTCAGCTGGAGCCGATCCGTGAGCTGCAGCCCTTAAGCTATGTAGACCCGCCAGCTGGCAATGGAAACGGTGATACAGGAAGCGTAGGTGCTGCCAGAGCTGCGTCTTATCCTGCGAAATACGATCCCCGAAGCAGTCTTTCCATCCCGGTGAGAAATCAAAAGCCTTCCAATATGTGCTGGGCATACACATTGGCTGCCAACCTGGAAATCTCATTTTTTCAGGCGGGAGCTGGGCTGTTTGATCTGTCAGAAGAACATCTGGCATATTTCTTTGCCAATCGAAGGAACGATCCTCTTGGAAATACAGCCAACGACAAAAACAATATCCTCCATTCCTACAGAGATGGAGGAAATCAGACTCTGGCTGCCATTTTCTTGAGTACGTGGAGCGGTATGGCTTTGGAATCCCAGGTTCCTTATGAGACAAATGCAGATCATACCCTAGACTCTGACAAGGTGCCGTCTTCCCAAATGGCATACCAGACCACCGCATATCTGGAAAATGCGGCGTTTTCCTCTTATTCTGTAAATAATATTAAAAGTCTGATATCAGAATATGGATCTGTTTCCATGTCCTTTGGAATGTATGATACCTATTATAATCCGTATACGTATGCATACAGCTACCAGGGAAGTGCAGGCGTGAATCATGCAATAACCCTGATTGGATGGGATGACAATTATTCCAGGGAAAATTTCAATTCTGCCAGCAATGTTACTTCAAACGGGGCATGGATCGCCAGAAACAGCTGGGGAGATGACTGGGGAGAAGCCGGTTATTTTTATATTTCCTATGAGAATAAATGTAATTATAATATTGTAGCAGCAGAAGCCATCACCAGTCCGAAGTACCGTAACAACTATTTCTATGATGGCTCCAGTGCACTGAGCAAGCTGAAGCTGTATCCTTCCGGCAGCAGTGGGATTTCCTCCATTGCCAATGTTTTTCAGGCAAAAGCCGGAAATGGGAACGGAGAAGCCCTTGGAGAAGTAGTTCTGGCTACTTACTCTGACGGAGGAAGCTACAGCATTCAGATTTATACAAATCTGAAGGATAAGAGCAATCCGGTAAGCGGAACTCCGGCCTATGCCAATCCGGTAACTTTTTATCAGGAACATGCCGGTATTTCCACAGTGGAAGTGCCAGAGGTAAATCTGATGAGTGGAACCCTTTATTCGGTAGTGCTCACCAATATCGGTTCCGACACAGTGGAATACTTGTGCGAGACTAACAGTGCTTATGACTGGGTGGAGTTTCAAGCTGGTCTGGAGGCGGATCAGAGCTTCTGTTACCATGAGAAAAATGGATGGAGCGATTTTTCCAAAACAAGTCCAAGTGCCTGTGCAAGAATTAAAGCTCACACAAGAACCTTGAGCAGTGCAGTGAATGTAACCAGACCTGCTTCCTTTCAAGCTGCGGCCCGCACCTATAACCAGATCAGTCTGACCTGGAGTAAAGCAGCCGGAGTTTCCGGATATCAGATCTATAGAAAAATCTCCGGCGGAGAGTATCAGAAGGTAGAGACCGCCTCCTGGTCGGATACTTCCTGGACAGATACGAAGGTTCAGCCGGGAATTACATATACATACAAGATCCGTGCGTACAGTATGGTGAACGGTACTGCGAAATATTCCGATTATACCGCGGAAGCTGCGGCTAAGACAATGCTTGCCACTCCGTCTGTGTCGGTGAAGGTTTCTTCCGGACTTTACAATACAGTAAACTGGAATAAGATTTCCGGTGCAGCAGGCTATGTGGTTTACAGGAAAACATCCTCTGGAAAATGGACGAAGCTTGCAAACATAAAGAAAGCAGCTA
This sequence comes from Ruminococcus sp. Marseille-P328, assembly GCF_964249465.1. Taxonomy (NCBI): domain Bacteria; kingdom Bacillati; phylum Bacillota; class Clostridia; order Eubacteriales; family Oscillospiraceae; genus Ruminococcus; species Ruminococcus sp. Marseille-P328. The sequence goes on along the minus strand of NZ_CAXUBQ010000025.1, from coordinate 60,985 downwards.
CTACATCCTACAAAGATAAAAAGATAAAATCAGCTACCGTTTATGAGTATACAGTAAGAGCTTATTGTACTGTGGATAAGAAAACAGTGGCAAGCAGTTACAAGTCCAGTGGAACGTATAAATCAGCACCCTCCAGGCAGACCGTCTCATCGGTTTCCAATACGAAGAAAGGTCTGAAATTAAAGTGGAAGGCACAGAAGAAGTGTGATGGCTATTACATTTACAAAAAAACCGGAAGCGGAAAATATAAGCTGGCAGCTACTATTAAGAAGGGGAAAACTTCTACCTGGACAGACACGAAGGTAAAAAAAGGAAAGAAGTACCGTTATTATGTGCGTGCTTATGTAAAAGAGCCAAATGGTGTTGTAAAGGGAAAGTATAAAGCATCGGCGGCAGTTACAAGAAAGTAGGAAATCAATTGCAGAAAAGAAATAGAATTTACAGTAAAGCATTGTGGAATAGAAGATAGTCTGCACATAGTAAAAACTATAAAGTTTTTTGCAGCAGGACAACCTTCGGATATTAAAAAAACGGAAGCCCATTACATGAGCTTCCGTTTTAACATTTCCGGATTAGATGAATATTTAAGTGCAGTCTCTCTTGTGATCTGGCGGTTTCGATAAAGCTCCAGCAGGCTGTTATCCATGGATTTCATGTCTGCCTGGGAGGAAGAGGCGATCACACCGTCAATCTGATAAATCTTGTTGTCGCGGATCATATTTCGAATGGCAGGGGTAAGCCTCATGATCTCAAAAACCGGAATATTGTGCCCATTCACATCCGGCACCAGCTGTTGGGAAATAACAGTCTGCAGAACCATGGAAAGCTGAATGGCAATCTGATGCTGTTGGCTGGGCTCGAAAACATCCATAATACGGCTGATGGTATTGGCAGCTCCGGTAGTATGAAGGCTGGAAAGAATCAGATGTCCGGTCTCAGCAGCAGTCATGGCAGTCTGGATAGTCTCGTGGTCACGCATTTCTCCAAGAAGGATCACATCCGGGCTCTGACGCAGGGTGGCACGCAGGGAAACCAGATAATTGGCAGTATCCGTGCAGATCTCGCGTTGGCTGACAATGCATTTGTCATGTCTGTGCAGGTATTCCAAAGGGTCTTCCAGCGTGATGATATGCCCTTCGCGGCTGTGATTGATTTTGTCGATGATACAAGCCATGGTGGTAGATTTTCCGCTTCCGGCAGGACCTGTGATCAGAACCATTCCCTTGGTAAGGTCAGCTGCTTCCATAACAGCCGGAGGAATGTGCAGATCCTGCGGATCCGGCAGATTAAATGCAATAATACGGATGACAGCGGCAAGAGAACCACGCTGCCGGTATGTATTTACACGAAATCTTGAGAGACCCGGGATAGCCATGGAAAAGTCATCGTCACCGGTTTCCAGCATAGGTTCTATATTCCGGTCGTGAGCAAGCTTGTAAATGATCCGGATAAATTCATCTGTCTCCGGAGGCATGAGCCGTTCTTCAAAACCATCCAGTGTACAGAGCTTTCCGTCAATTTTTACAGAAAGGGGACGACCGGCAATAATAAATATATCAGAGGCTTTTTTCTGAGTGGCAAGCTCCAGAAAAGCCTTTACTTTTTCTTCCATAAAATTATTCTCCTTTGTAGACAGACTGGCTGTTGTCCGGATTCCAGTCTGCAGTTACAACCGTATTCCAGGAGAGGATCCCGGCGATATTGCTGCTGGTCATGTCCAATCCTGCATTAATGGTATCAGAAGCTGCGGTATCAGAAGCAGCGGTATCAGAGGCTGTGGAATCAGCTGTACAGTCAGTCCAGAATACAACAATTTTCACAGCCAGACTCTGGGTGTCGGAAAATGCTTTCACATATTCAGCAGTATGTTCCTCTGAATCCCATTTTACATTCTCCTGTGAGTTCAGATGATCGGAGACGAGCTGGTAATATGCACTTTCTGATTTTGCCTGTGCCTGAAATCCTTCCAGTGTCTGAACCAGATCTGAATAAAAATCAGCTGCCTCACTGCAGGCATTATAATAGGCTGAGGTCTGCTCCAGAGAAAGACTGCTGGAGCGCAGATCCTGTCTGGAAGTACCATAGCCAAGCAAGGACAGGATCACCAGCATAAGTACTCCGAAGATTAGAAAAAGGGAAGGAATTCCAGTTGCGGAAAAAAGATGATTCTTTTCTTTCATGAATCTGTTTCCTCCTTTGTGGAAAAAACTGGAAAGCGAATTGTTTGTGTATAAAGACTGGTTTCTTCATTTGCATTCTGGAGTTTTTCAAAAGTGACCTGAATTTCTTTGACCTTGTCAGAAGCAGAGCAGACAAGCCTCATTTTATAAACCGCGCTTTCTTCGGAAGTATTCTGCCAGTGCTTGTCAAAATAATAGCAAATACTGTCCTGATCTGCAACTCCATCTGGCATCAGTGCCAGAAAATTTTGGACAGTGCCGTCAGTTCCTTCCAGAATTTCACCGGCACTGGTGATAAGCTCCTGGATATGAGAGTCCTCCCGGGCATGTACCCTTGCCATGTAGGAAGCCGCAAACAGTCTTACGCAGACACCGCAGGTCAGTCCCAGAAAAAGAAGGACAAATATCATTTCCATAAGAAAAAGCCCGGATTTGGAATGGGTAGTGATTTTTTTCATAAAAACTTCCTTTCAGCACATCATTCAGAAGTGACCAGCCCCAAATTCAGGAGCCTGCGAATCAGGCAGGAACCCCTGGATGAAGCAGAAAGCTGGAACAATGTCCATCTGTGTCCGTTAATGTGATTCTGTAAAAAGTGTTTTCTAAAGCGTCAATCTGGAAATCCTGAAGCTGTGCGAGGTTGGTCCCCATAGAAAGATCGGCCCGGGAATCCGATGCTGTAAAAAGCTCTTTTAAATGACTGCCATCAAAATAAATGTAAGTGCAGTAATCTTTCCCCTCAATAGCTTCCTGAAAGCAAAGAACCTGTGTTCCCTGAAGCTCTGTAAGGGAGGTCATTCCGGGAATATCGTGCTGACGAAACTTGGTAGTGATGTAAGAGGCTGCTGTATAAAGGGTGTTATTAGTGTCCAGGCTTTTTACAGAGGCCTGATAGTTCCCGGCACCAAAAAGCATCAGAAATAGAAGAAACAGCACATACATTGCAAAAAGCAGCAGGGCTGCCAGTGAATCAATGCTGTGGTTCTTCCGGGTAAATCTGGAATTCATCTGGCACCTCCTTTTCTGGCATTTACCGGAAGTACGCTGATCGATGGCAGAAGATTGGATCCGTTTGGAACATATTCTACCACAAATTTCTCAGAATCATAGGTAATATGGTAATCTGAAAGCAATTCATCCAGGCTCTGAGGGTATTGGCCTGTGAGGGCGTAGGTGCGGATGGCACCTCCTTCAAGTGCCTGCGTTAAAGTAACCTGTTCTTTTTTCAGGGAATCAGTCTGTGTACGTGCAATTCCAAGATAGAAGATCAGGCAGAGGACTGCAGCGAACAGGATTGGAACAATAAAGCGGAAAATCCGCCTGACACGAATGAGTCTGGTTTCAAATATATCCATTTTCACTCTCCCTTACAGCTGTTATGCGATCATTTCAGATAACAGTCCCAGCAGCGGCATCATAACAGAAAGAAGGACCAGTCCTACAAGAATTGAAAGGACGATCACAATAGTAGGCTCCAAAATTGACACAATATGGGAAACAGAGTCTGTGGATTTCTCTTCATACTGCTCAGCCAGTTTTTCCATTACTTCGTCAGATGCACCAGCCTGAAAACCAAGGGAGATCAGACGAAGCTCCATAGCCTTAAAAAGTCCGGATTCCGTGATGGCTTCTATAAATCCATAACCTTCAGCGAGCTGCTTCTGAATGGAAGCAAGCTTTTCCCTGGTCTCAGTCTGGGAGACAACAGCGCCTGCCAGTTCCACACAAAGCTCAGGGGAAAGTCCGCTTCGGATTCCCAGGGAAATACATTGGCAAAGACGACTGTAATCCAGATTTACCGGTATTTCCTTCATGCCTGGAAAACGGCAGACGATTTTGCGGATCAGTTCCTGCCCCTTTGGGTGAAGAACCAGGAAAAGGATAAAGCCGATCATCGCGGCCAGAAGAACAAGGAAGGCAGTGGAATAGCGGCTAAGTGTTTCGCCGATTCCAAGAAGGGCACCGGAGATCCCGCTCATTTCCAGTCCAAGCTGGCGGAAAACCTGGCGGAAAACCGGGAGAACCTTTACAAGAAGAATTACAATAACCGCAGTCATCATGCCCAGCATAACAAGGGGATAGGCGACTGCACTCTGAATCTGGTCTGTGATCTGAATCTCCTTCGCATAGAAAGCAGACAGACCCTTCATAACCTCATCCAGACAGCCAGTCTCTTCGCCGGTGCGTACATAAGCAGCAGCAGAAGCAGGAAAAGCACCGGATTGCTCCATGGCGTGCGCCAGGGAGCCGGATTCCTCCATGTCTTTATAAAGAAAGGTCAAAATTTCTTTGCCCCGTTCTGTCTGGCTGTCGTCATTTAAGATGGCAAGTCCCTCAATGGCGGACATTCCGGAACGTAATATGATGGAAAACTGTTCACAGAATTGGAACAGCTCCCGATTGTTTAATTTGGTAATCATATAAAGTCCTCTCTGAAAAAACATCAGGCAGATCCTGAAAAAATCCATGAACCTGCGAGGCGTTTTTCGTTGTGCTATCGGGTAAACTGCAGCGTATAATTTGCGCTGTCACCGATATAGGAATTGATAAGCTCTTCATCTTCACTGTTGGCGGTAAAGGTTGGATCCATGCGGTTCCATTTCTCCCCGTCATAGGTAATCGCCTGTTCCACCCATCCTTTTCCACGTATGTAAACATCGATCCAGGCATGCTTGATGTCACCTGCATATCCGATCTGAAGCTTACAGGGAATATCCCTGCTTCGCAGCATTGCCGTCATCAGGGCAGCATAATCAAAACAGATTCCCTTTCCGGTAGAGAGGGTTTCGTCTATGTCAGGAAGATATCCTGTCTCAACGGTGGCTGCTTTGTCCTCGTCGTAGGTGACATGCTGGGTTACATACTGGAAAACGGTGTCAATGCTTTCCTGTTCCGTGGCATCCTCTGCCAGAAGAGAAAGAGCCAGCTTGCAAGCTTCTGAGTCCGGGGTAAAATTTACATACTGGTTCGGATACAAAAACGGGAGAAATTCATTCTCCAGGGAAACCTCCAGAGCCTGGGCAAAAAGTGCGGCATACTGACTGCCGTTTACCTGCTCATAACAGGATACCTGGTAGGTGCCGCTTCCACTGGTAAACGGAATGACAGCACTTTCGCCGGAGCTTACAAAATAAGAATAAACAACGCCGTCATCCGCGGAAAGCTGGATGTTTTTGGTGGTACCATTGCTGTCACTGACAGCAGTCAGATATCCCTGACTGATATTTGAAATATCCAGTATCAGAGGTGAATATCCTATGGTGTCTGTTCCCGGAGCTTCCGGAACCAGAACCTTCAGCGGGGAAAAAACAGGCGGTTCTTCGCCGGAACCGGAGCTGCTGTTCTGACCGCAGCCTGCAGCTGGGAAAACTATTAGCAGGCAAAATAGAAATAAGCAAAGCAGAAGGGCCGAAATGCGTTTAGACATAGCGCCGCTCCTTTTTATAAGTTGATCATTCATTTTCAAACACGTTCCAGGGATTTTTGAAATTCGGGAAGATCGTACCATGCTGGTGGTTCCTTCATACGAACCACGAAATGGCACAGATCAGGACGAATCCTGGCTTCCAGGTATTCCATAGGACCCAGTGAACAGTGTGCTGTTCTGGTGTTGAAAAAAATAGGAGATCCCGGTTCAATGTTGAGAATCTGTGCATCAAGGAAATCAGCTGAGCTGATGTTGATGTGTTCTTCGCCAGTTTCAAATTTAATTCCGTAGTGCTTCTGAATAAAGTAATAGAGATCTACAAGCTGTTCGCGGTAGGTATCTAAATCTGGGAAAAAATCAATACGGATATAATTTGTCTGAATTATCACAGGCTGTTCATTGGAGGAAACCACTCTTTGAAGGCGGAAGACTTCTGTTCCTTCATTAAGGTCCAACGCACTGGCGACCTGGCTGTTTGCAGGAATACGGTCAATCCAGGTTCCGCTGATGGTCAGGGCGGCATTATCCGGAAACAGAGTGTTTATGTCTATTACGTTATGAAATTTTGAGAAGCTGGTAAGCTCCCGTTCTTTGGGATTGATCACCTGTGTGCCGGCACCCTGCTTTACCTTTATGCGTTTGTCTTTAACCAAAAGGTCAATGGCATGCCGGACCGTCGTACGGCTTACCGAAAACATTTTTCCAAGCTCATCTTCTGTGGGAAGATAGGAACCTATGGGATAAACGTTATTATCTATATCGGATTTTAATTTGTTATAACATTTCTTGTATGCAGGAAGTTTTTCCATAATGTTTCCTTTCAAAATAAGGTTGTTTAGTAACCTATAGTATATATGTATCAAACAAATAAGTCAAACGATAATTGGAAAAAACAGAATCTCTTATACAAAATGCATAAAAACAGGCGAAGTATCTTGTCAAATAAAACACTTTACTAAATATAAAAAACAATGTATAGTAATGTTTATAAACATAATTATGAATTTAAAAAATAAATTAAAATAAAGGAGAAACATAATGATGAAAAAACAGGAATTTGTACCGCGAAAGATAAGCGAGAAACCACTGTATGAACTGAAATCAGTGGAAGATATTCCGGTATCAGAGCTGTATCAGGTTAAGATAAACGGAAAGGAACAGCGAGTATATCATACGGAATTTTTTGATTTTGTTTCTTTCTTGGATGAAAATGAAAAGGCAGAGGTAGAAGTTACAGTAAACGAACCATTTCAGAAGGCTGTTATCCGTCCTGCAGCTGCACAGATACCGTTCGAAGAAGAGGGGAACAAAATCAGTATAAGCCTTCCTGCCGGAAAGAGAATTACTCTTGAACTGGACGATAAACTGGAGTCACCACTTTATGTTCTTCCTGGAAAATACATACCGAAGCCTGAGAATGCCACTTATGTATTTGAAAGTGGAAAAGCCTACAATGTGGGATGCCTTCAGCTTAATTCTGACGAAACTGTTTATATAGAGTACGGAGCAGTTGTAAGCGGAAGAATCTATTCCAGAATGGCAGACAGAGTCCGTATTCTGGGAAATGGAATCTTGTATGGAGGAAACTGGCATGCATGGGACGAAAATGGAGCAGAGCAGCTGATCGTTCCTGTATTGGGTGAGAACATTGAAATACGCGGAATCACACTTCTGGATGGTGGTTCCTGGCATATTGTTCCGGTTGCATGTAAAAATGTTCTGATTGAAGACGTAAATGTTCTGGGAAAAGTGATCACAGGAGATGGCGTCGATATAGTCGGATGTGAGAATGTAGTGCTTCGTAATTGCTTTATAAGGGCAAATGATGATTGTATATCTATTAAGGCTGTGGAATTCCAGGATCCGTCAGGCTGCACAGATGTGAGACATATCCTTGTTGAGGATTGCCTGTTCTGGAATGCAGAATTTGGAAACACACTTGAAATCGGATATGAAACCAGATGTGACGAAATTACAGATGTTGTTTTCAGAAATTGTGATGTTGTACATTGCCAGTATGAGGGCAATCAGTCAGGTGGAGTACTGACAATTCATAACGCTGACCGTGCCCATGTACATGATATTGTTTATGAAAACATCCGAATTGAAGATGCCCAGGAAAAATTTATTGATATTAAAACTCTTGATTCCAAGTATTCACGAGACAGGGAAAGAGGCATGGTAAATGATATTTTCTTTAAAAATATTGAAATTACAGAAGGCACTTTTCCAGTATCCATTATACGTGGCTTTGAGATGAAAAATGAGGTGTGCAGACCTCATGGCTTTTATTTTGACAATGTGGTAATTCATGGAGAAAAGGTGATGTCACCTGGTGAATTACACATGGTTGTGGAATTGTCAGATGAACTGAAATTCCAGTAAAAGGAATTAACAAAGGAGATGGAAGAAAGCATGGATATTTTGCTTGTCGGAACCTATACACAGCATGATGCCCCTGCTGTATTGGAGAAGCAGGAGCTTGGAAAAGGTATCTATCTGATTCCGTATAATGAGATCCTGGGAGATGTTGCAGGAACTCCTCTTATCATACAAATGCAGAATCCTTCCTGGGTTTGTCTGGTGAAGAACCGGCTTTTTGCGGTAAGTGAAAGTGAAGATGCTGCGGAAATTGTGGAATATGAAGTAGGGGTTCAGGAAGAAAGGCTTACAGCAGAGAAAAAGGAAGGTCTTCAGATGCCTGGAAAAGCATCCTGTCATATTGAAAAGGATGAAAAAGGACAAAGGCTTTTTGTATCTGATTACGGAAGTGGAGATTTAAAGGTGATCGACATTTCAGAAGCCGGCAGCCCGAAGCTTTTACAGGAAATTTCTTTTACAGGAAAAGGGCTGGATCCGGAACGGCAGGAAGCATCTCATATTCACTCCTGCTTCCTTCATAGGGGAGATCTGTATGCAGCTGACTTAGGGTGTGATAAGATTTATTCTTTTGACACAGATAAGGGAAAGCTTCTGCAAAAAGAAACCATAGAGGTCAGACCTGGAGCCGGTCCAAGACATATGGGAATACTGGAGAAAAATGGAAAAACGTATCTCTATGTATTAAATGAGCTGGATCTTACAATTTCTGTTTACTGTAATGGGGAGCTGTGCCAGACCATATCCCTGGAAGAGAAGTTGCCAGAGGGCGCGCTTGCAGCAGAACTGTGTATTGCAGAGGGGAAAATGCTTTACGCATCTGTGAGAGGAACCGGAGAAATTTTTGGATTTACCATAGATGAAAATGGAATGTTAAATTTGAAACAAAAAGTTGTAGTTCCGAAAGGATGGTTTCGAAGTATCTGTCTGGACAGCAGTGAGGAGCATTTGCTTGCAGCAGATCAGAAAACAGGAAAAATATATATTTTTGACAGGCAATCAGAGGGAGAACTGGGAAATCAGCGGGTGCTTGTGGAAGTTCCCGTACCTGTGCAGGTATTGTCTGGGAAAATAGAATAAGAGAGGAAAACTGTGATGAGAAAAAAAGCAATCGTTACAGGTGCCAGTCGTGGAATTGGACGTGGAATTATCAGAGAACTGGCAGCAGCCGGATATGATATTGCCTTTTCCTATCGGACACGGGAAGATGAGGCAAAGGAAGCTGCTGAAGAAATAAGAAATATGGGTTCCTTTGCCTGGTATGCAAAGGCTGATATGGCACAGGCAGGAGAAGGGGAGAAATTTTTTGACCAGGCTGTCAGGGAACTGGGCGGACTGGATCTGCTTGTAAATAATGCCGGAGTTACCGTGTTTCAGTCCATTCTGGACCTTGAAATGGAGGAAACCCAGAAAATGCTGAATCTGGATCTTTTGAATTACCTTGTACTTTCCAGTAAGGCGGCCAGATATATGAAGGCTCATGAGGTTAAAGGATGCATTATCAACATAACCTCTTCAAGAGCAGAAAGAGCATATCCGGGAGATTGTGTTTACGGCGGCATAAAGGCAGCAGTGAACCGGGCTTCACAGTCTATGGCACTGGATCTTGCACCATATGGGATCCGTGTGAACTGTGTGGCTCCGGGAGCTATCTGTATCCGTACGCCAGAGGAAATAAAAGCAGAAGGCAGGACAGAGCTGGAAGGCTTCTGGGAAAGTCTGGGAGAAAGAATTCCAATGGGCAGAAATGGAACACCGAAAGATATAGGAAGAGCGGTAGTATTCCTTGCAAGTGAGAATGCAGCTTATATAACCGGAGAAGTATTGCGGGTTGACGGAGGACTGATCCTGCCGGGAATGCCGGAAAAAGTAGAAAATGATAAAAATGCCTGGGGAGGAGAAAAATGAGAGTAACGATCAGAGATGTAAAAGTAATTTGCTGTGCGCCGCAGAAAATCAATCTGGTGACAGTAAAAGTGGAAACAAGTGAGCCAGGATTATATGGCGTGGGTTGCGCAACTTTTGCCCACAGACATCTGGCAGTGGTTGCTGCAGTGGAAAAATATCTGAAGCCATACCTGATCGGCAGAGATGTTTCTGATATTGAAGATATCTGGCAGTCCATAAAGGGCATGAGCTACTGGAGAAACGGACCTGTTTTAAACAATGCCCTGTCAGGTGTGGATATGGCTTTATGGGATATTAAAGGAAAAATGGCCGGAATGCCCTTGTATGACTTACTGGGTGGAAAATGCAGAACCGGAGTGCCATGCTATACGCATGCTGAAGGCACCACAATAGAGGATTGTGTGCAAAAAGTAGGAGCGTTAAAAGAAAGAGGATATCGCTGTATCCGTGCGCAGGTTGGAGGCTATGGCGGAAAGGATATGCCTTACCAGCCACCGGAAGGATCCTTTGAAGGCTGCTATTATGATCCAAAAGCATACATGGCAAAAACAATACAGCTGTTTGAGCGTCTCAGGGAAACCTATGGATGGGAACTGGAGCTTTGTCACGATGTACATGAGAGGCTGAGACCTTCGGATGCAGTGATATTTGCAAAAGATATGGAGAAATTCCGTCTGTTCTTTCTTGAGGACTGTCTTTCTCCGGAACAGAGCGGATGGTTTAAGCAGATCAGGCAGCATTGCACCACCCCGCTGGCTATGGGAGAGCTGTTTAACAATCCAAACGAATGGCTGAATCTTATCACAGAAAGAGAAATTGATTATATAAGAATCCATTTAAGCCAGATTGGAGGAATTACACCGGCACGTAAACTGATTGCTCTTTGTGATGCATTTGGAATAAGAACTGCATGGCATGGACCAATAGACCTTACTCCGATTGGTCACGCAGTAAATATCCACCTGGATATGGCTTCTCCGAATTTTGGAATCCAGGAATGGGCTGACACCAATACCTTGTCTGAAGATGCAGGCGCAATTGCCTTACATCAGATTTTTACCGGAATTCCGGAAATGCGGGACGGATATCTGTATCTGAATGGGAAACCAGGAATTGGTGTGGATATTGATGAAAAAGCAGCAGCTGAGTATCCGTGCAGCGAAGAGGTTGTCACATGGGATTGGATGCTGCCAAGGCTTCCGGATGGAACAGCAGTAAGACCGTAAATACAGTCACTTTGTCACAGTATTTGCAGGCAGTAAAGGTGGATTGTCAACTCCTGCAAATACTGTGCAATTCATACAAAAATGCACAAAAAATATTGTGAATACATACGAAAGTGATAAAGAGTCGCAAAAAAACATTGAAAATGTCAGTCGACTATGCTATGATTCAAATATCACCGGAAACGTTACCGGTAACAATACCGGAAACGTTACCAAAACGGAACCCAGCCACTGAAAAAATCAGTTGGCGGAAAATAAAATTATACTAGGAGGTATAAGAAATGAAGAAAAAAATGTTGGCAGCAGTATTAGCTGGAACAATGGTTATGTCCCTTGGAACAAACCTTTGCTGGGCTGATGGAGAGAAGACCAAGGTCACTATGACTGTATGGAATGGTGAGTGGGGCGATCAGCTGGATCGTACCATGGAGTCCTTCAACAGCAAACATGATGATATCGAGCTGGATATCACAATGCAGTCCGGAGATTACTCTGATTTCCTTGGAACTGCAGCTGCAACAAATGACTGGCCGGATATCTACATCCTTACACCATGGACACAGGTGCAGGATTTTGCAGAGGCAGGAAGAATTCAGGATTTAAGCGGAATGGATTTTACTGAGAAGGTTTACCCGACAGCTCTTGAAGCTGCTACCTATGATGGAAAAATCTACGGATATCCTGCAAACGTTGAGTATCTTGGTGTATTCTACAACAAGCAGATGTTTAAGGATGCCGGAATCGAAGAAGTTCCGAAAACAAGAGATGAATTCGAAGCAGCATGCGAGAAGCTGGAAGAGTCCGGCGTAACACCAATCGCTTCCACATTCAAAGATTCCTGGACTCTGAAACACATGTTCAGTGTAATGATGTCAAACGTAGTACAGGATGATATGGAAGGCTTCCTGGATCAGTTAAATTCCGGCGAGGGAACCTTCAATGTAGACGGTATCGATGATGTATTTGCAACAGCAGATATTATCAAAGCTCATTGTGGAAGCAATATGATGGATTGCGACTCCACATCCGGTTTCAATGCACTTGCAAACTCTGAAGCTGCTATGCTGATCAGCGGTGAGTTCAGCCAGAACGTAGTAGCAAAAATGGATAACCCGCCGGAAATCGGATACTTTGCATTACCAGTATCCAACGACGCTGAGAGAAACAAAGCAGCAGTTGACGTAGGAATCGTATATGGAGTAAGCACTCAGACAGAGCATATGGATGCTTGTAAAGAGGTTATTGACTTCTTAAGCGATGCTTCCCTTTCTGATGGATATATTGCAATTGTAACTGAGAAACCAGGTTCTGCACCGGCTTCTCAGGATTTCACAGTTAATTATGATTCTGCATCTACAAACGATTATCTGGAATATGCAAACAGCGGAAACGTAATTCCGTGGGTATATCAGCAGTATGTAAACGGATTTGATGTTATCTCCGGAGATATCTTCCAGGGTTACATGGCAGACGCTGCTGACAAGGATGAGGTAATTTCCGAGCTTGACGCAGCATATCTTGAATATCTGGATCAGTAAATAAGAGGAAATGCTGACCTGCGATTCCCGGGGGGAGCACCCCCCGGGAATCTTTTTAATGGAAGATTTATCGTGATATCTGTATAAGCAGATGAGCCTTTTAGAAAAAGAAAGAGAGGATAATATGTCATCTTTATATAAGAAAAACAAGAAATTTTATCTTCTGCTGATTCTGCCTGCTTTGCTTTTGTATTCCTTTGCAATGCTGGCACCTCTGTTTGGCGGAACCATTCCATATTCATTCCTGAAATGGAACCTGATGTCCGGGAAAAAAGCTTTTGTGGGATTTGACAATTATGTAAAACTGTTTTCCGATACAAAATTCTGGACTTCCTTTGGATTTAACCTTTTTGTTGGTGCGTTCACCATTATTGGTAGCAATGTTTTTGGATTTATTCTTGCTTATTTCCTGAATGAGAACATTAAGGCTAAAGGCGTGGTTAGAGCTATGTTCTTCATTCCTAACATTGTCAGTGCCGTATTGGTATCCTTTATCTGGGTGTTTATTTTTACAAATGCAATGCCTGCACTTGGCGGAGCATTGGGATGGGACTGGCTGGCAAATATAAGCTGGTTCGGAACTCCGTCAATGGCAACTGTGACGATCATTGTGGTTTCCATCTGGCAGAACATTGGTTTCTTGATGATCATTTATACCGCAGGTCTTCAGACTATTCCGAAGGATGTTATGGAGTCTGCTGAGCTGGATGGCTGCAGCGGTCTGAAAAAAGTTCTGAAAATCGAGCTTCCGCTGCTTATGCCAACTGTCACGATCAATCTGTTTGTTTCTATTTCAGGAGCATTTAAGTCATTCGATATTCCGAACGCAATGACAGGCGGTGGTCCTTACGGTTCCACAATGCCAGTTGCCATGAATATTTACCAGGAAGCTTTCACCAAGTACAACCTGGGCTATGGCTCAGCGAAATCTGTAATCCTGTTCCTTACAGTAGCAGCGGTTACTCTGATCCAGTTGTACTGCACTCGTAAGAAGGAGGTAGAATACTAATGAAAAAGAAAGTATGGCTTCCAACCATTATTATGTTTTTCTTTGGTGTCCTGTTCCTTATGCCGATCATCCTGCTTGTGATGAACGCATTCAAGACACATAACGATATGATCCAGAACTTCCTTTCTTTTCCCCATTACCTCTATACCGGTAACTTTACCGAAGCTATAGAACGTCTGAAATTCTGGAGAGTAGTCGGAAACTCAGCATATGTAACCCTGGGAACCATGCTGGTATGTACCATCATTTCCTTTATGGCTGCATATGGAATTGCGCACATCCCTGGAAAGCTTGGAAATGTTTTGTATCTGATTTTCACCCTTGGACAGATCATTCCGTTCCATTCCATTATGATCGCGCTTTCTGTACAGCTGACCAACACAAACCTTTTGAATAACCTGACCGTACTTATTTTCCTGTATGCCGGCTTCCACGGAGCATTCGGTATTTTTACCTACGTTGGCTTTTTGAAGTCCATTCCGAAGGAATTGGAAGAGGCAGCAGCAATTGACGGCTGTGGCATGTTCCGCTGCATGTGGCAGGTAATTTTCCCATTGGTACGCTCCACAAGCATAACTCTTCTGGTACTGTTTTTCCTGTGGACATGGAATGATTTCCTTATGCCAAACCTGTATGTTTCAGACAGTGGTTTGAGAACCCTGACAGTTGCTATTTATATGTTTAAGAGTACCTCCGGATCTGAGTGGAATCTGATGCTTGCCGGAATGACTCTGTCTATGGTTCCAATCATAATCATTTATATTGCAGCACAGAAATATATCACCAGCGGACTTACCGCAGGTGCAGTAAAAATGTAATTGAAAAGGAGAACGGCAGAAAATGGACAATATTAATTTACAGAGAATTGAAGGCTATACAGTTCAGCTGGTAGCAGAGGATGTCTGGGCAATCGATGAGTTCGGAGCAGACATTATTTATCTGGTAAAAGGTGAAAAAAGTGCAGCTGTGATCGATACCGGTTCAGGTTTTGGAAATCTGAAAAAAGTGATTGAAACGCTGACTGATTTGCCATATGTTGTATTAAATACACATGGACATCTGGATCATGTGGGAGGCAACCACGAGTTTGGAAAAGCATATCTTAGTGAAAAAGATTTCAAAATGGCAGATACAGAGACACTTAGAAGCGGCTGGAAGAAATATGTGGAAAAAACAAAGAAGGAACCAGGATTTTATGGAACAGAGTACATGATTGAAGGTCGTGAGCCTGGAGACTTTCAGATGTTGCCGCTGAGTGAGCATCAGATCTTTGATTTGGGCGGCAGAAGCCTGGAAGTGTTATTTACACCGGGACATACTCCTGGAAGTGTAGTTTTCTTGGATAGAAAAAATAAATTTCTGTTCGCCGGAGACAGTGTAGTATCAACTCCGATTCTGATTTTTGATACCTATTCCTCAACAGTAAAGGAATATGCAGAGGGATTAAAGAAGTTAGATAAAGAAGATTTTGAACTTATTTTCCCAGGACATTTTATACGCCCGATCGGAAAAGCAATTCTTCATGATTTAATCACATGCGCTGATAAAATCGTAGAGGGAACTGCAACTCCAGAGCCTATTGATTTCAGCCATATGTCTTCAGAACCGGCTGTTCTCTACAAATACGGAAAAGGAAATATCGCCTATAACGACAAGCATATTTGCTGATAAATAATTTTTTTACAAATTTTATTGAAAATCATTTGCCATGATATGCCAGTACATATATAATGAACACATTGTTGCATGAGGAGGGCAGTTATGGAGCAGATAACAATTAAAGAGGTTGCGAAACTGTGTGGCGTAGGAGTCAGCACGGTGTCCAGGGCTATTAACAATCACCCGGACATTAATCCTGAAACGAAACAGAAGATTCTGGATATTATCAAAGAGTATAATTATGTACCGAATAACAGTGCCAGAAACCTGAAACGAGCTGATTCAAATACGATCGCAGTTATGGTAAAAGAAATCAGCAACCCATTCTGGGGTGTTATGCTGCATGTGTTGGAGAAAAAGGTTCGTGAAAGAAAATACTGCCTGGTATTGCAGAATGTAGCAGATGATGAAGATGAAGTTGAGCTTGCGCTTCAACTGGAAAAAGAGAAAAAGGTCAAGGGAATCATATTTCTTGGTGGTATGTATGATTATGATGAGTCAAAGCTGAGAATGGTGAGGGTTCCGTATGTGATCGCCAGTTCCGGAAAAACAATTCCGGAGGATACTGGATCTTATACTCGAAGCGCTCTTGTAACAATTGATACAGAGATCGAGAGCCAGAATATGGTTGATTATCTGTGCAGCTGTGGACATAAAAGAGTTGCGTTCATTACTTCCGGAGATGAAGGTCTGGGAAGGTGCCATCTGAATGGCTATAAAAGGGCATTGGAGAAAAATGGACTGGAGTACGATGAGAAGCTTATAGTCCGTTTAAAGCCGGGGAATAGAATTTATACTATTGAGAATGGTTATAACAGTACCCGTGAGCTTTTGGAATCAGGAGTAGATTTTTCCTGTATTTATGCTATTTCAGATACTTTGGCTGTAGGAGCCTGCAAAGCAATTATTGACAGCGGTAAAAGAGTACCGGAGGATTATTGCGTGGCAGGGGCTGATGGACAGGATATTGCAGAATATTATCATCCATCTATTACTACTTTGGAATATCCCAGAGTGGAAACTGCACAGCAGAGTATTCGTACTTTGTTTGACATGATTGACCGGAAAAAGGTGGTTAAACGGCAAATGCTGGCCGGAAGACTCATAGAACGGGAATCTACACGTAAACTGTGAGGGGTGTATGTTACTACCCAGACAGCGAAAAGAAATCTGTGAAATTATTTGAGAATGATTATCAGTTGTTACGGTCAGCTCAGATAGTTTTACAGATTTTTTCATTTTTGTATTTTTTAGACGGATTTTTGTGAATTTTAACAAAGAAAATCCGTTGACAAAAGTGAGGACTTGCTCTATTATAAGAAATGAATAAAAGGCAAACCTGTTGAAAGACAGGGACGCAAAGCCAAGGGTCTAAGGTCTCAGGACTATGACAGCCGGTTGCCGCATTGATATTGATTAGGTAATGTAATATGACAGGAGACGTGGTTCTTCTATTTGTGGCGACCGTTTATTTAATCTGATAAACGGTTTTTTTATTTCCACAAACTGATGGGACTGATAGTTTCCGGATAGCGGCAAGTCAGTTACATTATGGTTCAAGAAAGGTGTGTTATTTATGAAAGGAAAGAAATTAGCAGAGTGGCTCGCAAATAAAAAAGTTGTTTCCAGTTGTGCTGCTATAGCATTGGCAGCAGTGATCGGCGGCGTTTCATTATTCTCAGGAGTAGGAGAAACACCTGAATTCCCCAGTTACACAGATCCGATCATGGAGACTTCCATCATAGAAGATGAAACTCCACTGGCTTCCCAGCCGAAGACTACTGTGAAGACTACCTCCAGTACCAAGACAACTAGGAAGACTGTTAAATTAAAAAAGGCTTCCAAGAAGAGCTATACCAAGAAACTGAAAACCAAAACAAAAGTAACCAATAAAACAAATAAATCCGGTAATACAACAGTAGATACCAAGACAACCGTTGTTACCAAAGCAACAGCGAAATACACCAAGAAATCCAAAAAGAAAGTTGTTACATCCAAGATCACAACAACTGTTCAGACAACAACTACACAGCAGGTATCAATTAACAATGAGACCGCTGTAAGCACTACTTCTTCTGGTACTTCTGCTGCCCAGGTAACTGCAGCAGCAAACTCTTCACAGAACCAGAGCAAACACGAGGAAAATGTAGCAAGTGTTGCAGGCAAGATGGACAATCGTGTAATTGCAGCATATCAGCAGCTGGGATTTAAGCTTGTTGTTGATCCATCCGTCAACTATTCAGGATATTTTGATGCAAGATCAAGATCTATTACAATGAAGCAGATTGATGATTCTGTTTATCATGAGCTGGGTCATTTCCTTGCATTTATCGCAGGAAATGCAGATAAGACAGCAAGCTTCCAGAGCATTTTTGCAGCTGAGAAGGCAAATGTTACAGCTTTTAATAAAGCCTATGTAACACAGAATGCTTCCGAATATTTTGCAGAATCTGTTAAGGATTACATCCTGAACAATGCTTCCCTGAAGAGTAGCAGACCACAGACTTATGCAGCTGTTCAGAATGCACTGAATCAGATTACAGACGCACAGGTCGCTAAGATCCAGAAGATTTACGGAGCGTTCTGGAATTAATAATTTTAAAGATGACCGGCACCCGGAGAAATATCTCCGGGTGTTTTATTGTGAATAGCACAGGCGTGGGAAACCGGTATTTTATAAAAAGGTAAGTGACAGCTGGTACTTATCTTTGGGTCACCGGGAGAACAGGACTCTTATATATGTCGAAGAGTCGGGATATGCGTCGACAGAAAATTCTTGCAATGAAAAACCTTAGGTGTGTATAATACAAAACAAAGGTTATCACTTTCTTGCAGGCAGGGATAGATATATTTGGAATGGATGTAGACACGGCGCCTGAAATGTGTTAAAATAAACTTTAATAAGTTTTTTGAAGGATGTTTTTATAATTCAGTATATAGCTTCTGTCTAATCAGACATTTGTATCCCGTTAAATCAAAATTGAAATGTGTTTTAGAATTGTATTAGTCGAAGAGGTAGATGATTGATGAAAGAAAAGTATGAATCATTATCCCTGGCTACGCTGAAAGACTTGGCAAAAGCCAGAGGACTGAAGGGCATTTCTACTATGAGAAAGCCTGAATTAATTGAACGTATGCTGGAAGAGGACAGGAAAGAACAGACTGCAGAAAATGAGCAGACTATTTCCGGAACAGCAGAAGAGAATACCATACCTGCAAGACCAGAGCCTGTGGCAGCAGAAAAAACAGAAAATACGGGAAGTGTTTCTTCACCGGAGAGAAGAGAAGCACCAACCAGATCCCGTACCATTATACGGCGTAATCCTGAGTACCGCAGCAATAATTATGGCAGAAATGAAAATGTAGGACGCCAGAACAGTTATAATGGGGAAAACAGACCGGAGAACTTCGTGAAGCGCACTCCTGTAGCGAAACCTGTAGAAGTGGTTCCGCCAGCCGAATTAAGACCTGAGGAAACGGAACAGCCCCGTACAGGCGTAGCCAGTGAGAACCGTACAGAAGAGGATGTAAGCAACGCTTACAGTGTTCCGGCTGAAACGGTCCAGCTTGACAGTGGCGAAAAGGCCAATGGAATCCTGGAGGTTATGCCGGATGGGTTTGGATTTATCCGAAGTGAGAATTATCTTCCGGGAGAAAATGATATCTATGTTTCTCCGTCACAGATCCGCAGATTCAATCTGAAGACAGGGGATATTATTCAGGGAAATATCCGTATTAAAACACAGGGGGAGAAATTCAGTGCCCTTTTGTATGTGACGTCTATCAATGGTTTCCATCCAAGTGAGGGACAGAAGAGATACAATTTTGAAAATATGACCCCAATCTTCCCAGATGAACGTCTGATCATGGAGCGGCCTGGCGGAACTACTGCCATGCGTATCGTAGATCTGATCAGCCCTATCGGAAAGGGACAGCGTGGTATGATCGTTTCCCCGCCTAAGGCAGGTAAAACTACTTTGCTCAAGGATGTTGCGAAATCTATTCTTAAGAATAACAAGGATATGCATCTGATCATTCTTCTTATTGATGAACGTCCTGAGGAAGTTACCGATATCAGGGAAGCAATACAGGGACCGAACGTGGAAGTTATTTATTCCACATTTGATGAGCTTCCGGAGCATCATAAGCGTGTATCCGAGATGGTTGTAGAGCGTGCACGCCGCCTTGTAGAACATAAGCAGGATGTTGTGATCCTTCTGGATTCCATTACCAGACTGGCAAGAGCCTATAACCTGGTTGTTCCCCCAAGTGGAAGAACTCTGTCAGGAGGTCTTGATCCGGGAGCACTTCATATGCCGAAGCGCTTTTTTGGTGCAGCACGTAATATGCGTGAGGGAGGAAGCCTTACCATTCTGGCCACTGCACTTGTTGACACCGGAAGCAAAATGGACGACGTTATTTACGAAGAATTCAAGGGAACCGGCAATATGGAGCTTGTTCTTGACCGCAAGCTTCAGGAGAAACGGGTTTTCCCGGCCATCGACATTCAGAAATCCGGTACCAGACGAGAAGATCTGCTTCTGAGCAAAGACGAGCAGGAAGCTGTATATATTATGCGAAAGGCTCTTAACGGAATGAAGTCTGATGAGGCAGTGGAACAGATCCTGAACATGTTTGCACGTACTGCAAATAATGCTGAATTTGTGCAAATGGTAAAAAAACAGAAATTGTAATGTTCACAAAAAACACCGTGCAGAATATTATCTGGGATTAGTTTTAGAAATTTTTATAAATAACTTGCATTTCTCATAACGCCATGCTATAATCAGTAGGCTGTGTAAAGTGTGAATTCGTCAGATTCAACGCAAATAAAATAGAATAAATATAGAGAGGTGAAAATCATGAGAGAAGGAATCCATCCGAATTACTATCAGGCAACTGTAACCTGCAACTGCGGTAATACTTTTGTAACAGGATCTACCAAGCAGGATATCCACGTAGAAATCTGCTCCAAATGTCATCCGTTCTATACAGGACAGCAGAAAGCTACTCAGGCTCGCGGACGTATCAATAAGTTCAACGAGAAATACGGCCTGAATAAATAATTTGAATATTACTGAATGAGAAGGTTGAGGTTGGGAAATCTCAACCTTTCTTTGTAACTGGAGGATAAAATGAAACCATCCAATATCGGTGGACAAGCTGTAATGGAAGGCATTATGATGCGCCACAAGGATAAATACTCCATTGCAGTAAGACGTCCTGATAAAGAAATTGTAGTAAAAGTGGAAGATTATAAATGCATTTTCGGGAAAGCCAGGATCTGGCGGAAACCGATCATCCGCGGAATGGTAAGCTTTATCGATTCTCTGGTAACCGGAACGAAATGCCTTATGTATTCAGCTGAAATTGCAGGTGATGAGGAGGACGAGGAAGAGACCAGAAAGAATGCTGCTCTTTCTCCAGAAGAACTGGAAGCCAAGAAGAAAAAAGAAGACAAGGCATTTAAAGCCTTGCTCTATGTAACTGTGGCCATTTCTATTGTAATTTCCATTGCAGCCTTTATGCTGCTTCCTTATGCACTGGCCAGTCTTTGCCGTAAAGTAGGCGCTTCGGAAGTGGTGGTTACCATTGTGGAAGCGTTTGTGAAGCTGGGTCTGTTTATGGGATACATGATCCTGATCTCCAGAATGAAGGATATTCAGAGAACCTTTATGTATCATGGTGCTGAACACAAATGTATCAACTGTGTGGAAAATGGTAAGCCACTTACTGTGGAGAACGTGCTTGAGAGCTCCAGATTCCACAGACGCTGCGGAACAAGCTTTCTGTTCCTGGTTATGATAGTAAGTATTTTCCTACATTTTATTTTTGTACTGGTACCGTCTTACTGGTTCCGTCTTTTCGGCCGTCTGCTCATGGTACCTGTAGTATCTGGAATTTCATTTGAAATTATCCAGTGGGCAGGCAGGACAGACAGTAAATTTGCCTTGATGATGAGCAAACCTGGTATGGCAATGCAGAAATTTACCACAAAAGAACCTACAGCTGATATGGCAGAGGTTGCCATCAAGGCTGTGGAGGCTGTGTTTGACTGGAGAGCATATTTAAAGACAGAATTCAATCTGGATATTCCATATGAGAACAAAGAAAACGGTGATCTTTCCGCTGCTTCCGCGCAATCTGAAAGCGGGGACAGTGAAGAACGCACCGGGAATGTGCCGGAAACGGGAGCTGCACAATGACTTCTCTGGAAACACTATTAAAAGAAGGAACCAAGGTTCTGGAGCAGCATAAGATCCAGGAAGCCAGGCTGGATGCCTGGCTTCTTCTGGAGTATGTGACCGGGATAAACAGAGCCTTTTATTTCGCTCATTCAGCTGACGGGATGGATGAGGAAAAAGCGGACAGATACCGGGAACTGATCCGGAAAAGAGCAGCTCATGTTCCCTTGCAGCATATTACCCACCAGGCATATTTTATGGGATTTGAATTTTATGTAAATCAAAACGTACTGGTTCCGAGGCAGGATACGGAGACATTGGTGGAGAAGGCTCTGGAAGTCATGAAAGGGAAAAAGACACCAGGGATTCTGGATATGTGCACCGGATCGGGGTGTATTCTTTTAAGTCTTCTGGCACTTACCGGGGATGCATATGGGGTGGGTGCTGATGTTTCCCCACTTGCTCTTCAGGTGGCAGATAAGAATGCGGTAAGCCTGGAAGTGTCAGACAGAGCTGTTTTCGTGGAAAGCGACTTGTTTTCGTCAGCTTTTTTTCAACAAAACACTGGCAAAGATATGCCTCAGTATGATATCCTTATTTCGAATCCCCCCTACATCAGAAGCGCAGAGATTGAAGAGCTTATGGAAGAAGTGCGGGATCACGATCCAAGACTTGCATTGGATGGCCATGAAGATGGTCTGTATTTTTACAGAAAAATCGTATCGGAGGGAAAGGCTTTCCTAAAGGAAAATGGCTGGATGCTGTTTGAAATCGGATATGATCAGGGCGAAGCTGTAAAGGCGCTGATGCGGGAAAATGGCTTTTTTGATGTACAGATTGTTAAAGACCTGACGGGACTTGACAGAGTTGTGTTGGGCAGACGATAGTTTTATATAAGTAAAGAGAAGAACATAACAGGAGGAAAACCATGTTTGACAAGTTGGACGATTTGCTCATACGTTTCGAGGAAGTTCTGAATGAGCTGGGTGAGCCAGATGTAACATCTAATCCAGATCGTTTCCAGAAACTTATGAAGGAACAGAGCGACCTGCAGCCAATTGTGGATACCTATAAGGAATATAAGAAAAATAAAGAAACCATTCAGGACAGCCTTTCCATGCTGGAAGAGGAGAAGGATGAGGATATGAGAGAAATGCTCAAGGAAGAGCTTTCCGATGCCAAGAAGCGTGTGGAAGAGCTGGAGCATGAACTGAAGATCCTTCTTCTGCCTAAGGACCCTAACGATAATAAGAACGTTATCGTGGAGATCCGCGCCGGTGCCGGTGGAGATGAGGCTGCTCTTTTTGCAGCTGAGATCTACAGAATGTATGTAAAATATGCAGAATCCAGGCGCTGGAAAACAGAGATGATGAGCTTAAACGAGAATGGAATCGGCGGATTCAAAGAGGTTACCTTTATGATAAACGGTGCCGGAGCTTATTCCAGACTGAAGTATGAGAGTGGTGTACACCGGGTACAGAGGGTTCCAGAGACGGAATCCGGCGGAAGAATCCATACATCCACCTGTACGGTTGCAATTATGCCGGAAGCTGAGGAGATTGATTTCCATCTGGATATGAACGACTGTAAATTCGACGTATTCCGTGCTTCCGGAAATGGCGGACAGTGCGTCAATACTACAGACTCCGCAGTACGACTGACCCATATTCCTACAGGAATCGTAATTTCCTGTCAGGATGAGAAGTCCCAGCTGAAGAATAAGGATAAGGCGTTAAAGGTTCTTCGCTCACGTCTGTATGAGATGGAGCTGGCCAAACAGCATGACGCAGAAGCAGAGGCGCGAAGAAGCCAGATCGGTACAGGTGATCGTTCCGAGAAGATCAGAACCTACAATTTTCCACAGGGACGTGTAACAGATCACCGTATCAAACTTACACTTCACAGACTGGATAACATTCTGAATGGAGATCTGGATGAAATCATCGACAGCCTGATCGCAGCAGACCAGGCAGCGAAATTGAGCAATCTGCAGGAACAGTAAACTTAGAGCCTTTTTCAAACACGCTCTAAAACAACAATCATATGAAAAATGGGAGGGTATTACCTATGAAAAAAACAGCTCTTGTAATTATGGCAGCCGGAGTTGGAAGCAGATTTGGAAATGGAATCAAGCAGCTTGCACCAGTTGGACCAAATGGTGAGATCATTATGGATTATTCCATCAGAGACGCATTGGAGGCTGGCTTCAATAAAATTGTATTTATTATCCGTAAGGATCTGGAAGAAGAATTTAAAAGCACCATTGGTGCAAGAGTAGAGAAGATCGCAGAAGTTGCGTATGCATATCAGGAAATGGAGAAGCTTCCGGAAGGCTTTGTGAAACCGGCAGACAGAACCAAACCATGGGGAACCGGCCATGCTGTTATCTGCGCAAGAGAGTTCCTTACAGAGCCATTTGCAGTTATCAATGCAGATGACTATTATGGAAAGGAAGCATACGTAAAAGTACATGATTATCTGGTTCGGGAGCAGCCAGCAGATGATGTTCTGCATATTTGCATGGCAGGTTTCCGTCTTGGAAACACCTTAAGTGATAATGGAAGTGTTACAAGAGGACTTTGCCACATTACAGACGGCAAGCTTACAGGGGTTACCGAGACACACAACATTTTTAAAACAGCAGATGGCGCTGAGAGCCGCGAAGATGGACAGCCGGCAGAGAAGCTTGATTTAAATGAGCTTGTTTCCATGAACATGTGGGGACTGACTCCTGCGTTTATGGATACTTTATACGATGGATTTGTAGAGTTTCTTCAGAATGTAAAAGCTGGTGATATCAAGGCAGAGTATCTTCTTCCGGTTATGATTGATACATTGATCCAGAAGGGAACTGCCCAGGTAGATGTGCTTGAAACAAAGGATAGCTGGTTTGGTGTAACTTACCAGGAAGATAAAGAGGTTGTGATCAAAGCTTTTAAAGAGCTTACCGAGGCTGGCGTATATCCAAACGGACTTTACAAATAAGATTATCAGATACTGTATATTGTAATTGTTTGCAGTTTTGCCTGAAAATATGGAAAAGAATGTATGATTCCTATATGCTTTCAGGTGTAATAAGCAAGGAGGATAATTAGATATGGGAAAATATTTTGGAACAGACGGATTTCGTGGAGAGGCGAATGTTCAGCTGACAGTTGATAATGCGTTTAAAGTAGGACGTTATGTAGGCTGGTATTATGGACGTGACCATAAGGCGAAGATCGTAATCGGAAAAGATACCAGACGAAGCAGCTATATGTTTGAGTATGCCCTTGTTGCAGGACTTACCGCTTCCGGAGCAGATGCTTATCTTCTGCATGTAACCACTACTCCAAGTGTATCCTTTGCGGTTCGTACAGAGGATTTTGACTGCGGTATTATGATTTCCGCAAGCCATAACCCATTCTATGATAATGGAATCAAGCTTCTGAATGGAAACGGACAGAAGATTGAGGCTGAGATCGAGGAGCGTATTGAGGCCTACATCGATGGCGAGATCGAGGAGCTTCCTCTTGCACGCAAAGAAGACATTGGACGTACTGTTGATTTTGCTTCCGGACGAAACCGCTATATCGGATACCTGATCTCCATTCCAAGCCGTGATTTCAAAAATGTAAAAGTTGGACTTGACTGTGCCAACGGAAGTTCATCCGCAATTGCAAAAAGTGTTTTCGAGGCACTTCAGGCGAAAACTTATGTGATCAACAATCAGCCGGATGGAACTAACATCAATACAAACTGCGGTTCCACCCATATTGAAGTCCTTCAGAAATATGTGGTAGACAATGGCCTGGACATTGGATTTGCCTATGATGGAGATGCTGACCGTTGTATCGCAGTTGATCATCGTGGAAATATCATCGATGGTGACAAGATTATGTATGTCTGCGGTAAATATCTGAAAGAGCAGGGGAAACTGAATGGAAATACTGTTGTTACCACAGTGATGTCCAATATGGGACTTTACAAAGCTCTGGAGCGTGAAGGAATGCGTTATGAGCAGACTGCCGTTGGTGACAAATACGTTGCCGAGAATATGATGGCAAATAACTACAGCATTGGTGGAGAACAGTCCGGACATATTATTTTCAGCCGTTATGCAGCTACAGGTGATGGTATCCTTACTTCTCTTATGGTCATGGAAGCATGTGTAGATAAGAAGTCTACCTTATGTGATCTTGCCAAAGAGATGAAGGTTTATCCTCAGGTTCTTCGAAATGTACGTGTAGCAGATAAGAAGACTGCGCGTGAGAACCCGAAGGTGGTTGAAGCAGTCGAAGCAGCAGGAAAGGCACTTGGCGATTCCGGACGTATTCTGGTCCGCGAGAGTGGTACAGAGCCGCTGATCCGTGTTATGGTGGAGGCCGAGACAGATGAGCTCTGCCATCAGTATGTAGACAGTGTTGTGGAAGTAATGGAAGCCGAAGGACTGATCGTTGGTTGAGAATGAAAATCAGAAAAACAGCATTAATATTGACAGCGGTCATGGGGCTTTCCCTTCTGGCTGGCTGTGATAATGAAAAACAGCAGATTTTTAAGGAAGCAGAGAAAGATCTGGAGCAGGGCAGCTATGAGTATGCGCTGGATGAATTTACTACTTCTGTGAATAATGGTGTGAAGCCTGCAGTGTCTTACCGCGGGATTGGAATCTGTCAGCAGCGTCTGGGAAATTATGATGATGCCATTACTGCCTTTACCAGTGCTCTTGGCGAGGAGAAAGTAAGTAAAAGTATGGCCCGGGACCTGTATCTGTATCGTGCTACGGCACGTCTGCAGGCTGGCTATCTGGATGATGCCATGGCAGACTGTCAGGTGCTTGCCCAGAATTATGAGATGGATGCAGATGCCTGGTTCCTTACTGGAAAGGTTGCCCTGGAAATGGATGTCTATGATGAAGCTGCCTCTGATTTTGAGCAGGCATATGGGGAAGATTCCAGCTATGACCGGGCCATCCAGATCTACGAGACGTACCTGGATAAGGACATGGAAGCGGATGGAACCAGGTATCTGGAGGCTGTTTTGTCTACAGATGCAAAGGGAGCAGAGGATCTTTGCAGCCGGGGAAGAATCTATTACTATATGGGAGATTATACCAATGCCCAGAAAGAGCTGACAGATGCTTCCAATCAGGGAAGTACAGAGGCACTTCTGGTTCTTGGAATGGTCTATGGCGCTCAGTCAGATTACGCAAATGCCCGGGCAATGTACCAGCAGTACATCAATCAGAAGCTGGATGATACGTCCGGGGATCAGACACAGACTGCCGCACAGGGATACAATGGACTGGCAGTGTGCGATATGGCAGAAGGAAATTATGATTCTGCTTTGGAAAATATCAGCAGCGGAATTTCCATTGCTTCCGATGATGAAATGCAGAGCTTGTTATTTAATGAAATTGTAGCTTATGAGAAAAAACTGGATTTTTCCACAGCGCAGGAGAAAGCTGTGTCTTATGTCGGAATGTATCCGGAGGATGAAGAAGCTGCGAAAGAGCTTGATTTCCTGAAATCCAGGACTGGAAGTAATGAATAGGAAACAGAGAAGGTTCTTGAAGCTATTTTTATAATCATAAAAGGATTTGAAATCTGAGGCAATATTGAATGCCGGATTTCAAATCCTTTTTTGGTAATATACTCAGATCTTTTTTACATAAAGGCGGTTGCCACGATACATGGGGCGGCCGTTCACGCCACTGAGATCGTAGGACATTGCAAAGTAGGAATCCACGCTGCTTACAAGCGCCCAGTCAGGATCATAGACCTTTCCACCAATTTCAGCCCAGCCGTGACCGCCGGAGCAGATTACATAAACTTTTTTCATGCCTACAGCGTTTGCGAGGTAGGCGAAAGCTGCTGCATAGGAAACACAGTCACCTCGTCCGCCGCGGAAAAACATATCTTCGGCGAAATCCTTTTCCCAGTCCTGTGTATTTCTGAATTCACGCCAGCAATAGTAGGTGTACTGCTTCTTGACGTAATCAAAGCTGGCACGGAGGCGCTGCATTTTGTTCATTCCTGGTCTGCTGATCTTTTCTACAATCTTGTTCGCTTCTGTCATTAGCTTCAGCTTGCGCAGGTTAGAACCGGATTTGCTGGCACGTCCGGAAGCATCAAGAGCGATACCATTTATAGTGGTGGAGGTCAGCATGTATGCGCCGGTGGTTCCTGTGCTGATACGGAAAAAGTAGTAATCATTTTTGATTTTTTTCCAGCCGTAACGCTGAATTCCATTTTTGTCAAAAAAGTAATAGCGGGATCCGATTTTGACCTTGCCTTTGACTTTCTTGCCGCGAGCATTGTAATAGTAGTGGCGGCCCTTGATGGTCTTCCAGGTACCAGAAGAGGAACTGGAAGCTTGTCCCTTACCGGAATGGGTCTTCTTATTGGTGACAGTGGAAGAAGATTTCGCAGTTTGGGAAACAGATGTCCGGGCAGCTGCCTGGGTGGGAAGAGTACCTGTCAGGAGCGTACAGGACAGGCAAAGGCATGCTGCAAGAGTTTTGAGATTTTTCTTTTTCATAGGTTCCTCCTTTTTTGGTCTTTTACTATTATTATATACTATATGAGATCTGAACTGTAGTTGTTGTTTTCAGATCTGAAATATGTTACTGTTCACTCCGTTCACAGTAACGCGCTTCGCGATGCACAGAAATCATGCATTCGCATGATTTCGCGCCGCAATTCTCGGGTTTTCTGTGAACTTTGTTCACAAAAAACGCCTCGCGGAACGTTACCAGTGAACAGTAACTGAAATATACCTCTCCCAAAAGGAATGGGTTTGTGTTATACTCTAACAGATGATTTTCAGATAGAAAAGTAACTGAAAGTTAGTTTATGGATGATCCGGAAGGAGGATTTATGGAATATATTGAAGAAATACAGGAGCAGGTGATTCTGGTTGGCGTTCAGCTGGATGAGAACGATAATGTGAAAGAATCCCTGGATGAACTGGAGGAGCTTGCAGATACTGCCGGAGCTCAGACAGTGGGAAAAATTATCCAGAACCGTGAGACTGTACATCCTGGAACTTATATTGGAAAAGGAAAGATCGAGGAGGTACGTGCTCTTATGCTGGCCACGGATGCTACAGGAATCATCTGTGACGATGAACTTTCCCCGGCACAGATGAACAATCTGGAGCATGAGCTGGAATGTAAGGTAATGGACAGAACTCTTCTGATCCTTGACATTTTTGCAAAACATGCCACTACCAGCGAGGGAAAGATTCAGGTTGAGCTTGCACAGCTCCGTTACAGAGCATCCAGACTGGTAGGACTAGGTGCGTCTTTGTCCAGACTTGGAGGAGGAATCGGAACCCGAGGTCCTGGAGAGAAGAAGCTGGAGAGCGACCGACGTCTGATCCGAAAGAGAATCACAGCGCTGAAGGAAGAGCTTTCCCAGGTAGAGAAGCACAGAGAACTGCTCCGTACCGGACGTACCCGGGGAAAGATGAAGACTGCGGCGATCGTGGGCTATACCAATGCGGGAAAATCCACTTTACTGAACACTTTGACAGGCGCAGGTGTTCTTTCCGAGGACAAGCTTTTTGCCACTCTGGATCCGACTACGCGGGCTCTGACGCTGGATGACGGACAGCAGATCCTGCTTACCGATACGGTTGGATTTATCCGTAAGCTGCCACACAATCTGGTTGAGGCGTTTAAGAGTACGCTGGAGGAAGCCAGGTACGCGGATTACATCATTCATGTGGTGGATTGCTCCAATCCCCAGGCGGTGCAGCAGATGGAAGTGGTTTACGACACTTTGCAGGAGCTGGAAGTTCAGGGGAAAAAGACCATTACATTGTTTAATAAGGTGGATATGGGAGCGGCTATCCGTATGCGCGACAGCAATGCAGACCACACTTTGAAGGTATCTGCGAAAACAGGGGAAGGCCTTGAGGATTTAAAGGCACTTCTGGGGAAAATTCTTTCCGAAGAGCAGATTTATGTGGAAAAGCTTTTTACCTATCAGGAGGCTGGCAAGATTCAGCTGATCCGGGAATATGGACAGCTGCTTTCGGAGGAGTACACAGATACTGGAATTCTGGTGAAAGCCAGAGTGCCACAGGAAATTCATGGGAAGCTTATGTGACGCAGCCAGACCTGTGGAATTGGCAAAAAGTATGGGTTTATAAAGTTATCACATTTGAGGATAATAAGTAAATATAATGATATGAGTGTCAAAAGGTCTTTTGACACTCATTTGATACCCAGATTGCTACGCAGCTACGCTGCTCCCGCAATCCTCCAAATATTCGAAATCCGCTGATTTACTGCGTAAATCGCTACTTTCTCATATTTGGCGTGTCCCAAGTTCAAAAGCCTTATCGTGCAAGCACGAACAGCTTTTTGACCTTTTGACACTGGTATCATATAATGTTATCGCTTAAAAGTAATTTCTGTGAGGCGCATTGCTATACAGAAAGTGAAGAACGATAGGTAAGAAGACTAAAATTTGTAAAAAACAGGAGAGAATATCATGGGAAAATACACAGATTACATTATGAAAACAGCACAGGATCTGCTTTCAGTGCCAAGTCCAAGTGGTTTTACCCACATGGCAGCAGATTTTGTAAAAAAAGAATTTGAAAAGCTGGGCTATGAGCCGCAGATCACCCAGAAGGGGGCTGTGCTTGTAAAGCTTGGAGGAAAAGACGATGAGAATGCAGTGGTTCTGGCAGCTCACATGGATACTCTTGGCGGAATGGTCTGCCAGATCATGGACAACGGACATCTGAAACTGACTAATATCGGCGGTATGAATCCAAACAATGCAGAGGCTGAGAATTGTAAGGTTTATACAAAGTCCGGCAAAGTATATGATGCAACTTTCCAGCTGGAGAATGCGTCTGTTCATGTAAACGGCGAGTATAGCGATACCAAACGTACTTATGAGACGATGGAGGCCATTCTTGATGAGCCGGTGAAGAATAAAGAGGATGTGAAAAAACTTGGAATCATGACAGGCGATTTTGTCTGCTTTGATCCAAGGACAGTTGTGACTGAGAGCGGATACATCAAGAGCCGTTTCCTTGATGATAAATTCAGCACTGCTATTCTTCTCGGCTATGCTAAATATCTGAAAGAGAAAGAAATTCAGACAGAGCGTACCATTTATGTACTGATCACTTCTTATGAGGAAGTGGGACATGGTGGATGTGCCGCTATCCCAGATGGAGTGACAGAGATGATCTCCGTAGATATGGGATGTGTTGGAAAAGGCCTGGAATGTGATGAAACCATGGTTTCAATCTGCGCTAAGGACAGTATGGGACCATATGATTACCAGGTGGTTTCCGGTCTGATCAAGGCTGCACAGGAGAATGACATTGCGTTTGCTGTGGATGTGTATCCTCATTATGGCTCTGATGTGGATGCGGCACTGAAAGCAGGCTATGATATGAAGCATGGTCTGATCGGACCGGGAGTTTACGCATCTCATGGATACGAGCGGTCACACAGGGATGGAGCGAAGAATACACTGAAATTACTGAAGGCATATTTAGGATAAAAGTCCTGCGCGGTAGCGCTAAAGGCGCGGAACAATCGACTTTCATTTGGGGTGATGTCTGCGCAGGCAGACATGTCCGTTTAGAAGAAAAACTTGATTAAAAATGTATAAAATCTTAATAATAGAAGATGACGAAATTATTGTACAGATAGTAAAGCGACATTTGGAATCCTGGGGATATGAGGTCTTTCAGATCGAAGATTTCACTCATGTGATTCAGGAGTTTGTGCAAAAAGATCCACAGCTGGTGCTGCTGGATTTGAAACTGCCGTTTTTTAACGGTTTTCATTGGTGTGAGGAAATCCGCAAAATTTCACAGGTACCGGTGATGTTTCTGTCTTCAGCGGCTGACAATATGAATATGGTAATGGCCATGAGCCGGGGGGCAGATGATTTTATCGCGAAACCTTTTGATCTGGATGTGTTAACTGCGAAGGTGCAGGCTGTGCTTCGCAGAACCTATGCCTTTGGTCAGAACAACAGTCTTCTGGAAAGGGGCGGCGTAGTGCTGAATCCTGGAAATGGGACGATTTCAGTGGATGGAAAGCTTGCAGACCTGACGAAAAACGAATTGAAGATATTGCAGATACTATTTGAACATCAGGGGCATGTTGTATCCAGAGAGTCGATTATGACAAAACTGTGGGAGAGCGACAGCTTTGTGGATGACAATACTTTGACAGTAAACATCACAAGAATCCGTCGGAAGCTGGAAGGTCTGGGTGTAGAGAACTTCATTATCACCAAAAAAGGCCTGGGGTACATGGTATGATTAAATATCTGAAAACCAGATGGAAAACAGGTGTTTTGGCTTTACTTATGGTAGCGGTAACGGCTGGAATCCTTTTTCTGTATGATATTCCGCTGGAGCCTGTAGGTTATGTGGCAGTTTTTGAAATGCTGCTGACAGGCCTGGGGCTTATGTGTGATTACCATAAATACCGGAAAAAGCAGGAAAGTCTGCTTTACATAAGAGACTGCGGCAATTTTTCAGAAGAATGTCTGGAGGCTCCGGAGAATGAAAATGAGGCTATTTACCGGGAAATCTGCCGTAGTCTGGATGAGAAGAGAATAGAGGCTGAGAATCAGAGAAGTGCTTTTGGTACAGAATTGACAGACTTTTATACGCTGTGGGTTCACCAGATCAAAACACCTATTGCTGCAGCAAGACTGCTTCTTCAGGAAGAGAAGCCCAGACCTCAGGAGATTCAGAATGAGCTTTTTAAGGTGGAGCAGTATGTGGAGATGGTGCTGGGGTATCTTCGAACGGAGGATATGGCTTCAGACATCCGCTTTGAGGAAGTGGATATGGATTCTCTGATTCGTGAGCAGATTCACAAATTTGCCAGAATATTTATTGGGAAAAAGCTTTCTCTGGAGTATCAAGAGGTATCGGAAACGGTGCTTACAGATGAAAAATGGCTTGGCTTTGTGTTGGGACAAATTTTATCAAATGCACTGAAATACACAAAAAAAGGAAAAATATCCATCTATATGAGCATATCCAGGCCGCATACGCTGGTGATCGAAGATACTGGAATCGGAATCCGTGCCGAAGATTTGCCCCGGGTTTTTGAAAAGGGGTTTACTGGCTATAATGGACGTGAAGAGAACAGGTCTACTGGAATTGGGCTTTATCTTTGCGGAAAGATTATGAAAAGGCTGGATCACGGAATCAGGATAGAGTCGGAGCTTGGAAAAGGGACGAAGGTATTTCTTGAACTGGGAAGGAAGAAGATGGATCTATATTAGAGCGTGTTCGGAAAAAACAATCTCGCAGTCTGCATGCCCCACTTTTCGGTGTATTTTGCAGATTGCAAGATTAATTTTTTACATGCTTTAGATGGTGGGGACAAGGAGAGAGTATGAAAGCGATAAAGAAGGTTTTAAACAATATTTTTATTGATGGTTTAAGCGGAATGGCTTTGGGGTTGTTTTCTACTTTGATCATCGGAACTATTTTGAAACAGATTGGTGATTTGATGGGCGGTACATATGGCACTTATTTAAGTGCATTTGCAGTGGTTGCCCAGAGGCTTACAGGTGCCGGAATCGGCATCGGTGTTGCGTATAAATTCCGGGAATCTACTTATGTGCTGTTGTCGGCTGCGGCAGCAGGAATGATCGGGGCTTATGCATCAAACCTTATTGCAGGAACCCTGTTGTCTGATACAGGGGCATTAGTGTTATCCGGTCCTGGGGAGCCTCTTGGAGCGTTTGTGGCTGCATATGTGGGAATTACGATTGGGAGGCTGGTTGCCGGAAAAACAAAACTGGATCTTCTTATTACACCAGCAATCACCATCCTTTCCGGTGGTGCTGTAGGGATACTGGTAGGACCGGGAGTATCAAGCTTCATGACATGGCTTGGCAACCTGGTAAACTGGGGAACTGAGCAGCAGCCAATCCTAATGGGAATTGTGGTTTCTGTCATCATGGGAATGGTACTGACTTTGCCAATTAGTTCTGCAGCTCTTGGAATTATTCTGGGGCTGAATGGCGTGGCAGCGGGTGCGGCAACGATCGGATGCTGCTGTCAGATGATTGGATTTGCAGTGACAAGTTTTAAGGATAATGGCGTGGGCGGTCTTTTTGCCCAGGGAATTGGAACCTCCATGCTGCAGATCCCTAATATTATGAAGCGTCCGCTGATCTGGCTGCCTCCTACACTGGCATCTGCTATTTTAGGCCCAATTGCCATTATCGGGCCTTTCCATATGACAAACAATGCGACAGGCTCCGGAATGGGAACATCAGGTCTGGTTGGACAGATCATGACTTACCAGACTATGGTGGCAACAGAATCACCGGTGCTGGTAATTCTGAAAATTGTATTGTTCCACTTCCTACTTCCGGGACTGTTATCCTATGTGATTTACCGAGGAATGCGAAATATGGGATATATTAAAGACGGACAGATGAAGCTGAATGTGTAAGGAATATAAAATAAATATTGACATCTAATGAATGTTAGAATATACTAACAGCATAAATCGTTGTTATATTTATTGGTGAAAATTCGTACAGTGTTTGGGAAATGGTATAGAAGCCTTCGGCAAGCACGTTTCGGCTAACCGGAAAGGAGTATAGTATGGGAACAGTAGTTGTTGGTGCTATCGTAGTCGTAATAGCAGGTCTGGCAGTGAGAAGCATTGTGAAAGATAAGAAAAGCGGAAAAGGCTGCAATGGGAACTGCGGAAGCTGCGGTGGACACTGCCACTAAGGTGTGAATGAGGCACTGGTATTTTACATAGCTGGTAAATAAGAAGATGAGGAAACTGCTGTATTGGAGAAATCTGATATGGCAGTTTTTTTATTGATAAAAAACAGAATGTGACAAACCCGCGAAAGAATTGCGCACACATTTTGGCACAGATTGTAAATGGGTATAAACTGTTATAAAATCAAAAATGTATATATATATTGTATTCTGTAATGTCCATATCATGAAGGGAGTGTTGAAAATGAAAAAGTCACTAAAAAAAATAATAATGGTTGTTCTGACATTTGCTATGATGTTTGCAATGACCGTGCCTGCTTACGCAAAAGAGGCATTTAAAATTCTTAAGACAAATGCAACTATTTATTCTTCTAAAACTATGGAAAATCGCAGATGCTACAATCCGGATGAACTTATTGCCTACATTGGAAAAAGAAAAGTAGTTGTGGAATCCAGTAATACAAAAGTTGCAACTGTAAAGATAAAGGATAATGCTATTTGGGCTACGCCCCAAAAAGCTGGCACAACAACTATTACTGTGAAAACTGAACGGGAAACTTACAAATGTACATTTACCGTGTATAAATATGTAAATCCTGTTTCTTCTGCAAAGGTGGGAAAGCTCACAATTAAAGGAACTGCTTTTAAAAAAAATGCAATTTATAATCTGCGTTATTCCAAATATAAAAATAAGAGTATCGCATTTAAATTTAATCTGAAAAAAGGTTGGAAACTCAGAGGGGGAATATCGTATGCAAGAAGTAACTGGGGTGTAGCAAAGATGTCACCAAATGGCAGCAAAATAAAAGTTGCAGGAGGATCTGGATTTCTTGCTGTTGCATTGGCTGAAAATATCAAGACGGGGCAGAGAGAAAGAATACACATATATTTCAAATAAATTGATAACTTTCAACGTATGGCACTGAACTGCTATATAATTTGTGTGGAGATATAATTTGAAAAGCGTTTTCTGAAATCAAAATATGAAAATCGGAAAACGCTTTTTGTTTAACCTGGTATCTTAATAAAAACAACGAAAAACCACAAAAATCAACCAAAAACACCAACCAAAGCAACAAAAACAGTGTTGAATTATGTTGACACCGCATAGCAAATGACGTATAATGAGCATAGAAAACTATGTCATGGAACAACGGACATTTATGTTGCCGACAGAGAGAATATTGTGTTTTGGAGATACAGAATACTATTTCATATGCCGGGACATCCATGAGAAAGGAGAACCATGGAAAAATACAATTCAAGTGAGATTCCGAAATCTTCCAGAATTACCCGTCTGGTAGATCATCTCTATGCCAAGATGCCGGAGATCGAATCTTACAGAGCGAAGCTGATCACAGAGTCCTATAAGGAGACGGAAGACCAGCCGATCATTACCAGAAGAGCGAAAGCTTTTTCCCACATTTTACATAATATTCCGATCATCATCCGTGATGAGGAACTGATCGTGGGAAGTAACTCCATTGCACCGAGAGGATGCCAGACATTCCCGGAATTCTCATTCCAGTGGCTGGAAGATGAGCTGGATACGGTTGCCACCAGAACTGCTGATCCATTCTATATTTCAGAGGAGGCCAAAGCAGATCTTCGCGAGGTACACAAATACTGGAAAGGCAAGACTACCAGTGAGCTTGCCACAGCATATATGGCACCAGAAGCCATTCGTGCAATTGATCACAATATTTTTACACCGGGAAACTATTTCTATAATGGTGTAGGACATGTTACCGTAAAATACTGGGAAGTTCTTGAAATCGGATACGAAGGCATTATGGCGAAAGCACAGGCTGAGCTGGATAAATGCAATGTGGGGGATGGAGATTACGCAGAGCGTTCCCGTTTCCTGGAAGCAGTTATCATGAGCTGCCAGGCAGTGATTGATTATGCAGACAGATATGCAAAGCTTGCCCTTGAAATGGCAGAGAAATGTACAGATCCACAGCGTAAAGCAGAGCTTCTTGTGATTGCATCCAATTGCAGCAAGGTTCCGGCGAAGGGAGCTACCAATTTCTGGGAGGCGTGTCAGTCCTTCTGGTTTGTGCAGCAGCTTCTCCAGATGGAGTCTAGCGGACATTCCATTTCCCCAGGACGTTTCGACCAGTATATGTATCCTTATTATAAGAAGGATATTGAGAGCGGCGCGATTACCAGAACAGCAGCCCAGGAGCTTCTTGATTGCATCTGGGTAAAATTAAATGACCTGAATAAAGTCCGTGACGCAGCATCTGCAGAAGGCTTCGCAGGCTACAGTCTGTTCCAGAACCTGATCGTAGGAGGTCAGGATAAAGATGGCAATGATGTGACCAATGACCTTTCCTTTATGTGTATTGAGGCATCCATGCATGTACATCTTCCGGCTCCGTCCCTTTCCATCCGTGTATGGAATGGTTCTCCTCATGACCTTCTGATCAAGGCAGCAGAGCTTACCAGAACGGGTATCGGACTTCCGGCTTATTATAACGACGAGGTAATCATCCCGGCACTGCAGAACAGAGGACTTTCCCTGGCAGATGCCCGTGAGTACAATATCATCGGATGCGTAGAGCCTCAGAAAGCAGGTAAGACAGAGGGATGGCATGACGCAGCATTCTTTAATATGTGCCGTCCGCTGGAGCTTGTATTTGGCAATGGTATGGATCAGGGTGAGATGGTTGGTATTCCTACCGGCGATGTTACCCGGATGGAAACCTTCGATGAGTTTTACGATGCTTACAAGAAACAGATGGAATACTGCATCTCCCTTCTTGTAAATGCAGATAATGCCATCGACGTAGCACATGCAAAGCGTTGCCCGCTTCCATTCCTTTCCAGTATGATCGATGACTGTATCGCCCGTGGAAAGACTGTACAGGAAGGCGGCGCAGTTTATAACTTTACCGGTCCCCAGGGATTTGGTATTGCAAACATGGCAGATTCCCTCTATGCGATTCGCCAGCTGGTTTACCAGGAGAAGAAGTTTACAATGGAGGAGCTGAAAGAAGCTCTTGCATGGAACTATGGCAAAGGCCTGGATGAGCAGTCTGTGAAAGAGATCACAACCGGCATCTTAAGAGAGATGACCGAGAGCGGTGCCAAGGTTGATGCGGATACTGCAGCAGCTGTCCTGAAATCTGTTATGAATGCCCAGATGGCACCTGAGAAGATGGCTAGATATCAGGAAATTCACGACATGATCGCAGAAGTTCCGAAATTCGGAAATGACATTCCGGAGGTTGACTACTTCGCAAGAGACGTAGCTTACACATACACAAGACCGTTACAGAACTTTAAGAACCCAAGAGGCGGACAGTATCAGGCGGGACTTTATCCGGTATCTGCAAACGTACCTCTTGGTGGACAGACTGGTGCTACACCAGATGGAAGATATGCACATACTCCGGTTGCAGACGGTGTTTCCCCATCCGCTGGCAAGGATGTGAACGGACCTACTGCAGCAGCAAGCTCTGTTGCAAAACTGGATCACTTCATCGTATCCAATGGTACTCTGTTCAATCAGAAATTCCATCCGTCAGCATTGTCTGGACGTGAGGGTCTTGAGAAGTTCGTTGCACTGATCCGTTCCTACTTCGATCAGAAGGGAATGCATATGCAGTTTAACGTTGTAAGCAGAGAGACACTGCTGGATGCACAGGCACATCCGGAGAACTATAAGCATCTGGTTGTACGTGTGGCTGGTTACAGTGCACTGTTTACCACACTTTCCAAATCTCTGCAGGATGACATTATCAGAAGAACTGAGCAGGGATTCTAAAACGAAAGTCAGCAGACTCTTATGCAGGAGAGTTATAATTGCCCCATAGCTCACTTCTTAGCGAGATGATAAGTGTGGATGTGAATGGAAACTTTCTGCGAAAAATATAAATGGAATTGCTGGTGGCTTCGTTAAGAGAAGTCTGCTGGCACTTCCGTATAATGGAGATATCTATGGAATATTTAGACACTACAGGGCGTATTTTCGACGTCCAGCGTTATTCCATCCATGACGGTCCTGGAATCCGTACCATTGTGTTTTTGAAAGGCTGTGTGCTCAGATGCCAGTGGTGCTGCAATCCGGAATCCCAGGAATATAAGATCCAGACAATGAAAACTCCAGACGGCGTGAAGACCATGGGACGAGACGTAACTGTCCGCGAGATGATCGAACTGGTAGAGAAGGATCGCCCATACTACTACCGTTCCGGCGGCGGAATGACACTTTCCGGCGGCGAATGTCTCTGTCAGCCGGAATTTGCCCGTGACCTTCTTCGCGCAGCGAAAGAGCGTGGAATTAATACAGCTATCGAGAGTATGGCTTGTGTTCCCTGGAAAAATATAGAGATGGTACTGCCTTATCTGGATACTTACCTGATGGATATCAAGCATACCAATCAGGAGAAGCATAAGCAGTTTACAGGCAAGCCCAATGGACTGGCTCTGGAGAACGCCAGAAAGGTAGCTCTTTCTGGCCAGACCAATCTGGTGATTCGTGTACCTGTCGTTCCAACGTTCAATGACAGTGTGGAGGAAATCAAGTCTATTGCTTCCTTTGCATCTACATTGCCAGGTGTGAAGAAGATTCACCTTCTTCCCTATCACCGTCTGGGACAGGATAAGTACGACTGGCTTGGAAGAGAATACAAGCTGCCGGAGATACTTCCTCCAGAACCGAAGCATATGGAACTTTTGAAAAAAGCAGTGCATTCCGTCTGTGATCTGGATTGCCAGATAGGTGGATGAAATAATATTTTATGTGAAAATTTTGAAGAAAGACATTGTGTGGAGAAATCTGTACAGTGTCTTTTTTTGCGCGCATTTCTTATTTAATGTGTTGGGAGGGTGAAAAGTTCTTCAGGAGGGACACATTTGAACAACTTTCAACACACTAAAAGAAAGCCTTTTTCATACATGCTCCAGGAAAAGAAATTGGAAAAAGATTTGCTTAAATTATAATTTTTTTGTATGATAGGTGGTATAATAAATACTTGATGAATTTATATCAACTATTTAAAAAAGCGGAGAAAGAAAACTTTATAAAGACAGTTAGATTGATTGCGGTAAAATCTGGCTGGTGCAAAATACTACAGCATAAGGAGAAAAAGAATGAGAGGACTATACTCATCAAAGACAAAAATCAGACACCAGATTTTTACTGAAATTGCCCGGCTTGCCTATGAGGGCGACATTGAGAAAGAGATGGATGATCTTCCGTACAAAATTCTTCCAGGAGAGATTGCAACATATCGTGACAGTATTTTTCTGGAGAGAGCTATCGTAGGAGAGAGACTGCGTGTGGCAATGGGACTGCCTCTTCGAAACATTTCCGAGCATGCGCCAATTTCCAAGGGCGTAGAAGCCAGCTTGATCGAAGAGAAATATTATGAGCCGCCCCTTATCAATATTATTAAATTCGCCTGCAACTCCTGTCCGGAGAAGCGTGTGATTGTCACAGAGGGCTGCCAGGGCTGTCTGGAACATCCTTGTCAGGAGGTCTGTCCCAAGCAGGCTATCCACATGGAAAACGGGCGGTCTGTGATCGATCAGGAGAAATGCATCAAATGTGGAAAGTGTCTGGAATCCTGTCCATATAATGCCATTATCAAGCAGGAGCGTCCGTGTGCCAAGGCCTGTGGAATGAATGCCATCCATTCAGACGAGTATGGCAGAGCAGAGATCGACTATGACAAGTGTGTTTCCTGTGGAATGTGCCTGGTAAGCTGTCCGTTCAGTGCCATTGTAGATAAGGGACAGATTTATCAGACCATTATGGCATTAAAAAGTGATACACCAGTTTATGCCATTGTAGCGCCGGCTGTGGCAGGTCAGTTTGAACCGGAATTGAAGAATACCCAGCTTCGGGGAGCTTTTAAGGCGCTTGGATTTACGGATATTAAGGAAGTGGCTGTGGGTGCAGATCTTTGCACCATTGAGGAGGCTAAGGACTTCATGAAGGAAGTGCCGGAGAAAATTCCGTTTATGGGAACCTCCTGTTGCCCGGCATGGTCTGTTATGGCAAAAAAGACGGTTCCACAGCTTGCCAACTGCATTTCCATGGCGCTTACTCCCATGGTACTGACTGCCAGACTTCTGAAGCAGGAAGAGCCAGACTGCAAGATCGTGTTTGTAGGACCATGTGCAGCCAAGAAGCTGGAGGCAAGCCGTAAGTCGGTTCGAAGCTATGTGGACTTCGTTCTCACCTTTGAAGAGGTGAAAGGCATGTTTGATGCCAAGGATGTTGATTTTGCCAGCCTTCCGGAGGAAGAGCCTCTTACCCAGGCCAGTAGTGACGGTCGTGGCTTTGCTGTTAGCGGCGGTGTGGCAGCCGCAGTTGTGAAAGCTGTAAAGCGTATGGATCCGGATCGCGAGGTGAAGGTAGTCAGTGCTAACGGACTTCAGGAGTGTAAAAAGATGCTGATGGCAGCCAAAGCAGGGAAATACAACGGATATCTGCTGGAAGGCATGGCGTGTCCTGGCGGCTGCATAGCAGGTGCCGGAACGGTGCAGACTGTAAAGAAGGCGGGAGTGGCACTGGAGAAGATGAAGAAGGAAGCGTCTTTTGAAGAATGTATGGATACTTCATTTGGCGGGGAACTGGAGAAACTGGAAGAGCTGTAAAATTATTTAGCCGAGCTGCTTGAAAATAAAGAATACATGAGAAGGAGAAAAGCAAAAATGCGTGCATACGAACGTTTATTAAATTATGTGAAAGTATATACCACAAGCGAGGATGAGCAGGAGAACGTGCCATCCACCAGCCGTCAGTTTGACCTGGGAAACCAGTTGGCAGAGGAACTGAAAAAGATAGGAGTTCAGGCTGTGCGCATTGATGACAAGTGCTATGTTTATGGTATAATCCCGGCAACAGAAGGACTTGAGGATAAGCCGGCCATTGGTTTTATTGCACATATGGACACGGCACCTGATTTCTCAGGAGAGAACGTAAATCCTCAGATCATCCCGAATTATGACGGTGGAGATGTGAAACTGGGAGAGAGCGAATATGCCCTTACTTTGAAAGATTTCCCACACCTTTCCTCTTTAAAAGGCAGAACCTTGATCACTACAGATGGAACTACGCTTCTTGGGGCTGATGACAAGGCTGGCGTAGCAGAAATCATGACCATGGCAGAGCAGATTATCACTGAGAGTATTCCTCATGGAAAAATCTGCATCGGTTTTACCCCGGATGAGGAGGTCGGCTGTGGTGCAGACTTCTTCGATGTAGAAGGCTTTGGGGCTGATTTTGCCTACACTGTAGACGGCGGCGCTGAGAATGAGATTGAATACGAGAACTTCAATGCCGCAGGTGCAAAGGTAAAGATCAAAGGTTTTTCCGTACATCCAGGCAGCAGTAAGAATACCATGATCAATGCAGCGCTGGTTGCCATGGAGTTTAACAACATGCTTCCAGCAGGAGATACTCCGGCCAATACAGAAGAGTATGAGGGATTTTTCCATCTCTGCGAAATGAGCGGAGATGTATCCACGGCAAGCCTTGACTATATCATCCGCGACCATGACAGTGCCATGTTTGCCTGCCGCCAGGAGATGATGTGGCATATTGCCAAACTTCTCAATGAAAAATATGGTGAAGGTACTGTGACGCTTACTATGAAAGAGCAGTATCGTAATATGAGAGAGATGATTGAGCCTTGTATGCATCTGATCGATAATGCGAAGAAGGCTGTGCAGCAGTCCGGACTGAATCCTGAGACAGTTGCAATCCGCGGCGGCACAGATGGCGCAAGACTTTCCTTCATGGGACTGCCTTGTCCGAACCTTGGAACCGGCGGCTATGCCTTCCACGGACCATGCGAACACATTACCGTTGAAGGAATGGATTATGCCGTGGAGAATCTGAAGAATATTGTGAAGCTGTACGCCTGCTGATTCGGGCAAGAAAAAGCATTGGTGAGATCCATGATTTTTTAAACATGTTTTAGAAAAAAGCATCTGTCGAATCGTAACTGACAGATGCTTTCTTCATCTCAAATTTAAACAAAATTTTACATGTCCGAGACAACAAGCTGCTTTTTTTCCTTATAATTATCTTGAGAAAAAAGCTAAAAAGGAGAACTGATCTACTTGAAGTACCAGAAAATTGTAAATAATAAGGAAATTAATGCATATCTGAAAAAGGGAGACGCCAATCTGGGGACAATGGGATTTACAGAAGTAACCTACATAAAATCATACAAAACAGAGCCCCTATATTTATGCAATATGTAGAAGCCCCAAAATAATGATAAA
This sequence comes from Ruminococcus sp. Marseille-P328, assembly GCF_964249465.1. Classification (NCBI taxonomy): domain Bacteria; kingdom Bacillati; phylum Bacillota; class Clostridia; order Eubacteriales; family Oscillospiraceae; genus Ruminococcus; species Ruminococcus sp. Marseille-P328. The sequence continues at coordinate 18,495 of NZ_CAXUBQ010000025.1, read as the reverse complement.
AATTAAAAAAAATAGTTGTTAAAAGATTGTCATTGTGGTATCTTAATGAGAGCGGAGAAAACCAATATTTTATGCGGAGACGAAGAGGGAAAAGTCCTTTTGTTGAGAATTGTTTGTCAAGAAACACATAGTGACATGACTTGAACCAGGAAAACAGGAAGAAAATTCTCTGTGTTTCTGGTTTAGGCCATGTCACAAGGCAGAAAATAAAGTTTTTACCCGCTTTTTTTCTAACTGTGATTGTTAAAAAATAAACAAGAAACAAAGGACATCACACAGGGAAAACCAACCAATCCCACGGAAAAGTAACAAAACAGAGGGAAAAGTTGACACAATCCCACAACCCCATGAAAGGAGTTTTTTATGAGCAGCAAAATTACCATTATCGGAGCTGGAAGCGTTGGCTCCACTATCGCTTACACACTGGCACACGATGAGATCGCTTCCGAGATTGTTCTGATCGACATCAACAAGGAGAAGGTTGAAGGAGAGGTTATGGACATTGAGCAGGGAACCTGCTTTAGAAGCCCTGTATCTCTGGTGGCCGGAGATTACGCAGATGCCAAAGATTCAGACATCGTGATCATTACTTCCGGAATCGCCCGTAAACCAGGACAGACACGAATTGAGCTTACTCAGACAAACGTAAACATTCTGAAGAGCATCACTCCTCAGATCGTAAAAGAAGCTCCAGACGCAAAGTATATTATCGTAAGCAACCCGGTAGATATTATGACCTATGTATTTACCAAGATTTCCGGTCTTCCGGAGAATCAGATCATGGGATCCGGAACTATTCTTGATACAGCAAGACTTCGCTATGGACTTTCCGAGCACTTCAAAGTAGCCCAGGGAAATATCCACGCTTATGTTTTTGGCGAGCACGGAGACACCTCCTTCATTCCATGGACAGGCGCTTACATTTCCGGTCTCAGCACAGATGAGTATTATGAAGAAATGAAAGCTCACGGCAAGGATGTGAAACCTCTGGATAAAGAAGCCATGCTGGAATATGTACAGAAATCCGGCGGAAAAGTTATTGCAAAGAAAGGTGCAACCTTCTATGCAGTATCTGCTACCGTTTGCCAGCTGGTAGGTCTGATCCTGGCAGCTTCCGATTCCCTTGCAACCGTATCCTCCATGCTTCACGGTGAGTATGGAATCGAAGATGTGTGCCTGAGTACCCTTACTCTTGTAGGACCAAATGGAACACAGGGAAAAGTTCAGATGCGTATGAATAAAGAGGAAATTGCATTGCTGAAGAAGAGTGCCGATGCCCTGAAGGAAGTAATCGCACAGATTGAGCTTTAAAAGTTATTGTTCCCAGATATTATTCCGCGAAGCAGACAGATGTGAACGGAAGAAACAGTAATTTTTCACCTTAGCTTTGTAGAGTGCATTTTGTAAAGAAAAAAATAATTTCAAGTGCAGAATCGAAGCATTACATTCAACTATACCAGCAAAGACATCCCCGGCTTCTATCGCGGAAAGCGGTAAGTCGGGTTCCACTTTGCGAAAGCAACCCAAATAGCTGCTGTTTACATATGTGAATTTAGAAAAGCACATTTAGTGAACAGTGACAAGAAAGGAACAAGAAGCATGAAGTACAGTTATTATCCAGGATGTACCCTGAAGAATAAGGCAAAAGATCTGGATGCCTATGCCAGAGCTTCTGCAAAAGCACTGGGCTTCGAAATGGAAGAGATAGAAGACTGGCAGTGCTGCGGCGGCGTATATCCTCTTGGCAGCGATGAGATTGCCACCAAACTTTCTTCCGTCCGGGCTTTAAATGACGCAAAAGAAAAAGGACAGGATCTGATTACAGTCTGTTCAGCCTGTCATCATGTGCTCAAACGTGTGAACGATGACATGAAAAACGTGGACGACATCCGCACCAGAGCAAATAATTATCTGAAACTGGATACTCCATATGAAGGAGAGACAAATGTCCTTCATTATCTGGAAGTACTCCGTGATGAAGTTGGATTTGATGAGATCAAAAAGAAAGTGGTAAATCCTTTAACTGGCAAAAAAATCGGTGCATATTATGGCTGCCTTCTTTTAAGACCAGGAAAGATCATGGCATTTGATAATCCGGAGAATCCCACCATTATGGAAGACTTCATCCGTGCCCTTGGCGCAGAGCCTGTGGTATACCCATACCGCAATGAGTGCTGCGGCGGCTACATTTCCCTGAAAGAAAAAGAAATGGCACAGAATATGTGTGAAAAGATCATGGACAGTGCAAAGGGCTTTGAAGCAGATATGCTGATCACAGCCTGTCCACTTTGCATGTATAACCTGAAAAAGAACGGAAACGGCGATCTTCCTGTTTACTATTTTACAGAACTTCTTGCAGAAGCTCTCGGAGTAAAAGAGGAGGTGGCGAAGTAATGGCTTATACATATGGAAATACCCAGAATGCAGCAGAGCGAATCAAAGAAATTTCCGGAGTAAATCCCCTGAAATGTATGAAATGCGGCAAATGCTCCGCAACCTGTCCTGCATTTAACGAGATGGATATCAAGCCTCACCAGTTTGTAACTTATGTACAGAACGGCGACATTGAAGCTCTTGCACAGTCAAAATCCTTATGGAAATGCCTCTCCTGCTTTGCATGTGTAGAACGCTGTCCAAGAGATGTTAAACCGGGAAAACTGATCGACGCAGCCAGACAGCTGGTTGTCCGCGAGCGTGGGCAGAACTATCTGACCGCAGACGAAATTCCGGAGCTGCTTGATGAAGACACACCGCAGCAGCTGCTGGTAAGTGCATTCAGAAGATACAGGAGGTGAAAAACAGGTGCAGAGAATAGGTGTATTCGTATGTCATTGTGGTACCAATATTGCAGCCACAGTTGATGTAAAAAAAGTAGTAGAGATGGCAGCAAAAGAGCCAGGCGTTGTTCATGCGGAAGATTATCAGTACATGTGCTCCGAAGCAGGACAGGCCAAGATCATTAACGCCATCCATGAAAAAAATCTGACAGGAATCGTAGTCTGTTCCTGTTCCCCGCGTATGCATGAGGCTACCTTTAGAAAGGCAGCACAGAAAGCGGGATTAAACCCATATATGGTAGAGATTGCCAATATCCGTGAGCATTGCTCCTGGATCCACAAGGATATGGAAGAGGCTACCTTAAAGGCAGTGATCCTTGCAAGAGCCGCAATCGCAAAAGTAAATCTGGATGCTCCTCTTCAGCCAGGCGAGAGCCTTGTAACCAAACGTGCTCTTGTAATCGGCGGAGGTATTGCCGGAATCCAGTCAGCCCTTGACATTGCAGAGGCTGGTTATGAGGTTGATATTGTGGAGAAGCTTCCAAGTATCGGTGGAAGAATGTCCCAGCTGGACAAGACCTTCCCAACTCTGGACTGCTCTGCATGTATCCTTACACCGAAAATGGTAGAGGCAGCAGCACATGAGAAAATCAACATCTATACATACAGTGAAGTTGAGAAGGTAAGCGGCTTTGTAGGTGACTTCACCGTTGATATCCGCAAGAAAGCAAGAAGCGTGGATATGAGCAAATGTACCGGATGCGGCGTTTGTTCTGAGAAATGTCCGTCCAAGAAAAATCCAAACGAATTTAACCGCGGTCTGAATAACAGAAGTGCTATCTACATTCCGTTCGCTCAGGCTATCCCAAATGTTCCGGTAATCGACCGCGAGCATTGTACCAAGTTTAAAACCGGAAAATGCGGTGTCTGCTCCAAGGTTTGTGCTGCAGGTGCAATTGATTATGAGCAGAAGGATGAGATCGTTACACAGAAATATGGTGCAATCGTGGTTGCAACCGGTTTTGACGTGATTCCGCTGGATAAATATGATGAGTACGCTTACAGCCAGAGTAAGGACGTTATCACCTCTCTTGAGCTTGAGCGTATCATGAATGCAGCAGGACCTACAAAGGGTCATCTTGAGAGACTTTCCGATGGAAAAGCTCCGAAAAACATTGTATTTGTACAGTGTGTGGGAAGCCGTTGCTCTGACGACAGAGGAAAGAGCTACTGTTCCAAGATCTGCTGTATGTACACTGCAAAACATGCAATGCTGATCCGTGACAAATACCCGGATACAAATGTAACTGTTTTCTACATTGACGTTCGTACTCCCGGTAAAAACTTCGATGAGTTCTACAGAAGAGCTGTTGAAGATTACGGTGTAAATTATGTAAAAGGCCAGGTTGGAAAGGTAATCCCACAGCCAGATGGAACTCTTATGGTTCAGGCTTCTGACCTGCTTGAAAATAAACAGATTCTTATGGAGGCTGATATGGTAGTTCTTGCAGCTGCCATCGAGCCAAACAAGGATGTAAGAAAAATTGCAACTATGCTTACCGCAAGTATTGATACCAACAACTTCCTCACAGAAGCACATGCAAAGCTTCGTCCGGTAGAGTCCCCTACAGCTGGTATTTTCCTTTCCGGTGTCTGCCAGGGACCAAAGGATATTCCGGAGACAGTTGCACAGGCTGGCGCAGCAGCAGTAAAGGCAATCGGCCTTCTTGCAAAAGACAAGCTGACCACCAACCCATGTACCGCACATTCTGACGAGCTTCTTTGCAACGGATGCTCCCAGTGTGCAAATGTGTGTCCGTATGGTGCGATTTCCTATGAGGAAAAACAGGTAAATGACCACGGAATCCGTGAGACAAGAAGAATTGCTGTTGTAAACAATGCTCTTTGCCAGGGCTGTGGTGCATGTACCGTAACCTGCCCGTCCGGAGCAATGGATCTCCAGGGATTCTCCAACAGACAGATTTTAGCGGAGGTAGATGCAATATGTCGATAGAAGCAAAAGAAGAATTCAGACCGAAGATCGTGGCATTCTGCTGTAACTGGTGCAGCTACGCAGGTGCAGACCTTGCAGGAAGCAGCCGTCTTTCTTATCCGGCTGATGTAAAGATCATCCGTGTACCATGCTCCTGCCGTGTAAATCCAATGTTTATCCTCCGTGCCTTTGAAAAAGGTGCTGACGGTGTGATTATGTGCGGCTGCCATCCGGGAGACTGCCACTACACAACCGGAAACTATTATGCGAGAAGACGTATGACACTTCTTTTCTCCATGCTGGACTTCATCGGTGTGGAAAATGGCCGTACCCGTGTTGAGTGGGTATCTGCAGCAGAAGGTGTAAAATTCTCCCAGACCATGAATGAATTTGTGGAAAAAATCCATTCTCTGGGTAAAAACGTCAGATTGGAGGATTTAAGATGCAGGAACTGATCGCTCGTGCAAAAGAACTGCTGGCTGATGGAACCGTAGTACGTGTTCTTGGCTGGAAAGCCGGAGACCTGCCTTACAATCCGGAAGCAGCATATTTCGAAACTGCAGAAAGCCTGGACGAATTTGTCTATAATGGTTTCTGCGGACAGAACTTAAGTAAAATGATGATCGAGGCTTCCAAATTAGAGGGAAAAACCCTTGTCTGTCTGAAGCCTTGTGATACCTACAGCTTCAACCAGCTGATTAAGGAGCACCGTGTAGACCGTGAAAAAGCCTACATTATCGGTGTTGGATGTAAAGGAAAGCTGGATGTGGAAAAGCTTCGTAAATTAGGCATCAAGGGAATCCAGAGTATTTCCGGTGCTGAGCTTACCGATGATTGTGAAACACTTAACGTTTCCACAATCTACGGCGACAAAACCGTAGATTACAAAGATGCTATGCTGGAGCGCTGCCATGTATGTAAAGGAAAAGAGCACATGATCTACGACGAGATCATCGGCGAATCCAAGGATACAAAGGATGCAGACCGTTTTGCAGAGGTGGAGAAAATTGAGAAGATGAGCCCGGAAGAGCGCTTCGCATTTTTCCAGAAGGAGCTGAGCAAATGTATCCGCTGCAATGCCTGCCGCAATGCATGTCCAGCCTGCAGCTGTCGTAAATGTGTATTCGACAGCAACAAGTTTGACAGTGCGCAGAAGGCAAATGTGGATTCCTTTGAAGAAAAAATGTTCCACATTATCCGTGCATTCCACGTTGCAGGAAGATGTACAGACTGCGGTGAGTGCAGCCGTGTCTGCCCGCAGGGGATTCCGCTTCATCTGTTTAACCGTAAGTTCATCAAGGATATTGATACCTTCTACGGCGAATATCAGGCAGGAGCAGATGCTGAGTCAAAAGGCCCGCTGACCAGCTTTACATTTGATGATGTAGAGCCAGGTGTAGTGGCAGAAAGGGGATAATGTATGTATAAGATTGAAAAAGAAAATCTGGAAGCATTATTCCGGAAAATCGCAGAAAGCCAGGATCTGATCCTTCCGATCAAAAAGGCAGGACAGACCAACTTCGGCCTTTGGAATGAAGGAGAAGAGGCAGACCTTGAGACATTGAAAACCGTAAAATCCGGCAAAGATGCCTTTTTCCCACAGAGCGAAACACTTTACACCTGTGTTCGTGATGGAAAGAAGCTGACCGTAGAGCCGGAAGAGCTGAGAAGCCGTCCGTTCGTTGTATTTGGCATGAAGGCCTGCGATGTAAAAGGGGTTGCAGTTCTGGATAAGGTTTTTCTTGCTGATCCTGTTGATACTTTCTATGCAGCAAGAAGAGACCATGGAACTATCGTTGCCCTGGCTTGTCATGAGCCGGAGGAATCCTGTTTCTGTAAGGTTTTTGGAACAGATGCAGCAGATCCGGAAGCAGACGCCGATGGAAAAGGAATTGCCGATGTAGCAGCCTGGATGGTGGAGGGAAGCCTTTACTGGAAAGCCCTTACGGAAAAAGGAGAGGCTCTTACAGAAGCTGTAAAAGAACTTCTTACCCCGGCTGACGGCGATCAGGCAAAAGTGGATGCTGAAAAAGAAGCAATCCATAACATTGTAGAAAAGCTTCCATATACACATCTTTCCCTGGAAGGATGGGATGGAAATGCTACAGATGCGAAGTTTAATTCTCCTGTCTGGGAGACTTTATATAAACCATGCCTGGCATGCGGAACCTGTACCTTTGTATGTCCGACCTGCCAGTGCTATGACATCAAGGATTACGACACAGGACACGGTGTAAAGCGTTACCGTTGCTGGGATTCCTGTATGTATTCCGATTTCACAATGATGGCTCACGGAAATAACCGTACCAGCCAGCTGCAGAGATTCCGTCAGAGATTTATGCACAAGCTTGTATATTTCCCTGCTAATAACAACGGTATGTACTCCTGTGTAGGCTGTGGCCGCTGCGTGGAAAAATGTCCGTCATCTTTAAATATCGTGAAGGTGATCAAGGCTTTTGAAAAGCATGGAGGTGAAAAGTAATGAGCGAGTGTACTTGTCATAAAAATTATACTCTGGATACTCTGATTCCACAGGTTGGTGTGATCACAAATATTCATGAGGAGACTCCGGATGTAAAAACATTCTGTGTAACAGCACCGGATGGAGGAAAGCTTTTTGAACATATGCCTGGTCAGTGTGCCATGGTCTGCGCCCCAGGTGTAAGCGAAGGTATGTTTTCCATTACTTCCTCACCTACGAATAAAGAGTATCAGGAATTCAGTATTAAGAAATGTGGTGAGCTGACCTCTTATCTTCACAGCCTTCAGGTGGGAGATGAGATCACAGTCCGTGGACCATATGGAAACCATTTTCCAGTAGAGGATAAGCTGAAGGGGAAAAATCTTCTGTTTATCGCCGGTGGTATCGGTCTTGCACCACTTCGTTCCGTAATCAACTACGTTCTTGACAATCGCGATGACTATGGCACTGTAGATATTCTCTACGGTTCCCGTTCCGCAGATGATCTTGTAAAATTAAAAGAAATCCAGGAAGTGTGGATGAATGCAAAAGACGTAAACGTCTACCTGACCATCGACCGTGAGCAGGAAGGCTGGGACGGACATGTTGGTTTCGTACCAACCTATCTGAAAGAAATCGGCTTCGACACCAACAAAGTCGCATTAGTCTGCGGACCGCCGATCATGATCAAATTCGTACTTCAGGGCCTTGAGGAGCTTGGATTTACAAGAACCCAGGTTTACACAACACTGGAGCTTCGCATGAAGTGCGGTATTGGTAAATGCGGACGCTGCAACATTGGATCTAAATATGTCTGCAAAGACGGACCGGTATTTAGAATGGACGAGATTGACCAGTTACCTGACGAGTACTAAGTAAACCCAAAAGTTTCAGTAAATACAAGGGGGATTTTTATGACATTGGCAGATACAGCTCATGGATCAGACTGGATACTCTGGGGCGTCTTTGCTGTCTTTGTAATTTTGACCATTGCTTTACTAAGTGGTCATGGCAGCAAATTTATTTCTGGCTATAACACTGCTTCAAAAGAAGAGAAAGCCAGATATGATGAGAAAAAGCTGTGCCGTGTATACGGAATTGGAATGGGCGTGATCGCTATTCTCCTTCTGATAACCGGACTATTTGAAAGCTTTTTGCCATCCAGTTTTGTTTATGTGCTATTAGTTTTAATTGTCATAGATGTTGTAATTATTATTATCCTGAGTAACACAATTTGTAAGAGATAGAGTTAGACAATCAGAAGAAAGGAACTCCCAAAATGGAAAATATGGTAAACGTATATTTCTTCGGTAAAAAATACACCGTACCAGCTGACCTGACCATTATGACGGCCATGGAATATGCCGGATACACTTTAAAACGCGGCTGCGGCTGCCGTCACGGCTTCTGCGGCGCCTGCGCCACAATCTACAGAATCAAAGGCGACAACGAACTGAAAACCTGTCTTGCCTGTCAGACGCAGGTACAGGAAGGCATGTATGTAGCAAGCATCCCGTTCTTCCCTACAGACAAGAGACTCTACAACATCGAAGACCTTCAGCCAAACCAGCAGGTCATGATGGAGCTCTACCCGGAAATTTACAGCTGTATCGGCTGTAACGCATGTACAAAAGCATGTACCCAGGGCTTAAATGTAATGCAGTACATCGCATATGCACAGAGAGGCGAGCTTGAGAAATGTGCAGAAGAATCCTTTGACTGCGTAAGCTGCGGATGCTGTTCCGTAAGATGTCCGGCAGGTATCTCTCACCCGATGGTAGGTCTTCTTGCAAGACGTCTCACAGGAAAATACATTGCTCCTAAGAGTGAGCATCTTGAAAAACGTGTAGAAGAGATCCATGAAGGCAAATACGATGATCTGATCGAGCAGATCATGCAGAAACCGATCACAGACATGGAAGAACTTTATAACAACAGAGAAATTGAGAAATAAGGAGGGCATAAAAACATGTACGCACCATATCCAGAAAATATGATGGAATCCATCAAAAAGGTAGAGGCTACAAGAGCACAGCGTATGGCAACAGAGCCAAGACGTCTGAGCGCTGATGAGAAAGATGCTCTTCTTAAGAAATTCCATCCAGACTATAACCCGGATGCATTTGCAGAAATCAAAGTAGGACCAAACAAAGGACAGAAGGCACCGCTGGAACTGGCAGAAATGCTTCACTCCGAAAGCCGTCTTCTGAATGAAAAAATTGACCTTAACAAAATCGATTATGATGTAGATGTACTTGTAATCGGCGGCGGCGGTGCAGGCTCCTCCTGTGCCATCGAAGCACACAATGCAGGTGCCAACGTTATGATCGTGACCAAGCTTCGTATCGGTGATGCCAACACCATGATGGCAGAAGGCGGAATCCAGGCAGCTGACAAAGAAAACGATTCTCCTGTACAGCATTATCTGGACTGCTTCGGCGGCGGACATTTTGCTGCAAAGCCAGAGCTGGTAAAGAGACTTGTAATGGAAGCTCCGGATGCAATTAAATGGCTGAACGATCTTGGCGTTGAGTTCGATAAAGAAGACGATGGAACCATGATCACCACACACGGCGGCGGAACCTCCAGAAAGAGAATGCATGCTGCAAAGGATTATTCCGGATCTGAAATCATGCGTACTATCCGTGACGAGGTTCTGAACCTTGGCATTCCGGTAGTAGAATTTACTTCCGCTGTAGAACTTCTGAAAGATGAAAAAGGACAGACTGCAGGTGCTGTTCTTCTTAATATGGAAACCGGCGATTACTCCGTTGCAAGAGCAAAAACAGTTGTCATTGCAACCGGCGGAGCAGGAAGAATGCACTATCAGGGATTCCCTACCTCTAACCACTACGGCGCAACCGCAGATGGTCTTGTACTTGGTTACCGAGCAGGTGCTTCCCTTCTTTATCAGGATTCCATCCAGTACCATCCAACTGGTGCCATTTATCCGTCCCAGATCCTTGGCGCACTGGTAACAGAGAAAGTTCGTTCCGTTGGCGCGCAGCTTGTAAATGCAAACGGAGAAGCCTATATTCACCCTCTGGAAACCCGTGACGTCAATGCTTCCGGTGTTATCCGTGAGTGTGAGGAAGGCCGTGGAGTAGAGGTTCCTGGCGGACTGAAAGGTGTATGGCTGGATACTCCGATGATTGAGATCCTTGGAGGAGAGGGAACTATTGAGAAGAGAATCCCGGCAATGTTCCGTATGTACATGAACTATGGCGTTGATATGAGAAAAGTGCCGATCGTAATCTACCCTACTCTGCACTACCAGAATGGTGGTCTGGAAATTGATGGAGATGGATTTACAAAAGAAATCCCGAATCTTCTGGTTGCAGGAGAAGCTGCAGGCGGAATCCATGGAAGAAACAGACTGATGGGTAACTCTCTTCTGGACGTAATCGTATTCGGAAGAAATGCCGGTAAAAAGGCAGCTGCAAAATGCAAAGAGGTAGAGCTTGGAGAAATGAACCTGGATCATATTTACGCATATGAGAAAGAGTTAAAAGCAGCAGGAGCAGAGACCGATAAAGTATCTCCGTTACTGCTTCCAAACTATGCCCGTCATGAGCAGAGATAATAACCAGATAGTTAAAATGAACTTCCGGTACCGTTAAATTGCCGGTACCGGAAGCTTCTTATATAATGTAAAAAGATATGTCGCCTTTTGGCGGTATGCCAGAAATGAAAGAAGGGAGTTTACCAAATGCGTGAAGTAGAAGTAAGCAGACTTACAGATGTCATCGAAAAACTCTGTATCGAAGCAAACGAACATCTTCCGGAAGACGTAAAATGCGCTATCAAAACATGCCGCGCATGCGAAGACGGAGAGATTGCCAAGGGTATTCTTGACAATATTATTGAGAATTTTGATATTGCAGATAACGAAAATGTACCGATCTGCCAGGATACAGGAATGGCATGCGTGTTCCTGGAAATCGGACAGGATGTACATTTCACAGGCGGAGATCTCACAGATGCAATCAATGAAGGTGTACGCCGCGGATATACAAACGGATACCTTCGCAAATCTGTTGTAAAAGATCCTGTACGCCGTGGAAATACAGGAGACAATACCCCGGCTATGATTTATACAGAAATCGTTCCTGGCGATAAAGTGAAGATCACAGTGGGCCCGAAAGGCTTCGGAAGTGAGAATATGAGTATGATCCGTATGTTCAAGCCATCTGCAGGACTTCAGGGGATCAAGGATTTCATTCTGGAAGTCGTTGAGACCGCAGGCCCGAACCCATGCCCTCCGATGGTTGTAGGGGTTGGAATCGGTGGAACCTTTGACAAATGTGCTCTTCTTGCAAAGAAGGCACTGATGCGTCCTCTGGATTCCCACAATCCGGATCCATTCTATGCAGAGCTGGAAGATGAAATGCTGGAGAAAGTAAACAAGCTTGGAATCGGACCACAGGGCTTTGGCGGAAAGACCACAGCCATCGGTCTGAATATTGAGACAATGCCTACTCACATTGCGGGAATGCCATGTGCAGTCAACATCAACTGCCACGTTACCCGCCACAAAACGGAGGTGATCTGATCATGGAAAGAAGACATATTACACTGCCTCTGACGGAAGAACTGGCAAAAACCCTTCACGCAGGAGATCAGGTTCTCCTTACCGGAACCATCTACACATCCCGTGACGCAGGTCACAAGCGTATGTGTGAGGCTCTTGCAAAAGGCGAAAAGATTCCTTTTGATCCAACAGATGCAACTATTTATTATGTAGGACCAACTCCTGCAAAACCAGGTCAGGTCATCGGATCTGCCGGACCAACTACCAGCGGCCGTATGGATGCCTATGCACCAACCATGATGTCTGTAGGAGCCCGTGGAATGATCGGAAAAGGAGCACGTCTGCCTGAAGTAGTAGAAGCCATGAAAAAATATCACGGTGTTTACTTCGGAGCCATCGGCGGTGCCGGCGCCCTTCTTGCCAAATGTATCAAAAAAGCGGAGCTTATCGCCTATGAGGATCTGGGTGCAGAAGCTCTCCGTAAGCTTTACGTAGAAGATATGCCCCTTGTAGTCATTATTGACAGCGAAGGCAATAATCTTTATGAAGAGGGAAGAAAAGAGTATCTGGAAGCGCATAAAGAAAACTAATAATTGTGACGGAAATCCTGCAGAAAGTCTTTTTCAAATACGCTCCAGGCATATAAGATATATATACTCCACATATCAAAATAGATGTTTACAGAAAGCATTATTTATTCTATAATCTGAAGATATGTATGTATACGAAAGACAAAAGACGAAAGAAGGAGCTTATTATGGACCATCATAAAAGGGTACAGACCTCAGAAGCATTCATAAACAGTGCATTCCTTGCAGTGTCAGGAGGATTTCAGGATGCCTATACCTATTTTACCCGCGATGGCGTTTTCTCCAACGCCCAGACCGGAAACGTGGTACTGATGAGTGAGCGGTTTATGAACGGCGAAGTGAAAGCAGGATTGCATTATCTCATTCCCCTGACCGCATTCTTTCTTGGAGTTCTGTTAGCGGAACGCATTCAGGAAAAATTCCGCTATGCCAGACGCCTTCACTGGCGCCAGGGAATCCTTCTGGTAGAGATCATCCTGCTGTTTCTGGTTGGCTTCATCCCAGGGAACCTGAACGTGCTTGCCACCACCCTGGTATCCTTCTCCTGCGCCCTTCAGGTGCAGACCTTCCGAAAGGTTGAAGGAAATGCCTATGCCAGCACCATGTGCATCGGAAATCTGAGAAGCGGTACTGCCGCTCTTTCCGCTTACATGCGTGAAAGAAAGCCACGCCTGCTTCGTCAGGCCTTATGCTACTTCGCCATTATTTTCCTGTTTGCCATTGGCGCAGGAATTGGCGGCAGACTTTCAATGGCTTACGGCGAAAGAGCCATCTGGGTATCCAGCATCCTGCTTCTCATCAGCTTCCTTTTAATGTTTATTGAGGAAATCGAAGAGGCAGAACACCGCTGGCAGTGAGAAATTAATAAAGCTTCAGTATCTTTACAATTACAAATTATAAAAAACATCCAGTCTCCATATAACGATGGCAGGCTGGATGTTTTTTACAATATAATCTTTCACAAATTGTGAGGCACATCTTGCAGAAAGTCTTCCTCAAACATGCTCTGCAGTTTAAGATAAAATCCCTGTAGACTGTAAAAACAGAATAAACATCATAACCGGTGCAACAAAGCGGATCATGACGCGGTACAATTTTTTCCTACGGAACTTATCCCCGCTTCTTTCCATTTCGCTAATCACATAATCCGGCGTTACGACCCAGCCGATGAGAATCGTGGAAAGCAGTGCAATAAACGGCATCATAACACTGTTGCTGATGTAATCCATAATATCAAGAAGCTGTCCTACAGAACCGTTCGGAAGCTTCACTTCCACATAGAAAATACTGTATCCCAAAGCGATAACTGCGGAAGCTGCAAGGTAGATCACAGATAAAACAAGAACTGTTTTTTTACGGCTGGTATGAAAAATTTCCATGCAGTTTGCAGTAATAGATTCCAGTACGGAAATACAGGAAGACAAGGTTGCAAAAATAGCAGTTACGAAAAACAGGATTCCTACGAAGGTACCAGCTTTTCCCATTGCAGAAAATACCTTTGGCAGGGAAATAAACATCAGGCTTGGTCCGGCACCCATTCCCTCAGTGCCGGAAAACACATATACAGCCGGGATGATCATGGCACCTGCAAGAAAGGCAACACCTGTGTCAAAAATTTCAATCTGATTGATCGCTTTGTTCAGGTTCACTTCAGGTTTTACATAGGAGCCGTAGGTGATCATAATTCCCATGGATACACTGAGTGAAAAGAACAGCTGGCTCATGGCATCCAGCAGAATCTGCAGAAAACGATGCACAGTCAGTCCTTCAAGGTCAGGCGTCAGGTAGTAAAGAAATCCCTGTAAGCCGGTGCGAAGCTGACCGGAAGCATCCGTGTGTGAAATCGTAAGAGAATACACTGCAATCACTACGACCAGAACCAGCAGGACCGGCATCATCCATTTGGATACTTTTTCAATCCCCTTTTCCACGCCATTGTATACAATGAAAGCAGTAACCCCCATGAAAAGCAGTGCGAAGATCACCGGTGAAGTGGAAGAGGTGATAAAGGCTGTAAAATAGTCATCTGCGGCAGCTGCTTGTGCCTGACCGGTTATGTATACCACTGCATATTTGGTGATCCATCCGCCGATGACCGCGTAATAGGTCATAATAAGCACTGGTACAAGGAAGGTAAGGATTCCCAGGAACTTCCATCTGGGACGCAACTGGGTATAGGCTCCGATGGCACTCTTCTGTGTACGCCGTCCGATCGCAATATCCGAGGTGAGAAGGGCAAATCCGAAGGTTAGTACCAGAATCAGATAGATAATTAAAAATAAGCCGCCTCCGTCTTTTGCGGCAAGGTATGGGAATCTCCACAAATTTCCCACTCCTACAGCACTTCCGGCTGCAGCCAGGACAAAACCAAGCTGTCCTGAAAAATGGTTTGATTTCTTTTCCATTACATTTGTTTCCCCCTTAATGTTGTAAGAATAGGATAACATATGACAAGATAATAGTAAAACAAATACTTAAATTTTTAGCAAGCAGAAAGGAGTATAAGTTATTGTCCACTTCGTTCACAGCAACACGCTCCGCGATGGCATTGAACATGGCGATACAGATAAGACCATCGAGAGCTTCACGAAAATTCATTCGTTAAGCGATAGCCCCTTCAATTAAGTTGATAAAATTTAACAAAGTATATCGAGAATATTTCTCTGTATTTACTACAGTGAAAATGGGACTTACAAATGGAAAAATGAATTAAAGTACATAATATAGGACTTATATATAGGGAAATCCATTTTTTACCAGATAAATTGTACTTTATTAAAAGCATTCCCCAAACCGATTGACTAAGAAATAACAATCTCGTATACTACAATCGTTAAACTAATAACAATTCTTCAATATACGCGGAGAACTATAAAATAAAGAAAGAGGTACAAGAATGAAAGATTTTGCACAGTGGGAAGGCTTCGAAGGAAATCGTTGGAAAGAACAGATTAACGTTCGTGATTTTATCCGTCACAATTATACCCCTTATGACGGAGACGATTCTTTCCTGGAAGGCCCGACCGAGGCTACTGACAAACTGTGGGGAAAGCTGCAGGAGCTGCAGAAAGCAGAGCGTGCCAACAATGGTGTGCTTGACATGGAGACAAAGGTTGTCACAGGCCTGACCGCATACGGACCAGGATATATTGCTGAAGACCTAAAGAATCTTGAGAAGGTTGTAGGACTTCAGACAGATAAGCCTCTGAAACGTGCATTTATGCCATACGGCGGAATCAAAATGGCTGAGCAGGCATGCGAAATGTACGGCTACAAGGTAGATCCTCAGATCCATGATATGTTTACAAAATATGAGTTCAAAACACATAACCAGGGCGTTTTTGACATTTACACACCAGAAATGAAAAGAGCACGTCACAGCCATATCCTTACCGGACTTCCGGATACTTATGGACGCGGACGTATCGTAGGCGATTACAGACGTGTGGCTCTGTACGGTATTGATGCGCTGATCGAGGGCAAAGAGAAAGACTTTGCAGCAAGTGACCGTCAGGGTATGAGACGTTATGATTTCCAGCTTCGTGAGGAAATCGCAGATCAGATCCGCGCTCTTAAAGGAATGAAAGAGATGGCAAAGGTCTATGGTTATGATATTTCAGAGCCTGCAAAGAATGCTCATGAGGCATTCCAGTGGCTGTACTTTGGATATCTTGCAGCAATTAAGACCCAGAATGGTGCTGCAATGAGTGTTGGACGTATCTCCACATTCCTTGATATCTATATTGAAAGAGACCTTAAGAATGGCGTGATCACTGAGAAAGAGGCACAGGAGCTTGTTGACCACATGGTAATGAAATTCCGTATGGTTAAATTTGCAAGAATTGAGTCCTACAACCAGCTGTTCTCCGGTGACCCGGTATGGGCAACTCTTGAGGTTGCAGGTATTGGTGTTGACGGACGCCATATGGTTACCAAGAATGACTATCGTTTCCTTCATACTCTTGAGGATATGGGACCGGCTCCGGAGCCAAACCTTACTGTTCTTTATTCTTCCAAGCTGCCGGAAAACTTCAAGAAATATGCTGCTAATATTTCTGTTACAACAAGTTCTATCCAGTATGAGAACGATGATGTTATGCGTCCGGTATGGGGCGATGATTATTCCATCTGCTGCTGTGTATCTGCTACTGAGACTGGTAAGGAAATGCAGTTCTTTGGAGCTCGTGCAAATCTTGCAAAATGCCTCCTTTACGCGATCAACGGTGGTGTGGATGAGAAGTTAAAGACTCAGGTAGGACCGGAGTACAAGCCGATCACTTCCGAGTATCTTGATTATGATGAGGTTATGCAGAAATATGACCAGATGATGGACTGGCTGGCTCATCTGTATGTAGGAACTCTGAACATGATCCACTATATGCATGATAAATATTACTATGAGGCAGCTGAGATGGCGCTTATCGATACCAAGGTTGAGCGTTCTTTTGCAACAGGTATTGCTGGATTTTCACATGTAGTAGATTCTCTGTCTGCTATTAAGTATGCGAAGGTAAAAGCTATCCGTGATGAGGATGGAATTACCACTGATTTCCAGGTTGAGGGTGATTTCCCACGCTATGGTAATGATGATGACAGAGCAGATGAGATTGCAAGAAATCTGCTTTCCACCTTCATGGATAAACTGAAACACATCCATACCTACCGTGATTCCAAGCCAACCACTTCTATTCTTACCATTACCTCTAACGTTGTTTATGGTAAAGCTACCGGAGCTCTTCCTGATGGAAGAAAGGCTGGAGAGCCTCTGGCACCTGGTGCAAACCCATCCTACGGCGCAGAGCAGAACGGACTTCTTGCTTCCCTGAACTCTGTTGCAAAGCTTGACTATGAGGATGCACTGGATGGAATTTCCAATACACAGACCATTAATCCGGAAGCTCTTGGACATAGTGATGAAGAGCGTACAGATAATCTGGTACATGTACTGGACGGATATTTCAATCAGGGTGCACATCACCTGAACGTAAATGTATTTGGCAAAGAGAAACTGATCGATGCTATGGAGCATCCGGAAAAAGAGGAGTATGCAAACTTCACTATCCGTGTTTCCGGTTATGCAGTTAAGTTTATCGATCTGACAAGAGAGCAGCAGCTGGATGTTATTGCCAGAACCTGCCACGACAGAATGTAAGTCTGATATTTTAAAATAGTATCGGCGAAACAAAAGGGCATGCAATACAATATATGTCAGAGGTTGCATGTCCTTTTTATAAATATGAATGCAAAGGAATTAGAAATGTTAAAAGGCTATGTTCATTCTCTGGAGAGCTTCGGGTCTGTGGACGGACCTGGAGTGAGATATGTGATTTTTCTTTCTGGCTGTGCTATGCGTTGTCAGTTCTGCCATAATCCGGATACCTGGAATATGACAGATGGAAAAGAGTACACTACGGATCAGCTTTTGAAGACAGCACTTCGGTTTAAGTCTTACTGGGGAGATAAGGGTGGTATCACGGTGAGCGGCGGGGAACCACTTTTGCAGATGGATTTTCTCACAGAGCTTTTCCGTAAGGCAAAGGAAGCGGGAGTCCATACTACTTTGGATACCAGCGGAAATCCTTATACGACTAAGGTGCCGTGGCATTCTAAGTGGCTGGAGCTGATGAAGTATACAGATCTTCTGCTTCTGGATATCAAGCAGATCAATGAGCAGGAGCATGTGAAGCTTACCGGGCAGACCAATACGAATATTCTTGCCATGGCCCGTGAGCTTTCGGATATGGGTAAGCCTGTTTGGATCCGGCATGTGTTAGTACCGGGGGGCAGTGACAAGGATGAGTATCTGCACCAGCTGGCGGATTTTATCCATACACTGAAAAACGTTGAGCGCGTGGAAGTTCTTCCGTATCATACTCTTGGCATTTTTAAATGGGAAAAGCTGGGGATTCCTTATCCGCTGGAGGGCGTGAAACCTCCAACGCAGGAGAGGATTGATAATGCCAGACGGATTCTTGGGGCGATTTAAGAGCGTGAAAGAAAGTAAATAAAACTCCTTAAGGGGAGGCCGTTGCGGACTGGAAATGAGTTTGCAATGGCCTCTTTTAAGTTGCTATTTAGTGTGTTGAAAGTTGTTCAAGGCGGACGCATTCGGACAATGGTGATTGCTCACTCGCCGGCGCAAC
>NZ_CAXUBQ010000024.1:0-70533 GCF_964249465.1 Ruminococcus sp. Marseille-P328 | reverse complement strand
ATAAGTTCAGTCATTTGTCAACAGTTAATTTAAATTTTCTGAAAACTATTTTATTTTTCAGCATTTCAGAAGCAATTCCTTGCGACAGCTTATTTACTATACCACTATTGCAAGGAATCGTCAAGCACTTTTTACAAAATCTTACAAAAATCTTTTAGATTTTTTCGCAGCAATCTCCATATTGCAGCCCAATAAAACACTCAATCTGAAAAGTCCTATCATAACAAGTACGCCATAATATACATCAAATATATTTTCTTTCATTTTTTAATTAAATTGTTTTCATAATGAAAGAATTTCTGTCACTGTAACGTTAGAACTTTTCCCATAAACAGCACTTCCTCATTTGCACTGTCGTAGATCAGAAATGCAAATGGCCGTGTCAGCTCAACATCTTTTATAATCGGATCCGTATCCATTGCAGACATGCATTCCATTGTCACTGCAGTCACAGCGGCAGCCTTAGTTCCATTTTCGTCTAGTTCCAGCTTTGTTTTCTGTAAAACAGAACTGACATGGACCGCTTTATCTGCAATGCCTGAAAAATCAGCATCGTCTGAAAAAACATTCTCAAGTCCTATTCTGCTGAGAATATCACTTAACTCAGCGGTTGTTTCAAAATTCAACTTAGGCATTTTACAGTTAACTTCATCGTATTCCGGTTCTGATTTCAGAAGTCCTTCAATATCCAGCTCATCAAGAGTAAAATCTCCTTCTGCTTTCGGCAAAATTCCAATGAAGCTCAGATTATTTGCATAGTATTTTTCAAATGCTGTTGCCGCATCATTTTCATAGTAATTATCACCGATGCTTGTCATGTACTTTGTTTCTTCGTTATCGCCGAATTTTTCTTTTTCGTCAGAAACATCCCATGGATCCTGGGACCATCCGGATTCAAAATACAATGAATTGGTGAGACACAATTCACTGTTTTCATTAAGCATGTCAGGTTTCATAATTTCCGGAATCAGCCCATCTGTATTTTCATTGCACCATGCATTAATAGTGTTGCATGTGTTTTCTTTATCAGAAAAATCAAGAATTTCAGCCTTTGCTTCAAAATTATCTTCTGCATTTTTTTGAAATTGTTCCTGCAGAGTCAGTCCCCGATTTACCCATAAAGCATCTGCAATTTTTAATTTCGATGTATAACCATAATTTTCGTCTTCTGTATTATAGCTTTTAATTACATTCATATACTTTCTGGCATATGCTGCAAAATCATCGGTTCCTAAATATTCATTTAATGCGTTTTTCGTTTCGCCCTTGGCACCTTCTGCAATCATGCCAAGGGCGAAGTTAAGGCTTGTGGGGCTGAACATTATATTGGAATCCTGATTTTCTTTGGCTATTTCATCTGTAAGGTTAATAGAATTCTGCAGATTAACTGATTTATCAAGATCAATGTTCTTTTCAGCTGCATTTAATTCTGCGTGACTGGCTGTGGCAGCATATACATGGATTGGAGGAGCCATGGTTGTCATGAACGTCAGTGCTCCGGCAAAAAGTTTTATTTTATTCATGTATAACCTCCTTGTACGGTCGATGAAGTCCTTTTTGCAAAGGTTTTCTGCAAGTTTTTGTTTTATTTTAACATATTTGTTTCTTCTTTCTGTTATATTAATTTTCATTTAGTATAAGCGAATTTCCGTATTTACAAGCAGCTCTCCCTCATATTGTAGTTTAACAGAGAAAAAACGTTTTTCCTCTGAAAGAAGCAGGTTCAGAAAAACTTTATCACCTTCCCATGTAGGAAGCTCTGGCACTATTTTCTTATCAACCCAGCATAGTTCGCCTTCATTGCATTCAATCAGTTCCCCGGTATATCCATCAGCTGTAAATACACACATAAGCTCAGATTCACATTCGCTGTTTATAAAGGTTACCAGGCCACGAAATTTGTAGGAAGTAAGTGTGAGTCCTGTTTCTTCTTTTACTTCACGCAGAAGACATTCTTCAGGGGATTCCTGATCTTCTGTATGTCCACCTACACCGATCCATTTGCCTTCGTTCATGTCATTTTGCTTTTTTACTCTGTGAAGCATCAAATATTTGCCATCGTTTTCGATATAGCATAAAGTAGTTATTGTCATTTATTCTCCTTCCCGCAGGCACTGCTTTTTTCTGTAAAATATAAAACAAGGGCGATGCATATCAGTTTTATACATGCCCCTGTTTACTGTTTTAAATCAGATTTCGCGTGTAGCTTCTTTCAGCCATTCTTTTTCCTCTTCTTCCAGATATGGAGAAATCTTTTTATATACCTGTGCATGATAATTATTAAGAAGTGCCCGTTCCTGCACAGTCATCAGCTCGGGAACAACAGCATCCAGATCAAACGGTACCATAGTCAGATGTTCAAAGCACATAAACTGGCCAAATGAGGTTTTCTCTGCTTTTTTGCATACAAGCAGGTTTTCGTGGCGGATTCCATATTGGTTTTCCACATAGTATCCAGGCTCATCTGATGTGATCATACCCTCTTCCAGTACTGCATTATCTCCCTGAATAATTCTCCAGCGGAAGCTGTTTGGTCCTTCATGAACATTCAGAAGATAACCAACTCCATGTCCTGTTCCATGATTAAAATCCTGTCCCATTTCCCATAACGGACCACGCGCCAGATAATCCAGATTTACACCAGTACAGCCATAACGGAATTTGGCATTTCCAAGGTTCAGCATGCCACGTAAAACAGCGGTAAAATATTTCTTCTGCTCGTCATTCACAGAGCCCATAACAATTGTGCGGGTGGTATCTGTAGTACCTTCGTAATAGTGTCCGCCTGTATCTGCCAGAAGGAAATTGCCAGGCTCAATGGCAATATCTGTCTCTGGTGTGGCAGAATAATGGTTGATTGCAGCATGAATGCCATAAGAAATAATGGGGTCAAAGCTGTTGTCGATAAAGTTCTCCTGCTGGGCACGGAAGCTGTACAGCTTCTCTCCTGCGCTTAACTCTGTTATTGGAATTTTGCCAACATTTTTCTTTAGCCAGCAGATGAATTTGGTAAGCGCAACTCCGTCTTTGATATGAGCGATACGTTCATTTTCTACTTCTACTGGATTTTTAATTGATTTTGGAAGAAAAGTCAGGTTGGCTTCATCCAGAATCGTTACTTCCTTCGGAATACTGTTTACCAGACGACAGTTGGCTTTCTTTTTACAAAGAAGAACTGTCATGTCTTTCTCAAATGTTTTTACATATTCATAAATGCTGTCATAGGGCAAAATGGTTACGCCATCCTTAGATAATGCGTCCAGAATTGAAGCCGAAAATGCTTTTTCATTTGCAAACAGCCTGATTTCTGTTTTGGTCATGACCAAATAAGAGAGAACAACCGGACAGCAATGTACATCGCCGCCACGAATATTCAGCAGCCATGCAATGTCATCCAGAGAAGTCAGTACAAATCCATCTGCACCTTTCTCTTCCATTGATTTACGGATTCTTCCACATTTGTCAGCACGGGATTCGCCTGCCCATTTTACATCCAGTTCCATAACCGGTTCGCAGGAAAGTGCCGGACGATCTTCCCAGATTTCTCCTACCAGATCAGAATCCGTCTGAAGAGTGGCTCCTTTTTTTGCAAGAAGTTCGGCCAGTTCATCTGCTTCTTCGGCGCTGACGGTTCTTCCGTCAAAACCAAGGCACATTCCCTCGCCTAATTTTTCTTCCAGAAACTGGTGCACAGTGGGAACATCTGGTTCTCCCATTTTAAAAAGCTCTACACCCGTTCCCTCCAGCTGTGCGGCCGCCTGGATGAAATATCTTCCATCTGTCCACAATCCAGCCATATCCTGCATGATGACTGCTCTGCCGGCAGATCCGGTAAAACCTGTAATATATTTTCTGCACTTAAAGTATTCTCCTACATATTCAGATGCATGAAAATCATCTGTGGGAACAAGATAAGCATCTATTTTCTTCTCTGCCATTACTTCCCGAAGTGCGGTGATTCGTTCTTTAACTGTCATAAAACTGACTCCTTCCAGTGAATTTTGTCTATTCCTATTATAATATCCACGTTACCCTTTCGCAACCTGTTTAAGAAAAAACACTTTTCTATTCCCAAAAGACGTGATATACTAACTTTCGAAATGAATGATATGCAAAATAGGATTTTATGCGTCAAGTGTTCGGTGAATGGGGAGTTGTCACTGAAACGAAAAGCACGTCTTACGGTATATTATCCGCACCCGTTGCAAGCACTATAAGAGGGATATCTCATATTGTGTCAGAGCCTGCCCGAAAGGAGCTTTCTGCAAGATGCACATTGCGATTTGTGGAAACGTTTTTTAACAGGCTCAAGGGAATGTTTTCGACATACATTCTATCACAATTGGAGATATCCTTTTTTGCGTATTAAGCAGGCAGATATTCGAATTCGAAAATCCTTCCCCGGTTTTATCAAAAAAGGATAGTCTCCGCAATCAAATACAAAGGAGGTTATTTTTAATGGTTGACAAACAAAAAGTAGAACAGGCCATCCGCCTGCTTCTGGAAGGAATCGGTGAGGATATTACCCGGGAGGGACTGATTGATACTCCCGACAGAATTGCACGTATGTGCGAGGAAATTTACGGTGGTCTCGATCAGGAAGCAGATCACCATTTACTGAAGCAGTTTCCAGTAGAAAATAATGAGATCGTATTGGAAAAAGATATTACTTTTTACTCTATGTGCGAGCATCATCTGATGCCTTTTTATGGTAAGGCGCACCTGGCTTATATTCCCGATGGAAAAGTCACAGGATTAAGCAAGCTGGCACGTACGGTAGAGGTTTATGCCAGAAGACCGCAGATCCAGGAACGCCTCACAGTACAGATTGCGGACGCTCTGGAGCGTGCCCTCTCTCCGAAGGGAATTATGGTTATGCTGGAAGCAGAACACACCTGCATGACCATGCGAGGCGTTAAAAAGCCAGGAAGCAAAACAATTACAACTGTAACCCGCGGAGCCTTCAAAGAAGATAAGGAGCTGCAGAAAATGTTCCTTTCCATGGTCGGAAAATGAGCAGTTCTTTTTCTGAAACAAACCGTATTTCTTTAATCTGGCGGCATCCCCTTTATCAAAAGCACTGTGAGAAAATACAGGAGCTTGAAAAAGATCGTATTTTCTGCAGACATACGCCGGAACACTTTCTGGATGTTGCCAGGCTGATGTATATTTATTCTCTGGAAAACAAGCTTAATCTGTCCAGGGAAATCATTTATGCCACTGCTCTTCTTCATGACATTGGCCGTGCGCAGCAATATCTGTCGGGTATTTCTCATGACATTGCAGGAGCTGAAATAGCCGGAAAGATTCTGGCAGATCTGCATTTTAAAGAGCAGGAAAAAGAGGAAATATTATCTGCGATCAGTCAGCACAGGACGGATGGATCTGATAATGTGTTGGCTATGCTGCTATATAAGGCTGATAAAAAGTCCAGAAATTGTTTTTCATGTTCAGCAGCTTCAGAATGTTACTGGCCTTCTGAGAAAAAAAATCTGACAATTGAATATTAAGCCTTCTAAAAAATCTAACAGAAAGGATGGTTTCTATTTATGAAAATTGGAAATCGTTTTTTTGATACACAAAATCACACTTATATAATGGGAATTTTAAATATTACTCCTGATTCTTTTTCCGATGGCGGGAAATGGAATCATTTAGATGAAGCTTTGCGGCATACAGAAGCCATGATCGCGGATGGTGCGGATATTATCGATATTGGCGGGGAGTCTACGCGTCCCGGACACACGCCGGTCAGTGCAGAGGAAGAAGCTCAGAGAGTTTTGCCCGTTATCGAAGCGGTCAGAAAACGTTTTGACATTCCCATTTCTGTAGATACCTTCAAAAGCAGCGTGGCAGAAAGTGCGATTCAGGCCGGTGCAGATCTGGTCAACGATATCTGGGGATTAAAATATGATTCTGAAATGGGAGCTGTAATTGCCAAATATGATGTTGCATGCTGTCTCATGCACAATAAGTCCAATACAGAATATAACAATTTTCTCATTGATATGCTTTCTGAGACACAGGAATGTGTCAATCTTGCAAGAAAAGCAGGAATCAAAGATGAGAAAATCATTCTCGATCCAGGGGTTGGATTTGGAAAAACATTTGAGATGAATCTGGAAACTATGAATTATCTGGAGCTTTTTAAGAATCTGGGCTTTCCGGTTCTTCTTGGCACCTCACGCAAGTCGATGATCGGACTGGCACTTGACCTGCCTGTAGACCAGCGTGTAGAGGGAACACTGGCTACCAGTGTAATTGGTGTGATGAAGGGCTGTTCTTTTGTGCGTGTTCATGATGTCAAGGAGAACAGACGCGTGATCCAGATGACAGAAGCAATTTGGGGTTGTAATTGAGAGTAAAGAGGACATTCGCAATCCGCTTTGCTACTTGCTCATGAACGCAGTCGCGAAACGATTGCGTTCAAATTCCTCAAAATTGTAAATAGTCAACAGAAAGGAACAACTGTTATGGATGAAACCAGATTTGATAAAATAGAAATTAAAGAACTGGAAATTTTTGCCAACCATGGTGTCTATCCGGAAGAAAATGTACTTGGACAAAAATTTGTTATTTCTGCCACCCTCTTTACCCACACACGTCAGGCCGGGTTAACGGACGATCTGTCTGCTTCTATCAATTACGGGGAAGTCAGCCACATGATTACAGATTTCACCAGAAAACATACTTTTAAGCTTCTGGAAGCGCTTGCAGAAAATCTTGCAGAGATGCTGCTCGACTCTCTTTCCGGTCTGGAACAGATCACACTGAAAATTGAAAAGCCATGGGCTCCTGTTGGTCTTCCACTGAAAACCGTATCTGTGGAAATCACAAGAAAATGGCATACTGCATACATTGCTTTTGGCTCTAATATGGGAGATAAAAAGCTGTTCATCGACAATGGGATACGTGGTTTGAATAAAACAAAAGGATGCCGGATAGAGGCCGTTTCTGATTATCTTGTAACAGAACCTTATGGTGTTACCGATCAGGATGAATTTCTGAATGGAGTTTTGAAAATGCGTACCCTTCTTTCACCGGAAGAATTGCTGGAACGTCTTCATCAGCTGGAACAGGAGGCAAACCGGGAACGTATTATTCACTGGGGTCCTCGTACTCTGGATCTGGATATTCTCTTTTATGATCAGGAAATCATTGATACTGCAGATCTTCACATCCCCCATCCGGATATACAGAATCGTGACTTTGTGCTGGCTCCTATGAACCAGATTGCCCCTTACCTCAGGCATCCTGTACTAAATCAGACAATTTCACAGCTTTTAAATATTCTTCTTTGCCGCTAAACGAACATGTCGCCTACCGGCGACATCACATATGAAAGTCAGCTGTTCCGCGCCTATGACGCTCCCACAGCTGCCGACCGCATTCGTAATCCGTGCTATCACGCCACCGTACGGTTCCGTATACAGCGGTTTAACCAACTTAACAAGTGACAATCTAACATTGGGGCTGCCGGAAAACAGGCAGCCCCTTGTGTAATAATTCGCATCTGCTGTCAGGAAGTGAGACGCTGTCCGCAATATTCACAGTTGCACAGGCGGCCTTTTATTATCTGATTCTTTGCACCGCAGCTGGGACAGGTAACTGTAATATAAATCTTCTCATTCACACGTCTGTTTGGTGCAGTAATCAATATATAATTTTCTTCTCTGTCTATCTGAATATTTCGAATATACCCTTTGGCAATCATTTTTTCCAATTTCCTTACAGCATCTTTTCCCATCTCAGTCTCAAACTTCTCAAATGAGAGCGTGCTCTGGGCATAAGATTCAAACCAACAGGCTATTTCTCTGGCTTTTTTCTTCTTCAATGCTTTCTGGATTTCCCGGAAGGTGGGATACAAAAATAACAATCCCAGTATAATCTCCGTTGCTGCCATTCCCCAGCGTCCTTCACCAATATATTTCTCTGCTGCGCCAATAGCTCCCAGAGTAAAAAGTATACAGAAGCCACAAAGAACCCATTTCAGTTTTCCTAACACTCCTGTTTTTTTATTCTTTTCTGTTAAAAAATCATTCATGTCTGTTTCCTCTTTCCCCAATTAATCAATCTCCGTTATATACGAAAGCCTGTTTAAAAAATCATTCCTGCAATCTGCACGCCCTGATGAATCTTCTGTCAGCATATACCAAAATCCGTCTGTCAGCCAGCTCCCAGCAAAAGCCACGCATCGCCTAACGGATCGTAATAATAAACCACATTATCTCCTGCCGCATAATATTTTTCTTTTGTAAAATGTTCCTCATGATCTGTCCCTATAACAAATACCGGACAGTTTCTTCCCTCAATATACTCCTCCGTACCGGTATACCACAGGGACATTCCAAGACCAAGGTAATAACTAACTTCGTCTGTTTGCGCAATCAAGTCCCTGGCAATATTTATATCCAATGAATAATCATACTCTGATTGATACTCATCCCAATCATAATATATTGAAAAATCATAGCAGTAGGCTTCCGCTGGATCATTGTCGTTCCATCTGCAGTTATCGTTATTTTGCCATCAGCATACTCACATTCTACCGTTTGATTGCTATAAGTCATCAACAATTTATCATTTTCTATTTTCCACTCTGATTGATCTGCCTCTGGTTCTTCCCCACTGTAAGACGTTATGGTTTCCATCTGACCGCCTTCTTTAATATCCACGGTCACTTCCATTCCCATTACTCCTGGATGAAACAAAATGTCTCCACCCATGGAAAGCTCATTTACATACCAGGTTCCAATAACATCCTTTTCTTCAAGTGCATAAGCATTCACGCTCATCAGGCCTGTCATTAAGACTCCAACTGTTCCAGCCACCCACAGTCTCATTTTTTTGTTCATAAAAACATCTCCTTTCTTGTTATTATCGTGTTTTTTGTTATTTTCATTATACGTGAATGCTTTCCTATTTGCACTAGCACTTCTGACAGTAACTGAACCGATCGGGTACATCGAATATTAAGCAACCGCCATATTGACTTGTCTGATTTTTCATCTGCTGCGCCTACGTCAGTCACCGTAGCCACCCAGAATTTAATCCACACAAGAAAAGCCTGTGATACCACCCTTTTCAGGCAGTATCGCAGGCTCACTTTACGCTACGACATAATAAACATTACATGTTTATATTATATATTTATAATGCGGACTTGCCGCGAAAAATTCTTATTCCTCTGTTCCGTACAGAGTGATCAGCTTCTGCAGATACTCGTATCTTGCCTTAGCCTCGGACTGGTTCTTAGCGAACAGTCTGGCAGCTTTCTCTGGATTCTGACGCTGTAAGGAGTTGTAACGAACCTCACCGTTCAGGAATTCCTGATAATCTGTCATATCCGGTGCTTTGGAATCAAGGCTGAACTTGCTTCCCTCAGCAGCTGGGTTGAAGCGGAAGTTGTGCCAGTATCCACACTTAACAGCAAGCT
Source organism: Ruminococcus sp. Marseille-P328 (assembly GCF_964249465.1). Lineage (NCBI taxonomy): Bacteria > Bacillati > Bacillota > Clostridia > Eubacteriales > Oscillospiraceae > Ruminococcus > Ruminococcus sp. Marseille-P328. The sequence continues at coordinate 61,097 of NZ_CAXUBQ010000024.1, read as the reverse complement.
CTTCCTCTGTCTGAGCTTTTGACATACCTTTCTTGATACCATGGTTGATACATGGAGCGTATGCGATGATAAGTGATGGTCCCGGATAAGCCTCTGCCTCTGCAATTGCTTTGATAGCCTGGTTGAAGTCAGCTCCCATAGAGATCTGAGCAACATATACATAACCATAGCTCATTGCGATAGAAGCCATATCTTTCTTCTTGGTCTCTTTACCGCCAGCTGCGAACTGTGCGATCGCACCTGTAGGTGTAGACTTGGAAGACTGTCCGCCTGTGTTGGAGTAAACCTCTGTATCGAATACCATAACGTTGATGTCACGTCCGCTTGCGAGAACATGGTCAACACCACCGAATCCGATATCGTAAGCCCATCCGTCACCACCGAAGATCCACTGGGATTTCTTAGCAAGGAAGTCTTTCTGTGTAAGAATGTCTTTTGCTTTGTCGCATCCGCAAGCCTCAAGAGCTGCAACCAGTTTCTCTGTTGCTGCGCCGTTGGTAGCACCGCATGCGAAAGTATCCAGCCATTCCTGACCAGCAGCTTTAACGTCTGCATTGTCACCGTTAGCTACAACATCTTCAATTTTTGCTTTCAGGCCATCACGGATAGCTTTCTGAGCAAGAAGCATACCATAACCGAACTCAGCATTATCCTCAAATAAGGAGTTGCCCCATGCAGGACCCTGTCCCTTAGCATTTACGGTATATGGTGTAGAAGGTGAGGAGTTACCCCAGATAGAGGAGCATCCTGTAGCGTTTGCAATGTACATTCTGTCACCAAACAGCTGGGTGATCAGTTTTGCGTAAGGTGTCTCACCACATCCAGCACAAGCTCCTGAGAACTCAAGAAGCGGCTGTTTGAACTGGCTTCCCTTAACAGTTGTCTCTTTGAATTTAGCGATAACGTCTTCTTTAACCGGAAGAGTTACACCGTAATCGAAGTATTTCTGCTCTCCCATGTTTGCTTCAAGGTTTTCCATAGCAAGTGCCTTAGCACCTTTCTTGCCTGGGCAGACGTTCGCACAGGAACCACATCCTGTACAGTCAAGAGCGGATACAGTCATTGTGAACTGATACTCATCTTTCATACCAGTCATTGGTAATGTCTTGATTCCCTCTGGAGCATTTGCAGCCTCTTCAGCTGTAAGAGCTACCGGACGGATAACTGCGTGCGGGCAGACATAAGCACATCTGTTACACTGGATACAGTTCTCCGGATTCCATACAGGGATATTTACAGCGATACCACGTTTCTCGTATGCAGCAGCACCGGATGGTGTAGTACCGTCAACATAATCTTTAAATGCAGATACAGGCAGTGTATTACCTTCCTGAGCATTAACCTTAGCCTGGATGTTGTTAACGAAATCAACAACTTCCTGACGTCCCTCTGTAGCGTGAGTCATATGAAGACCCTCGTCTGCAGCATCTTTCCAGCTCTCTGGAACCTGAATCTCAACAACCTGCTTAGCACCAGCATCGATAGCTGCCCAGTTCTTCTGAACAACATCATCACCTTTACGTCCGTATGTTGCTTTCGCAGCAGCCTTCATAAGCTCGATAGCCTGCTCCTCCGGAATGATTCCGGTAAGTTTGAAGAATGCGGACTGAAGGATTGTGTTGATACGTGTTGGTCCCATGCCAGTCTCAATACCGATCTTAACACCGTCGATGGTGTAGAATTTGATACCGTGGTTAGCGATGAATGCCTTAACCTGTCCTGGAAGATGTTTTTCAAGACCTTCCATATCCCATGCACAGTTCAGAAGGAATGTACCGCCGTCAACCAGTTCCTGTACCATGTTATATTTGTTCACATAGGACGGATTGTGGCATGCTACAAAGTTTGCTTTGTGGATCAGGTAGGTAGATTTGATCGGTTTCTTACCAAAACGAAGGTGGGACATTGTAACACCACCTGACTTCTTGGAGTCATAATCAAAGTATGCCTGAGCGTACATATCTGTATTGTCACCGATGATCTTGATGGAGTTCTTGTTAGCACCTACAGTACCATCAGCACCAAGTCCCCAGAACTTACAGTTTGTTGTTCCCTCTGGAGTGGTTACAAGCGGAGCGCCTGTCTCAAGGGAAAGGTTTGTAACATCATCAACGATACCAAGAGTAAATTTCTCTTTCTCAGCATTGTCATAAACAGCTACGATCTGAGCCGGTGTTGTGTCCTTGGAACCAAGTCCGTAACGTCCGGAGAAGATCTTAACGCCGTCAAATTTGCTGTTCTTAAGTGCAGCAACAACATCAAGATACAGAGGCTCGCCCTGAGCTCCTGGCTCTTTTGTTCTGTCCAGAACTGTGATCTGTTTAACTGTCTCAGGAATAGCATCGATAAGAGCCTGTGCGCAGAATGGTCTGTAAAGACGAACTTTAACAACACCAACTTTTCTGCCAGCTGCCATTAAGTAGTCGATTGTCTCCTCGATCGTATCGTTTACAGAACCCATAGCTACGATAACGTGCTCTGCGTCTGCTGCTCCATAGTAGTTGAACAGCTTGTAATCAGTACCGATCTTAGCGTTAACTTTGTCCATGTACTCCTGTACGACTGCCGGAAGAGCATCGTAGTATGGGTTACATGCCTCTCTTGCCTGGAAGAAGATATCCGGGTTCTGAGCGGAACCTCTCTGACATGGATGGTTCGGATTCAGTGCGTGATCACGGAATGCCTGGATAGCGTCCATATCTGCCATATCTTTCAGGTCTTCATAATCCCATGTCTCAATCTTCTGGATCTCGTGAGATGTACGGAATCCGTCGAAGAAATTGATGAATGGAACTTTTCCCTTGATTGCTGCAAGATGTGCTACCGGAGTAAGGTCCATAACTTCCTGTACGGAAGACTCACACAGCATTGCACAACCAGTCTGACGACAGGCCATAACATCGGAATGATCTCCGAAAATGGAAAGTGCGTGGGAAGCAAGTGCACGAGCGGATACGTTGAATACACCCGGAAGCTGCTCACCAGCGATCTTGTAAAGGTTCGGGATCATCAGTAACAGACCCTGGGATGCTGTATAGGTAGTAGTAAGGGCACCAGCTGCAAGAGATCCGTGTACTGCACCAGCAGCACCAGCCTCAGACTGCATCTCTGTTACCTGTACTTCCTGTCCAAAGATGTTCTTTCTTCCCTGGGTTGCCCACTCGTCTGTAGCCTCAGCCATAACAGATGAAGGGGTGATCGGGTAAATTGCAGCTACATCAGAAAAAGCGTATGATGCATGAGCGGCTGCATGGTTACCATCCATGGTTTTCATCTTTCTTGCCATAGTTTGTTTTTCCTCCTTAAAGGTATGATGAAAATAATATTTCTAGACACAATGTGTCTAAAAGTCCATATGACATTATAGCATAATCTTCCAATGATGTCTATTTTGATTTTTGTATATTATCACATACAAAGATTACCAGTAAGCATAAAAAAAGCCAGCCAGATACTCCTTTATGGAGTCTGACCAGCTTTTTAGCATATTACATTTCCGGCATGAGAACTTCCTGAAGGGATTTTCTCTTAAGCATTTCCCACACCCCCTGCTGAATCTCACAGAGTTCTCTGTGCATGTAGCAAGGAAGATGATCTCCTTTTCCATCTGTTGGACACTCATAACCTGAAGCCATACATTCTATAATGAACAAATCCGGGTCAATAGCCTTATATACGTCAAACAGAGTCAGTTCACCAAGTGATTTATTCATGGCATATCCACCATGGACTCCGCGATATCCTTTCACAATACCGGCTTTCTGAAGTTTCTTTAGTATCTTATAGGCAAAGGGAGCGGTAATGGATTCCTTCTCGCAGATTTCATTAACGCTAAGGCGAGTTTCCCCTGACAGTGCCCGAAGAACTCTTGCTGCGTAATCGCACTCTCTTGTAATAAACATGTCTGTACCTTCTCCTTACTGGACACAAATCATACTGATTCTTATATTATGTCCCTTTTCTTCTCTTCCCCTCCCAGTATGTTCAAATTATAGCAATTTTCAACTTCTATTTCAATAGTTTTTTAATTTTTTTAACATTAATTTCACACTATTTTTAGTTATCGACCGTTTTTAGACGTTTATTTATTTCCAGGCAGATTTCTTCCGCTGTCCGATTGTCTGTTTTTATAACAAAGTCTGCAGCAGCTTCATACTTGGGACGCCTTGCCTCCATCAATTCTTTTATGTATTCCGGATTCATATTTTTTTCCAGAAGAGGTCTGTTGTGGCTGCCTTTCACTCTTTCGTAAACAGTCTCTGGTTCTGCTGTCAAAAGAACAATCGTTCCATTCTTCTTCATCTCATCTACATTGCACTGACGCATTACAGTTCCTCCGCCACACGATACTACGATATTATCCATGGCAGAAATTTTTTTTACAAGTTCGGTCTCCAGATTCCGAAAATATTCTTCCCCTTTTTTTTCAAAAATTTCTGGAATGCTCATTCCCTGTTCCTGAACAATCTGCTCATCCATCTCAATTTTGTCAAAACCGCATACCTCATGCAGGCAATTCAGGATCATACTTTTACCGGTTCCCATAAAACCGGTAAGATATATCTGTTTCTTCGGCATAATTTTTCCTCCAGTTGAATGCCAGGGAAGCAGCACCGTACACTACCTTTTAGAAAAAACTTCCGGAGCTTTTATTCATTCTGGCATTATATTCAGCCATTATAACAGCGGCTTTTTTTTTTGTAAAGTCTAAGGTTTTTGGATTTTGTAAGTTTTCTCCATGTTTCTGCTGTAAAACAGCCTTTAAACAAGAAATAATTGTTGCAAATTTGCCAGTTTACGATAAAATGAAAATCGGCTATACTTATCATTATATGTGTATTTATAAGGATAACGTTTTAATATAGGAGGAAAATATGATTTCAGCAAACAATATTACTTTGCGAGTTGGAAAGAAAGCTCTTTTCGAAGATGTCAATATCAAATTTACAGAAGGAAACTGCTACGGTCTTATTGGAGCCAACGGTGCAGGAAAATCTACATTTCTGAAGATTCTTTCCGGCCAGCTGGAGCCTACCAAGGGCGACATTGTGATCACACCAGGACAACGTCTCTCTTTTTTACAGCAGGATCACTTCAAATATGATGCCTATACAGTTCTCGACACTGTAATTATGGGTAACCTTCGTCTCTATGAGATCATGAAAGAGAAGGAAGCCATTTACGCCAAGGAGGATTTTACCGACGAAGACGGAATCCGTGCCAGCGAGCTTGAAGGTGAATTCGCAGAGATGAACGGATGGGAAGCAGAATCCGATGCTGCTACTCTTCTGAACGGTCTTGGAATTGACACTGAATTCCACTATGCACAGATGGCTGACCTGACCGGTAGCATGAAGGTCAAGGTTCTTCTTGCACAGGCACTTTTCGGAAATCCTGACATTCTGCTGCTGGATGAGCCTACCAACCATCTGGATCTTCCCGCGATTGAGTGGCTTGAAGAATTCCTGATCAATTTTGATAATACTGTTATCGTGGTATCCCATGACCGTTACTTCCTGAACAAGGTTTGTACACAGACTGCTGATATTGATTATGGTAAAATTCAGCTGTACGCAGGTAACTATGATTTCTGGTATGAATCCAGCCAGCTTCTGATCAAGCAGATGAAAGAAGCAAACAAGAAAAAAGAAGAGAAGATCAAAGAGCTCCAGGAATTTATTTCCCGATTCAGCGCTAACGCTTCCAAGTCCAAGCAGGCAACCTCCCGTAAGAGAGCCCTTGAGAAGATCCAGCTGGATGACATGCGTCCTTCCAGCCGTAAATATCCCTACATCGACTTCCGCCCAAACCGTGAAATTGGAAATGAAGTTCTCATGGTCGAAAATCTTTCCAAAACCATTGATGGCGTGAAGGTTCTGGATAACATTTCCTTCACTCTTGGACGTGAGGACAAGGTTGCTTTCGTTGGTGCCAATGAGCAGGCGATCACTACTTTCTTCAAGATCATCACTGGAGAAATGGAACCGGATGAAGGTAATTACAAATGGGGAATCACTACCACCCAGGCTTATTTTCCCAAAGACAATACTCAGGAATTCGATAACGATCTTACGATCACAGACTGGCTGACACAGTATTCTGAGATTAAGGATGCCACTTATGTACGTGGTTTCCTTGGACGTATGCTCTTCCCTGGTGAGGATGGTGTGAAACGTGTCCGCGTACTTTCCGGTGGTGAGAAGGTTCGCTGCCTTCTTTCCAAAATGATGATTTCCGGTGCCAACATCCTGATTCTGGATGAGCCTACTAACCATCTGGACATGGAGTCCATCACTGCATTGAACAATGGTCTGATCAAATTCCCGGGGGTAATTCTTTTCACCTCTCATGATCATCAGTTTGTTCAGACAACTGCAAACCGTATTATGGAAATTCTTCCAAATGGTACTATGATTGACAAGATCACTACTTATGACGAATATCTTGCAAGTGATGAGATGGCTAAAAAGCGCCATGTCTTTGAGATTACTGAGGAAGACGCTCAGGATAATTAAAGCGCGTTTGAAAAGTCTTTTCGCAAGATGTACCGCACAAATTTTCCAAACGCATTCTTAAAAAGCTCCTCCTGCCAAATCAACTGGCAGGAGGAGCTTTTTGCAGATATCACTGTTTACTTTTCTAGAGCGTGTTTAAAAAAGGGTTCAGGGTTTATTTACTGTTTCCTGCATATCCGCTTACCTTGATATAATCAGACGGATAGTAATAAGTTACATTGCCTTTCTTCGTGGTCAGAACACCTGTATAGGATCTTCCGGCAGAGCTCTGTGGAATCAGCATAAAATGATACTTGGTTCTTCCATTGGTAGTCAGATATTTTCTCTTATAGAGTTTGCCGCCCTTCTTATTGGTGTAGCGTCTGAATGCCACATACTTGGACTTGAAGCTGTAATTTTCATAAGAGGTTGTGTTTAATCTGCGATTAATGTTAGCGCCCTTCTTAGCTGCAACAATTAATGGTAAAGTAGAAAGATTGCTTCCGGTTCTTGTCATCTTGATCCACTGACCTTTCTTGATGGTCCTTGTGTTCTTCAGTGGACTATGGCTGGAGCTCTGGTATGCTGCTGTAATCTTGCTCTTGGCATTCGGTGAGGTGATTTTCACGCTAAGTTTCACAGAACCTGATGTAACCTTAAGGCAGGCGATCATTCCTTGATTGGAAGAGGTGCTGCTCTTAATGTATGTGTTGTTAATAATCTGGCCAGAATCTGTTCTGGCGCCCTTCAAAGCTTCTGCTTCTCCGCCATATGCATATACAATATCATATCTGGTGCCGGAACTCTGCGGCTGAATGCGGTAACTGTAATTCGTAATCGCATTTGACTGAATATTGGTATTCAATAAATGAATACATCTGCCTGCTTTTACTGTGATTGGTTTAAACGATTTGGTTGCCGCTGATACCGGCAAGGTACAAAGCATGGTCATAGCAGCCGCTGCGACCCCGATCAATAGTTTCTTAAACTTCTTTCCTTCTCTCATAAATCCTCCTTGCTGCTCGTCTTGCGAGCTTAATATAATACATTTGCTGGTGGCTTTTGCTTACCGAACCCTTATCAGGAACACTTTATCATTTGTTTCTGATTCGCACTGCTGACTGTGCCAGAGTGTGTTTGAAAAAGGCATTTGGCATATAGCAGCATGCAGTGTTTTCTTTATAAATATTTTAGCATATTTCGCTTTGTTTTCTGTAAAATATATGTTTCTTACTCTTCTGCTGTGATTGCAGCCAGTTTGCCGCCTGTCACTTTCAGAAGATCCGCTACCGGCACTTTCAAGGTCAGGCCGATTCTCCCCCCGCTTACATAAATTTCCTGAAAATTTCCTGCCGAAGCATCAAAAACCGTGGGAAAAGGTTTCTTCATTCCAATAGGGCTGCAGCCACCGCGAACATAGCCTGTGATCTTCGTAATATCTTTCACATGGATCATATCAACTGCCTTCTCTCCTACTGCTTTGGCAGCTGCCTTACGATCCACTTCTTTCTCAATCGGAACTACAAATACATAATATCCGCCGCTTTTCCCTTCCATCACAAGCGTTTTAAAGGACTGCTCATAAGGTGCTCCTGTAATATCCGCACAATGGATTCCATCAATAAATTCATCACATTCATAAGCAAGTGTTTCATACTTTACCTTCTGTCTGTCCAGCATTCGCATTGCATTTGTCTTTGCTTCTTTTGCCATTTCGGGTCAACCTCCTGTAATGTATTGGCATAGTAAAGTTTTACCATAGAATTATGTTTTCGTCAATGGAATCTGTCGGGCTGATTTTGTCCCAGAAAAAAAAGGAGGGCCAGGACTTATCAAAAAGTCCTGGCAAGTATGAGAAAGAAAATATGATCTATACGATTAAAAAGGTTATCGCCTTTGTTTGATTATTAATATACCTGGAATCTGTGATGAAATTGTGAGGGAGATTTGATGGGTTTGTGAAAATTTCTGTGAGTAGAAGTCAAATTTTAGCACCCACATTATATGATATGAGTGTCAAAAGGTCTTTTGACACTCATTTGATACCCGGATTGCTACGCAGCTACGCTGCTCCCGCAATCCTCCAAATATTCGAAATCCGCTGATTTACTGCGTAAATCGCTACTTTCTCATATTTGGCGTGTCCCAAGCTCAAAAGCCTTATCGTGCAAGCACGAACAGCTTTTTTGACCTTTTGACACTGGTATCATTATATATATGCATTCAGAATTCCACTCTCATTTTGCCCACGCGAAATTGTTTGTGTGGACATGACGCAGGCAGAGCCTGCATGTTAACTTTGTGGATAAAAAATGAGCACCCTGTATTTTGTACAGAGTGCCCAATTTTATTGCTATATAGCAATTATAGTTTATTCAATTATTAGAACTTACCAGCCTTAGCAGCTTCCTCAACAGAAACAGCTACAGCAACAGTAGCACCAACCATCGGGTTGTTACCCATTCCGATAAGACCCATCATCTCAACGTGAGCCGGTACGGAAGAGGATCCAGCGAACTGTGCATCAGAGTGCATACGTCCCATAGTATCTGTCATACCGTAGGAAGCAGGACCTGCTGCCATGTTGTCTGGGTGAAGAGTACGTCCTGTACCACCGCCGGAAGCAACGGAGAAGTATTTTTTACCCTGCTCGATACATTCTTTCTTGTATGTACCTGCAACCGGATGCTGGAAACGAGTCGGGTTAGTGGAGTTACCAGTGATGGAAACACCAACGTTCTCGTGATGCATAATAGCAACACCTTCCTGAACATCATCTGCACCGTAGCATTTTACAGTAGCACGAAGTCCGTTTGAATATGGTTTCTCATAGATTACGTTTAATTTAGCTTCTTTGTAATCGTATTTTGTCTCAACAAATGTGAATCCGTTGATACGAGAAATGATCTGGGCAGCATCTTTTCCAAGTCCGTTCAGGATAACACGTAATGGTTTCTGACGTACTTTGTTTGCTTTCTCAGCGATACCGATCGCACCCTCAGCAGCTGCGAAAGACTCATGTCCTGCTAAGAAGCAGAAGCACTCTGTCTCTTCCTCAAGGAGCATTTTACCAAGATTTCCATGTCCAAGACCTACTTTTCTGTGGTCAGCAACAGATCCAGGAATACAGAAAGCCTGAAGTCCTTCTCCGATAGCTGCAGCAGCGTCAGCAGCTCTCTTGCAACCTTTCTTGATTGCGATTGCAGCACCTACTGTGTAAGCCCATGCAGCATTCTCAAAGCAGATCGGCTGAATTTTCTTAACCTGGTCATATACATCAAGACCAGCGTCTTTTGTGATTTTCTCAGCTTCTTCGATAGAGCTGATTCCATAGCTATTTAATACAGAATTGATCTGAGCAATTCTTCTCTCATATCCTTCAAATAATGCCATTTCTGTTCGTCTCCTTTCGCTTGTGGCTTACTCTTTTCTTGGGTCAATAATCTTAACAGCATCAGCTACACGGCCATACTGACCTTTTGCCTTCTCCCATGCAGTGTTAGGATCATCACCTTTTTTGATAAAGTCAGTCATTTTTCCAAGAGAAACGAACTGATATCCGATTACTTCGTTGTCTTCGTCAAGAGCAATACCTGTTACATAGCCCTCTGCCATTTCCAGGTAACGAACTCCTTTTTCCTTGGTAGCGTACATTGTACCAACCTGGGAACGAAGGCCTTTACCAAGGTCCTCAAGACCTGCACCAACAGCAAGACCGTCATCAGAGAAAGCACTCTGAGTACGTCCGTAAACGATCTGAAGGAACAGTTCTCTCATTGCTGTATTGATTGCATCACAGACAAGGTCTGTATTTAATGCTTCAAGAATTGTCTTACCCTGAAGAACCTCTGCTGCCATAGCTGCAGAATGTGTCATACCGGAGCATCCGATTGTCTCAATAAGGGCTTCCTCGATTACACCATTCTTAACATTTAAGGACAGTTTACAGGCACCCTGCTGAGGAGCACACCAGCCTACACCATGTGTAAAACCAGAGATATCTTCAATTTTCTTTGCATGGACCCACTGGCCTTCTTCCGGGATCGGAGCTGGCTCATGTTTTGCACCCTTAGCTACTGGGCACATGTTTTCAACTTCAGTAGTGTAAATCATTTTAAGACTCCTTTCAGTGTTGATTACTTAATCGTTGTTAAAGACCTAACAACCTAGTGTTATTTTCTCACAAAATCCTTCATTCGTCTAGTCATATTTTGCAAAATTTACGAAAAAGTTGTCGGTACCATTTATTGAACTTGTCTTGTAGAAATTTCATTTTCATGATAAACTACATAAGAACATTCCGATCACAGCTGCCACCTGGAATTTTCATAGCAAAAAGCATCCGGAAATACTTTATATTCAAAACAGGAGGACTTACATAGATATGTCATCGCAAACCTCAACTTCTTTTATGCCCGAAAAACTGAGAATCCTAAGCGGAAGTACCCTGAAGATGCTGGCTATGGCGATTATGCTGATCGACCATACCGCTTCTTTCCTTCTGCGTCACTACCCGCCAGCCATTGCACCCTGGTTTCAAATAGGCAGCACCACTTATTCCCTATACCGGGTAATGCGTGACGTGGGGCGTGCAGCTTTCCCTATTTTCTGTTTCCTGCTTGTGGAAGGATTTCTTCACACCCATAACCGTTTTAAATATGGAAGAAATCTTCTGATTTTCGCCTGTATTTCAGAAATCCCATGGAATTTTGCACAAAATGGCACTCTGCTGTATCCAGATAAGCAGAACGTTTTTTTCACCTTATTTCTGGGATATCTTGCATTCTGCCTGGTCGAACGCTTTGAAAAAAATGCTTCCATGCAGCTTTTCTGCATGTTGTTGCTTCTTGCAGTCTCCTATTTTCTCAAAGCAGATTACGGATATAAAGGCTTTGTATTTCTCCTGATCATGTACTGGCTGCATCAGCACAAACCTGCACAGGCAGTTATTGGAAGCTGCTGGCTGATCTATGAATGGAAGGCTTGCTTTGCTTTTATCCCTTTGAATATGTACAATGAAAAACGAGGATTTATTCAGGGGAAATGGGTAAAATATCTCTTCTATGCTTTTTATCCGGTACATATTGCTATACTGACCGTAATCCGCAAGATGTGGTTTGGAATTTAGAACAGCTATGATATAAAAATTATTTATGGACATGTCCAGAAAAAACGGCTTGACAGAATTCATTTTCTGCCAAGCCATTTTATTATACTAGAGCCTGTTTGAAAAATCATTCCCGCAATCTGCACGCCCCACTTTGCGGGAGATTTCACCCGAATTCGGTTGCCGTAGCCCGCTACGGCGCCCTCATCCGGGCGAAATCTCCCACAAATTGTGACGCGCATCTTGCAAAAAGCCTTTTTCAAACACGCTCTAGTTTAATTCTTTGTTACAATCTCGTCTTTATTCTTATAAATGCTGTTTGCCGGAACGCATCCACGTACTGGAGAAAGCGGATAAATGTTAGTGTTTCTTCCAATCACAGTTCCCGGATTCAGAACCGAACCACAGCCAACTTCTACATGATCTGCCAGCATGGCACCAAACTTCTTAAGTCCTGTCTCAATCTTCTCCTCGCCGTCTTTTACAACAACCAGTTTCTTGTCTGACTTTACATTGGAGCAGATGGAACCTGCACCCATATGGGATTTGTAACCCAGTACAGCGTCTCCTACATAATTGTAATGGGGAACCTGCACATTGTTAAAAAGGACTACATTCTTAAGCTCTGTGGAGTTTCCCACTACACAGCCCTCTCCTACAAGAGCTTTGCCGCGGATAAATGCACAGTGACGCACTTCTGTATTCTTGCCAATGATGACCGGTCCGTTAATGCAGGCGGTAGGTGCAACCTTGGCAGATTTCGCAATCCAGATATCCCCCTCCAGATAGTCATATTCCTCTGGATCCAATGTTTTTCCCAATTTCACAATGAAATCACCAATCTCCGGAAGAACTTCCCACGGATAGGTTTTCCCCTGGAAAAGCTCTCCTGCGATGGTCTGGGTCATATCCAGCATGTTTGCGATGGTAAAATCTTTTAACATAATACATCCTCCTCATATAAATCTAATTTAATGAATGATTTCCTTTATTCCCAAATCTGTATCAGAGCGTGTTCTGCCTTTTTTCACAGCAGTTTCCCGCTCCGGCTTCTTATAATACTGCGCAGCTGCATCAAAAAACTGCCTCAGCGCATACTGAAAATGACTGTCCTCCACCTGTTTGGTACGAATCCTTACAAAGTGCTCCAGCTTATCCATATATTCCTGCTCTGTAATAGATCCCTCTGCTACATAGGTAAGTCCCTTCTCCCAGCTGGCAGTCAGTTCCGGGTTCAGAAGCTGACGGATAGAACAGTTTACCACATCATAAATCATTTCTCCCTGAAGGGTAGGCGTGATCACCTGGGTTTTCTTATTCAGAGACAGATATCTGATATTAAACAGCTTCTTCAAAATCTCTGCTCTGGTGGCGCTGGTACCAATTCCGCTTCCCTTGATCTGTGAACGAAGATCCTCATCCTCGATCAGCTGACCTGCATTCTCCATTGCCAGGATCATAGAACCGGAATTGTATCGCTTCGGTGGAGATGTCTCTCCTTCCTTGATACCAAGACCATTTATGTTTAGTATATCACCCTTTTTCAGTTTCTGCAATGCAGCTAACAAAGCTTCGTCGCAGGAAACCTCACCTTCTCCTTCACTTTCGGGAGTTTTTCCGGAAGCTTCTGCCATACTCTTTTTTGCAAAAGAATTTGCAGCAATCTTCAGATACCCTTCACTAAGCAAAACTTTAAAAGAAGAAAAGAAAGATTCATTCTCCATTTTCGTCACAAGGCTTACCTTCTGATAAACAGCCGGTGGATAAAAAATGCTTAAAAATCGTCTCACAATCGTCTCATACACCCGCTGTGCTGTCAGAGAAAGTCCCTTTAGTGCGCCAAGTCCCTGGCCAGTAGGAATAATAGCATAATGGTCTGTAATCTGTTTGTCATTGGTGTAACGTGTCTTCGCGATATTTTTGTATGCGCCAAGCTCTAACGCACCTTGCGCAGCTTCCCCGGCCTGAGGATAATTCCGAAGCCCGGAAATATTCTTATAAATCTCCTTTGCCACAGCTGTCGATAAAACTCTGGCATCTGTTCTGGGATATGTGACCAGTTTCTTTTCATAAAGATCCTGCACAATGGAAAGAGTCTCATCCGGACTGATCTTGAACAGTTTGGAACAGACATTCTGAAGCTCTGCCAGATTAAACAGAAGAGGCGGATTCTTATTTTCCTTCTTTCGCTCAATCTTCTCCACCGTACATATAAGAGGCTGCTGTGTACTTAATTCACAGATCAGCTTCTGGGCATCTTCTTTTTTCTTAAAACCATTTTCTTTATATAAAACAGGGGACTGGAAATAGCGGCTGCCTTCTACAGCTCTCCACTCTCCTTCAAAGCTTTCTCCTTCAAGAGCAATGCTGCTCACAACTCTGTAAAAAGGTGTTTTCACAAATGCGCGGATTTCCCGCTCGCGGCGAACTACCATCCCAAGGACACAGGTCATAACCCGTCCAACGGAAATTGCCTGGTATTTGCCTCCAAGATAATTGGTTACGCTGTTTCCATAACGCAAAGTCAGTACACGTGAGAAATTAATTCCCATCAGATAATCTTCTTTTGCCCGAAGATAGGCGGCTGCGGCAAGGTTATCATATTCTGAGATGTCCTTTGCCTCACGGATTCCCCGAAGAATCTCTTCTTCAGTCTGGGAGTCGATCCACACACGCTTCTGCGTCCTGTCCTTCACTCCCGCCATCTGTGCTACCAGGCGGTAAATATATTCACCTTCACGCCCAGAGTCGGTACACACATAAATGGTATCAATATCAGGTCTGTTTAAAAGCCCTTTCACGATCTGGAACTGTTTTTCCACGCCAGGTATCACTTCGTATTTAAAATCATGCGGCAAAAAAGGCAGGGTATCTAAACTCCACCTTTTGTATTTCATATCATATTTCTCAGGATAGCTCATGGTGACCAGATGTCCCACACACCAGGTCACCACGCAGGTATCAGACTCGATATAGCCATCCCGTCTTTGTCCGCCAGATTTTAAAGCTTTCGCAAATTCCTGAGCCACGCTGGGCTTCTCTGCTATGTATAAAGCTTTTGACATATTATTTATCTGCGCTCATCTTTCTTAATGGCCATGCCAGTAAAAGAGCACCTCCCACCATATTTCCAATGGTTACGATCAGCATACTCTTCAGCATGAGACCAACGGAAAGGCCATCTACCAGACCAAGGCTTACTACAAAAATTCCCATGTTTGCAATGCAGTGCTCAAATCCGCTGAAAACGAATGCAGAGATACACATTACGATCATAAGGAATTTACCGGTTTCACTTTTCAGCTTAATTCCGCAGAGTACACCAAGACATACGAAGAAGTTACACAAAATTGCACGCATGAACATCTGTCCCATAGGGATCGTCAGCTTGTTGTTAATAAAGCCTGCGAAATAATCTGCTGAGCCGGATGCACCTGCTCCTACAAAAAGAAGTGCCATAATTGCACATCCAACGAAATTGCCAAGGTAGCTTACCAGCCATACCTTGCCTGCATCCCCCCAGGATACACTTTTGTCAAAGGCGCCGAATGCCATTACCATGTTATTACCGGTAAACAGCTCGCCGCCAACCAGGCTGATCAGAAGAACAGCAATGGAGAACACTACAGCTCCAAGAAACTTGCCCCAGGCAGGATCTGATCCTGAAAATACACTTCCTATAACATTGCTGTAAATAACTGCCACATCAATAAAGAAACCAGCCATTACAGCCCGAAGAAAGTACTTCAGGAAATTGCCGTTCAGCAGCCCGATTTTGTTTTTGGCTGCGTTTGAAAGTTTTTGCACATCTTCATAGTTCATAAAAAACACCTCCGTATTGTTTTTTACAATTATAACACTTTGATGTATTTTTCACAATAGAAGTTGATAATTTTTTATCAATTAGGAACTATTTCACAAAAACAAGATGTTTCTTTTGTAAATTAATTACCCGTCCAATCACAGCACAGGGAAGCGACAGAGAAGACAGTCGACTAATTGCCTTGCCCGCATCCTGAGAATCTATACTCAGGAGAAGCCCTCCGGAAGTCTGCGGGTCAAATACTATATCCTCACGGGCAGCAAGCTCTGCTTCATTTATGATGGTTTCACTTCTGCCTGTTTCATTTTCCACAGCTTCACACCTGGTCTTTTCCAGCCAGAAATTCTCACTGCTTTCCCCACTGTGATTCTTCCATGAAAACTCGCACTCTCCCCCTGCAAATTCCCGATTGCGGTATGCACCTGCAGGAATAAATCCCATAGAAGCATAGTCAAGTGCTCCTTTCATAATCGGCAGGGAACCAAGAGAAATACAAAGGGTCTTCCCACTTCCCTTCGCCATTTCCAGGGCATGTCCGGCAAGACCAAAACCTGTTACATCCGTGCAGGCATGAATCTGCAGATCTGCCACTTTATCTCTGGCATACCTGTTCAAAGTCGCCATCACAGAAGCTGCATAGGCAGTCTCTTCCTCAGATGCCATCTCTCCTTTCACTGCAGTAGAAAGAATTCCGGTTCCAAGAGGCTTGGTAAGGATCAGAACATCTCCAGTCTCTGCTCCAATATTTTTCCACATTGAGGCAGGATTTACAAATCCGGTAACGCACAAGCCATATTTCGGCTCATCGTCCTGAATCGTGTGTCCTCCCGCAAGAGAAGCACCAGCCTCCATTACCTTGTCTGCACCTCCCCGCAGAATCTCGCCCAGAATCTCCGGATCAAGACAATTAGGAAAGGCTGCAATATTCAATGCCAGCTTAGGCTCTCCACCCATAGCATACACATCACTTAACGCATTTGCCGCTGCGATCTGTCCGAAAGTATAAGGATCGTCCACGATCGGTGTAAAAAAATCCACGGTCTGGATCATGGCCAGATCATCAGATATACGATATACAGCAGCATCGTCGGAAGATTCCGTTCCGACCAGTAAATTCGAATCATAAAACTTCGGCAGCTTACCCAGAACCTGGGCAAGGGTCCCCGGACCTACTTTCGCCGCTCAGCCAGATGTATGAGAATACTGGGTAAGGCGGATTCGCTCTCTGTCGCTCATGGACTCACCTCCTGTCAGTTCTAGAGCGTGTTTGAAAAAGGCTTTCTGCAAGATGTGCGTCACAATTTGTGGGAGATTTTGCCCGGATGAGGGCGCCGTAGCGGGCTACGGCAATCGAATTCGGGTGAAATCTCCCGCAAAGTGGGGCGTGCATATTGTGGGAATGATTTTTCAAACAGGCTCTAACGTGCTATCTATTTTAACATGAATCTCCCCTATCGTAAACGGTCAGTTTTTTATTTTAGTTGTTTATCTGCTACTATTCTTGAAAAAGGTGCAAGATGTACGTCATAATTTGCGGTAGATTTCACTCGAATTCGTCTGCCGTAACGGGCTACGGCAGACGAATTCGAGTGAAATCTACCACAAAGTGGAGCGTGCTGATTGCCGACTATCCCCAAAAAGGGAGAATGCCGCCATATCCGGCAGCATTCTCCCTGCATTTATTCACTCTTCAATTTATTTCGCCTGGATATATCCCTGCGCCTTCAATGTCTCTGCGCAAAGAACAGCACCGCCTGCAGCACCTCTTACAGTGTTGTGGGAAAGTCCAATGAACTTCCAATCGTAAACAGTATCCTCGCGAAGTCTTCCGATTGATACACCCATTCCGTTCTCGAAGTTCACATCCTCTGTAACCTGTGGACGATTATCCTCCTCAAGATACTGAATGAACTGCTTCGGTGCGCTTGGAAGATTCAGTTCCTGAGGAACTCCCTTGAACTCTACAAGTGCTTTTACAAGCTGCTCTTTCGTAGGTTTCTTTCTGAATTTTACAAATGCAGCTGCAGTGTGTCCATTCAGGATCGGCACACGAACGCACTGACATGTGATAACAGGCTCTTTCGCCGGAACAATCACGCCGTCCTCAACTTTACCCCAGATACGAAGTGGCTCTTTCTCGCTCTTTTCTTCCTCGCCACCAATATATGGAATGATGTTATGCTCCATTTCCGGCCAGTCCTTAAATGTTTTTCCAGCTCCGGAAATTGCCTGATATGTAGTAGCAACTACTTCATATGGCTCAAATTCTTTCCATGCAGTAAGTGCAGGTGCATAGCTCTGAATAGAACAGTTTGGCTTAACAGCGATGAAACCTCTCTTTGTTCCCAGACGCTCTTTCTGATGTTTGATAACTTCGAAATGCTCTGGATTGATTTCCGGAATTACCATCGGCACATCAGGTGTCCATCTGTGAGCGCTGTTGTTGGAAACAACTGGTGTCTCAGTCTTGGCATATGCTTCCTCGATGGCTTTAATCTCGTCCTTGGACATATCTACAGCAGAGAATACAAAGTCAACAGTTGACGCAACCTTCTCTACCTCATTTACATTCATAACAACAAGCTTTTTCACTGCTTCCGGCATTGGAGTATCCATTTTCCATCTGCCTCCTACAGCGTCCTCGTAAGTCTTTCCAGCACTTCTCGGGCTTGCTGCAACAGTTACAACTTCAAACCATGGATGATTCTCTAACAGGGAAATAAATCTCTGACCCACCATTCCGGTAGCACCTAAAATACCAACTCTAAGCTTTTCACTCATAATATTCTCTCCTCATTCTTTCCTCTGCGTACATGTGTATTTCTATGACATACTATACCATGTTCTGAGAAAATGCAAGTACTTTCTTAAATTTTATCATATTAAAGCAATAAATTTATCTGATTTACCAAAAAAATCCTGTAAAACAAGATTCTTTCGTTACTTTCCACCGAACTGCCCAGAGCATGTTTGAAAAAGGCTTTCTGCAGGATGTGTCCTCTTTTCAGTTCGCTTCCAGATACTTTTTATTTCCTGCAATTACCTGCTCCATCACATCCGGACCGGGAGCTCCAAGAGTCATACGTTTCTCCACACAGGTCTTCATGCTGATAGCCTCATAAATATCCTGTTCAAACACAGGACTGATTTCTTTATACTCTTCAAGGGACAGTTCATCCAGGGAAATTCCCTTTTCAATACATTTTAAAACCAACTGCCCAACGATTCCATGCGCATCACGGAAAGGCACGCCATGATTTACCAGGTAATCTGCCGCATCAGTAGCATTGGTAAAGCCATTCTTTGCGCTTGCTTCCATGTTCGCCTTGTTAAACTGCATGGTGGATATCATGCCGGTAAAAAGAGCCAGACAACCTTTCACAGTATCAATAGCATCAAATGTAAGTTCCTTATCCTCCTGCATATCCTTATTGTATGCCAGCGGAATTCCCTTCATGGTAGTAAGAATTGATGTCAGTGCTCCATAAACACGTCCTGTTTTTCCTCTTACCAGCTCAGCAATATCCGGGTTCTTCTTCTGAGGCATAATACTGCTTCCGGTACTGTATGCATCATCGATTTCCACAAAACGGTACTCATTGGAATTCCAGAGAATAATCTCCTCGGAAAAACGGCTGAGATGCATCATAACCGTAGAAAGTGCGGACAACAGTTCAATCACATAATCTCTGTCAGATACAGAGTCCATGCTGTTTCTGGTTGGCTCATCAAAGTCCAGAAGCTGTGCGGTGTATTCTCTGTCCAGCGGATAGGTAGTTCCTGCAAGAGCTCCCGCGCCAAGAGGACAGGTGTTCATTCTCTTGCGGATATCAAACAGACGTCCTCTGTCACGGCGGAACATTTCAAAATATGCTCCCACATGATGCGCCAGCGTAACTGGCTGGGCTTTCTGGAGATGGGTAAAGCCGGGCATATACGTATGCACATTCTCTTCCATGATCTTCTGAAGAGCCTCAAGCAGTGATTTTACTTCCTGGTCAATCTCATCGATCTCATCACGCACATAAAGTTTCATGTCCAGTGCAACCTGGTCATTACGGCTTCTTCCCGTGTGAAGCTTCTTACCCGGATCACCAATACGGTCGATCAGGTTTGCCTCTACAAAACTGTGGATATCCTCATATTCTGATGTGATTGCAAGTCTGCCTGCTTTCACATCTGCCAGGATTCCCTCCAGTCCTTCTAATATCTGATCTCTCTCTTTCTCTGTCAGAATCCCCTGTTTTGCAAGCATCTTTACATGTGCCTTGCTGCCACGGATGTCCTGTTCATAAAATTTCTGGTCAAATGAAATGGATGCATTAAAATTATAAACCAGTTTATCGGTTTCCTTAGTGAAGCGTCCGCCCCAAAGCTGTGCCATAATATTTTCCCTCATTTCCTGCAAAGTTCCACGAATTTTTCAATATTTTTATTCCAAAAGCAAGATGCTTAAGAATTTTACAGAAATACACTTTGAAGTATTATAGGAACCTTACAAATTCTTTCTAACTTTACTACAATCAAGTGCTAGTTTATCACACTTTCTGCTAATTGCAAAGAGTCTTTCATTATGATTTTCGCTATACATTACTGCATCAAACCGTTTTGCAATGCACAAAATTCATGCAAGTGCATGACTCTGCACTATTGTTTGCAAAATATCAGATGGTTTCACTGACAGTCCATGCAGCTCTGTTGTTTCTGCTTTTCCCGCTCCATGCTCTCCCGCTTAGAAAACACACACCCGCAATAATTCTGCCGATACAGCCCATATTCATGGGAAAGTTCTATAGACCGCTTATATCCGTTCTTTTTCTTGAAATCAGACGGAAGATGCTCCACTTTATAGATTTGTGCAAGTTCCTGGCCTATCTCATTGATCTTTCCTGCATTTTTTAAAGGACTGATGGAAAGTGTGGTGGTAAAATAATCATATCCGCCCTCCTGAGCCAGCTTTGCTGCTGCCTCCATTCGAAGCCGATAACATTTGAAACACCGTTCTCCTCCCTCCGGTACATCCTCCAGCCCTTTTGCCATGGCATAAAAATCCTCTGGTCTATACGCGCCTTCCACCAGATCGACTGGATGAAGAAACTCCATCTCGCTGATCAGCCTGCGGATTTCTGCCACCCGCTTCTCATATTCCTCCTTGGGAGAAATATTGGGATTATAAAAAAATACTGTAACAGAAAAAAACCTGGAAAGATATTCCAGGACATAACTGCTGCAGGGCGCACAGCATGCATGAAGAAAAAGTCTGGGAACCTTTCCTTCTTTCTCATGCTGTTCGATTAATTTTTCAAGCTCTTTTTGGTAATTTACATTTGCCAATTCTCTCACCCATTCTTACAATCGTTTCATATCCATTTTCAGAATTCTCTATCAAATCAGAATCCAGCCTTACCTTTCCATGCTGAAGAAGCAGGACAATGGTAGAACCTCCGAATTCAAAATAACCTTTTTCTTCACCCTTTTTCACTTCACAGGCACCAGGTTTCAGATTGGTAATTTTCCCCACCATCATAGCTCCGACTTCCATCATAGCAATGGTTCCAAACTGCTCTGTTTTTAACAGGCAATACTCTCTGGTATTCTCATGATAAATCTGGCATACGTCATTAGCAGCAGGATTTACCGTATGAAAAACACCGGGGATCTTTACATCCGGAGATTTCTCTCCATCTGCCACATAGCAGTAATGGTGATAATCATCGACTGTCAGCCTGAGGATCACTGCATAACCGCCAAGATACCGCTTTGCCAGCTTTTTATTCTTCAGCAGGCGTTCCAGAGTATACAGAGTATCTTTTATATAAAATCTGGAATCACTGCCAATACGGCTCACGGTAACCTTTCCGTCACAAGGACTGACCAGTACGCTGTCATCCGCTGCTACAGGCCGCTGCCCCTCTTTAAGCCTGCGGGTAAAAAAGTCGTTATAGGAAGCAAACTCCTGTCTGGTGCAGCTGGAAAGATCAATGTGATTGCGCTCCACAAATCCAGGAATCATCCTCGCAGAAAGCCTGGTATTCAAAAACCAGCCGCCCAGTCTGGTAACAAAAGGCTGTATTATGATCTTCAGGCAAAGACGTCCGCCCCAGTCATTATACAGATGGCGCAAAAATTTATCCTGTCCGTTCTCCTCTATTGTGATGTTGCCTTTTCTGTCTATATATTTCATAATACCTCCCCTGCATTTGCTATAAAAGTTCCCGATGGCATCCACAAATGAGCCATGCCTGCATGAGCGAATTCATGGATATCGTCTGGCGACAGCCCGGATTACGAATGCAGCCGGCAGCTGCAGGAGCGCAAAAGGCGCCAGACAACTGACTTTCATATATGGTGAATATCCGTTTTATAACAGATGAAACATCATGGAAAGCGCCAGTGCCACAAGGGCAACCAGAAGGATCACCATTGGATTCTGAGGTTTTTTCACCTTAAAATCACTGATAAACAGCACTCCGACTACTAACACTGCCACATGGATCACCAGAAGGAAATTCTTCCCGCATCCTCTTCTCAGCAGATAAAGGAACGGAAGGATGATCGCCATCGAAGTGATTGGCAGACCCTGGTAATAGTGACGAAGCTCGGAGGTCTCGTTCTGTCTCTTCTCTTCCATTACGTTAAAGTAACCCAGACGGATTACAGAAGCTACACAATACAGGCAGAGAATGATCACACCCGGAATATGGTTCATTCCCAGACAATAACAGATCATTGCCGGAAACACACCAAAACATACCACATCACACAGGGAATCGATCTGAATTCCAAATTTCTTCTCATCCTCTGTACGGTTCTTCTTTGTACGGGCGATTTTCCCGTCAAACATATCACAAAGTCCGGACAGTGCCAGACACAAAATTGCAACTTTGAAGTCTCCCTCCAGTGCTCTTGTCATTCCAAATACGGAAACAGCGAGACTGATGTATGTAAGCACCACCGTATAATCATAAAATCCAAGCATATCCTGTTTCTCCTTTTTCAAACGTTCTTCCTTCATTGCAGTTAATTACATCCTTTGTATCTCTTCGTTTTTCCTTCCAATGGTAAGATGTGCCACACAGGTCATAAGTGCACTGATCAGCATCTGTCCGTAATAGGAAATCCCACGGCTGAGCAGCATAGATGGCAGCAAAAGCGGTCCAAATACGGGTACAAACATCACCATATATAATGTCTCGCTGATTCCCATGCCTCCCGGAAGAGGAAGCATATCCACAGATACGGAAATCACCGCCTGTAAAATAGTAACGGTCAGGATTCCATACTCATGGAGTCCCAGGGCGCGGTACACCCAGTAAGTGACCGTGAAAAGAATACACCTCTGCACAAATGTAATGATAAATACATTCAGTATGATCCGCTTATGGCTGGCCCAGAAGGCTGCCGTTGCGTGATACTGGTCCATGGAAGCCTCCAGCTTCTCAAGCCTTGCCTTTTTAGGCTTCAGAATCCGGATATGCTCAATGATCTTCAGACCTTTTACCATGATCCATTTCGCAAGGCCGGGAGCAAATACCAGTATCATCATAAAGGTAACGCAGAACACATTCAGACCCACGCCAAGATAAAACACCCACATATAGTCCCCAAGATAGCCTCTCAGGAAATCACCGCCCAGAAAACAGATCAGAACACCGATCACTACCAGAACTGCCTTGTAGGTGATGGTAACGATCATCAGTATCAGAGTGGTTACCGGAATAGGCAGTTTATCTTTTTTCATGTAAAAGATCTGCATGGGCTGTCCGCCTGATGCAGACGGAGTAATACAGCTGAAAAAAAATCCAACAAAGGAATACAGTGCACAATGAGTCATTTTCACACTGGCTCCAAGTGTTTTCATCATATAAAAAATGATAACCGATTCGCCAAGAATAAAAAATACCACGCACACAAGACTCAGAAGCAGATATCTTCCATCAGCTTCCCTGGCAGTACGGATAATATCCCCGATGTCCTTGCCGCGAAAAACCAAGTACATGGTAAGACCGAAAACGATCACCAGAAATAACAGGTTGAAAACCGTTTGCTTTTTACTCATAATATTATTTTCTTTCTAAAAAAATTGTCGGTACAGGAACCGCGAACTCCGCTTCGCTACACTCTGCACATAGATAAATCACTTCATTATAACACACCCCACCCCAAAAGCATATCATAAATTATACGAAAATGGAGGTTTGATTATGAATCCGCTTCTGGAAGTAAAGGATGTGTGCCTTTCTTACCATAGCTTATCCGGGGAAACGGCTGCCCTTTCTCATATATCTTTTCATCTTATGCCAGAAGAGTTCCTGGCTGTCGTGGGTCCTTCTGGTTGTGGAAAGTCCACTTTGCTGAATCTGATCTGCGGGCTTTTACATGCGGAAAGTGGAACCATTCTTATAAATGGAAAGCCACTGAACAAGGACAGCGCCCGTATTGGCTATATGCTTCAAAAAGACCACCTTCTGGAATGGCGCAGCATCTACCGCAATGTTCTCCTTGGACTGGAAATACAAGGCGAACTCACAAAAGACAATCTTTCCTATGTAGATGAACTGTTAAAGATTTATGAGCTGGACAAATTCCGTGACAGTCGTCCAAGCCAGCTCTCCGGCGGCATGCGGCAGCGGGCGGCACTGATCCGCACGCTTGTATTAAAACCGGATCTTCTGCTTCTCGACGAACCATTCTCCGCACTTGATTACCAAACACGGCTGAACGTAAGTGATGACATTGGAAAAATCCTGAAAAAACAACGAAAACCGGCTATTCTTGTCACTCATGATATTTCCGAAGCCATCAGCATGGCAGACCGGGTACTGATTCTTTCAAAGCGTCCTGCCACTGTAATAAAGATCGTTCCCATTGATCTGGATATGAAAGACCGTACGCCCCTTTCTTCGAGAAATGCCCCGGCTTTCAAATCCTACTTTAATCTGATCTGGAAGGAGTTGAATCAGAATGCATGAACCTTCCCCCGCTCAAAAAGCATATCTTGCCCGTCAGAAAAGGGACCGTCGCCTTGTTGTAAGCGCAAGGCTTCTGGTCTTTCTTATTTTTCTGGCACAATGGGAAATCCTGGCAAGGGCTGGCTGGATCGACTCTTTCATCTTCAGCAGCCCCTCCATGATCTTCAAAACCTTTGTGGAGATGGCCCAAAACCACTCGCTGTTCATCCACATTGGCGCCACCCTGAAAGAAACTCTTCTTAGTTTCCTCTTCGTAGTAGTCCTGGGTCTTGGCATTTCCATTCTGCTGTGGGGATGCCCCAGACTTGCAAAAGTACTGGAGCCTTATCTGGTAGTGCTGAACAGCCTTCCTAAGTCTGCCCTGGCCCCCCTTCTCATTGTATGGCTGGGTGCCCGTCAGCGGACCATCATTGTTGCAGGTATGTCTGTGGCAATTTTTGGATCGATTCTGAACCTGTATACAGGCTTCGGGGAGATCAGCCAGGAAAAGCTGAAGCTGATCCGCACACTTGGAGGCGGTAAAAAAGACGAACTTTTAAAAATTGTTTTGCCCTCCTCCGTGCCCCTTATTCTTGCAAATATGAAAGTAAATATCGGTCTTTGCCTGGTAGGGGTGATCATAGGCGAATTCATCGGTGCAAGACAGGGGCTTGGCTACCTGATCATATATGGCAGTCAGACATTCCAGTGAGTACGCATTCTGACAGTTTCCACAAAATGCTGTCCTCTTCTCTTTCCAATTTTCTATAACGAAGTGCAGTCCCGTATTTCTTCAAAAAAAAAATTTAATTTTATTTTTCAAAGCCACTCTTTCCGACAGTCAAAGGCAATCCTCTCCGCTCCTCTTTCCAGATGGATCACACCGCATTCCCTGAAACCAAATTTCTTCAAAGCGCCCTGCATGGGCTTGTTGTCCTCATGGGTATCAATGCGCACATATCCACTTCTCTCCAACCCATAAGAAAAAGCAGCCCTGGTCACACCCTTTGCCACTCCATTGGAAGCAACTCTGTGAATCACACCGTAGGGCTCCCTGTCACTGTGCCATTCACCATTTTCGATCACACGGTAAGTAGGATCTTCTCCTGTAAAAAATACAAATGTTCCCACAATTTCCCCATTTTCCACGCATACATGGGAAATTCCTGTTTTTATATCATTTTCTACCGTGGAAACTTCCGGGTAGCGATCCTCCCACTGGTTTGGATTGCCGTTGTTTTTCATAAATTCCCTGGCAATTTTATATAAGTTCAGTATCTGTGGCAGATCCTGAAGTGTAGATTTTCTGATGTTCATAATCCTGTTCCTTTCTGCCTGTTCGGACAAAATATACCGCACAGCAAGACGTGCAGATTGCGGGAATGATTTTTCAAACAGGCTCTAAGTAATGTCTGTAACTGCAGACATGACGGGCAGTTACGATTTTTTCAGTATAGCATATCAAAGGTCTCTGCCGCAATAATGCATTTTCCCTGTTTCTTTACCACTTTCAGATGATCCGGATAAATCAGGATTTTCTCCACCATTTTTAACTCACATAATACGCAGGCCTTTAGAACCACATGATGTTCTTTTAAAAACTGCTCTGTCTCCCGAAGCCTTTTTTCCACTTCTTCCTGTTCCTCTGCCAGAAAATCCCTGTTCTTCTGCCTGCACGTTCTGCTGCCGGTGTTGTTCTTTAATTTATTTTGCAGTTCCCTCTCCTTGAGCTGGTAAAGAGATTCTTCCACCAGGCCTTCCAGATATTTGTCCAGCAAAAGCTGTTGCTGGTATTTAATCTTTTTTTCCAGCTGTTCGTGCTTTTCCAAATTCTTCTTTTGGTTTTCTTCCAGACTTTCCTTCAAAAGCTGCATGAAAAGATCCGTAATCTCCCTTTCCTGATCTGGCAGGATTTCTTTTCCTCCGGACCTTTCCAGAAGAAGAAACAACTTTTCCTCTTCCAGATGGATATTGGCACAGCCGCCTGGCTTTTCCTCCTTTTTTCTCCCCTGTTCCAGATAAATTTTGCATTTCCATTCATGGATTTTATAGTTTTTTCTCTTTCTTGTTGTCCGGTAAAAAGGAGCCCCGCACAAACCACAGACCAATTTTCCGCTAAACACATGCTTTCCCGGATTTACTCCAAAGCACCTGGCCGTTCTCTCCTGATTTCCGACAGGTTTCTTTCTTTTGTCGATTTCTTCATTGGCAGCCTTCCACAGTTCTTCTGACACAATTGCCGGAATCCGGTTTTCATAAATATAAAACTGTTCCTGTGGATTTTTTATCACCTGCCTGGTATCAAAATCATAATGCTTCCGGTTCATGACCACAGTGCCTTTATTGACAGGATTTCGGATCATGCGGCGAATATCAGAATCGGTAAAAAAGCTTCCATTTCGTTTCTGCACACCATCCTCCCGCAGGATCCGGGCGATACATCTGCTGCCAAGACCTCCTGCACAAAGCTCATACATTTTTCTTTTCACCTGCGCTTCTTCCTCTATGATCGCCAGGCTTTTATCTGGCAGCTTCCGATATCCATAGGTATTGGAAGTAAGCATCAGGGCACTTCCAATCTTTTGCCGGTTCCGGTGGGCGTTATTGATCTTACGGCTTAATTCCCGGCTGTATTCCTCTGCCAGAATTGCCTTGATTCCAGTGATCAGACTGTCATCGGCACTGTAAAAACGGTTTTCCAGATAGAGATACAGTCGTTTGCCACAAGTCACAAGCCGATCCACAAAAACATACCAATCCTTTGTGTTTCGCATCAGTCTGTCCTGGGATTTTATCACCACAATCTCAAATTTATCTCTAAGAAGGTCAGAAAAAAGCCGCTGGTACTGTTCCCGTCCCCGGGTGCTGGTGCCGGACCTGCTTTCTATATATTCATCCTCTAAGGACCAGTTCAGGCGGCGGACGCATTCTCTTGCCTCCGCCGCCTGTCTGATAAGCGCATCCTTCTGGCACTCCTCTTCTGTACTGCACCGGCAGTAGATCACCGCCCTGGTCATAAAGTGCCACCGTATTTTTCTATTTTTTCCTTCAAAACCAACAATTCAGCTGAGGTAATCCATTTTTCCTCTGCAAGAATATCTGCGATTTTCTTTAATAATTCCTTTTTCTCTGACAATTTTAAATTTTCCTGATTTTTCCGGTTGGTAACAGACCGTGGAAAAACGGATGTGCACTGCTCTTCTTGCTCCCAATTTAAGGATTCCGCCAGACTCATACTATCAACTCCGGTTTTCATGCCTTATGGTATAATATGCAGTTCTTCCTGTCTCTGCCGTAATTTTTTTCTATCTTCCAGGCGGATTGTCCAGCATATGCCACTCCCACTCCGGATCAATAACGGCATCCGCACTTTCCATAACTGCACAATCCTTATCACAGCCATCCACTGCACAGGAACAGGCCATACCCGCTTTCTCAAAATGCCCTGGCACACCTTCATAACGCACGCACCATAATCCACGGTAGTGCATCCGTTTACACAGGCCATATTCATACTCGTATTTCACTATTTTTTCTGACATTTCTCTACCTCTTCCAACTTTTTATTACCGGTTCTTCCGAAAGCAAAGGGACCGAAAGCCACTCTATTTTTCCTTCTGCCATAGTATATTTCTGCCATTCTGATAAGCACATTCCATTGCCAGCCTTACGCCAGGCTTTTCTGTCATGGGATCTTCAATTCCCACAGACAGAGCATATCCCTCCTTCAAAAGTGCCGGAATATCCCGGGTTTCAAATACAGTCCGAGTAATAAGCTGTGTATCTGGTAAAACAGAAGAAAGAAGCATATTGATTTCAGTCTTCTCCACTGTATTTCCAGAGGGATCCTCCAGATACAGATATACCGGCCATTTTTTGTAAAGCGGAGCAACGCCGTCATTATTCCAGGTCAGGCACAGGCAATCTTCCTGCCCCTCCCTTTTCCAGGCAGCTTCTGAGATCCACAGGCGGTACCCCATATTCAAAAGCACTTTGTCATAGCCATCTTTATACTGACTGTCTGCATATTTCGGACCTAAAAATGTAGTGTGAGACTTCCGGACCAATTCTACAGTCTGTTCCAGATCTGTCACCAGCATCTGTTCCATGGAAACAGAGCTGGTAAATTCACCGCCCGATGGAGCTGTCTTCCAGAAGTCTGGCATACTGCCAAGCGCATCTTTCTCCTCTGCCTGTCCATAATCTCCACCTTCCTGAATCCAGGTCAGCCATTCTTCTGTGGACTCTTTATGCCCGGTCATATCATTATAAAGCCCCATTCCATAAGCTTCTGCAATATGAAAAGGTCTTCTCATAAGCATGTTTACGCCGGGAAAAGCTTCCAGCCAGGGCATAATATACTGGTTTCTTACAGCTTCCTCAGGGATTCTCGTAATCCCATCGCTGTAATTTACATGCCACTCTCCCCAATGTCCAAGACTTCCCAGCTCAATATAACTGATCAGCCCGTCTTTTCCAAAATGCTCTCCAAGGGCTTTGATTGCCTTCTCATGCTCTTCTATAAAAACCTTATTGTTGTAATCCGGTGAATATCCTTTTCCATATTCACCGTCATACCAGGTTCCGTCTTCCCCCGTCTTCTCATACAGCCACCGGGGGATATCCATATGTTTCTCATCACCTGGAATGTCACAGACAAAACGAAGGATCAGATGCTTTCCTTCTTTTTTCCACCTGTTTATCTGGTTTTCCTCTTCTATGGAATCCCAGGCATACACCCCTTCTTCCGGCTCTAATTCTGCCCAGGTAATGTCCATATACAAAAGCGAAATATCCTCTGACACATTCTCATACCAGGCACTTGGTGCATATCCCATAAGCGGATTTCCAAAAATCTCCTGGGATTTCTGAAACTGCTTTTTGTTTCCATTTCCGGAAGACCACCATTGATAACCTGCGCCAGCTGCCAGAATGACTATCAGAATCAGCAACATTGCTGCCAGAATCTTTTTCATCCGTGATATTCCCCATTATACTGAATCAGAGTGACATCTTCTACATCTTCAATGCTGCGGATTTTTTCCATAAAATCCATGTCATTTTGTCGGCAGTACAATTCCACTGCCATCTCTGTTTTTTCTTTGCGCATGGTCTTGGATTTGACAAAATACTTTCTTTTTCCAAAGCAGCGGATTACCTCATCCCCTGCCTGGTCTCCTGTATAGCGGATCACTGCAATATAGATTTTTCCTCTCTGCTGTTTGTGATAAAACAATACAATCATCAGGATCATAATCGCAGCCGCCAAAAGCGCCAGGACATACATTCCCGCTCCAGCCGTAATTCCTGTGGTGATTGCCCAAAACAAATACAAAAGATCCATAGGATCCTTAATTGCTGTACGAAAACGGACAATGGACAACGCTCCTACCATACCAAGTGAAATTACCACATTGGTACTGATAGCCAAGGTTACCATACAGGTAAGCACTGTCATTCCAACCAGAGTAACAGCAAATGTTCTTGAAAAAACAACTCCTGCGTAAAACTTCCGGTATACCAGATAGATCAGCGCCCCTAACAGCAGAGCCGCCGCAAGAGCTGTGAGAATCCCCGGAACATCATAATTGGTAAACGCTCCGGATTCCAGAACTGATTTTTTGATCATGTCCTTTACACTCATAAAAAATTCCTCCACTTATCTCTTTGTGCTTTTTTGTAATTATTCAGAAGGCAGTATTTTGCAAGATATTTTTTGTGAACATAGTTCACAGTTATACGTTTTCTTTTTATGTCTCATACCAGTACTCGAATCCATTCATATACCTGGTTTTCTCATAACAGAGTACATATTTGGAAACTGCTGTAAATTCCGCTGCTGGCGGTGGCAGAACATCGCGTAAAAGCTGGGGAAGCATTTCTGTAAACTTCACTTCCAGAATCAGTTTTCCAGGTTCCAGCACAGACAAAGCAGGCAATCCAGTATCAAAAATATCATAACTGCCAATAGCCGCTCTCACATCTGAATCAAAGGTGATCCTTACCGTTCCGGCATCCAGGATCCAGGGAATCCGTTCGTAATCCACAATGGTCCTTGGCCGCATCATATTGCAGGTACATTCTATGTAAAATTCCCGGCATAGAGAGTGGGGACTGTACAAAAGGAACGCATAGTCCCCCTTCAGGATTTTCTCCACCTCTTCTCTTGTAAGCGGTGCACTCTCTTTGTAAATATAACTTCCAAACTTCTTTTTCCGCTCCAGTTTGATAAATTTGTCATTATTGTTATAAATCCGGATCCTGTATTTTTTTCGCATCAGTACCCCGGCTTCCTTTTCCGCGTATGCACTGTTCCAGTAATCCTCAAAATACAGACTGCGGATATAATATCCCCCTTCCCCGGCATGGGGATCCGGCTGTAGAAATGGCTTCAGCCTGAGCATAAGCATTTCTTTTTCACTGGTACTGATCAGATACTTCCATTCATTTCGAAATGCTTCCCTGCTTTTATTCCTCATAAATATCTTCCTCGATCTGACCATCTTCCGTTACATAGATGCACCTCATGCCATACTGCTTTCCTTCATCTGTAACATAATAGTCAAAAGCATCCTGTGTTTTTCCCTTTTCATTGGTTGCACGCACACGGATAAAATACTGTCCTGCTTCCGGAAGCTCCAGCTCCGTTTCCGGGATCAGAAGACCATCCTGTGTATAGATCACATCCTGAAAAAGATAATCCTTTGCTATCTCTACAGAATAAGTAATATCCTCCGCGTCAAAGGAATAGGAATTATCCCAGTTTATTTTCATTTTATTTCCCTCTGCAACAGGAACACCAATAAAAAACGGCATAGGCTTACTAAGACTTTCTACATAGAGCTGATAATTTTTTTCTATTTCTTCCGGAAGTGATGCAGCAAGCTCATCATATTGTTCACTGGTAAGAGGTGCATAAAACACATCCGGCATCTCATAAATATACGGCTTCACCACAGTCTTGTATTTTTCAATCATAGTGCCCAGTCTCTCTTCACTGAGATATTCTTTCAGATCCAGAATGGCCTCATCCAGCTTTTCCCGGAAACGCTCTGATTTCAGACATCTCTGGAACAGTACATTTCCCCAATAGTTACTAACGCCGGATTCCCAGCTTTTCTGATCACTAAAACCGGTTATCTTATATTCAGGTCTCATCAGACTGCCATCATTATCCCAGGGAATAAAATACCAGGTATCTGAATTTAATGGACTATATAAATACACGTTTCGGCTCTGGGTATCCACATTTCCCATCAAAATCTGAAATCCCATCCAATATGTAATATTTTCCTCATCAAAGTATTCTTCCAGAACCGTATCAATTGGAATACTGTAGTCATTTACTGCTTCAAGCATCTGAATCAGTTTCCTATGCTCGGTACTTCCCTTTATCTCCAGCAATTTTTCAAAAGCAGCACTGTCGTAGGATGGATCATCCTGGAGTTTTATCACATCTTCATATCTGTAAAATTCAAAAGAATTAATTTTATAAAGCTGTCCATTGGAATCCAGTCCATGATTCTTCAATCCAGTCTTATTCAGCTGCTCTACCTGGGTATACAAGCCATAGTCCTCAAATTTCGCGTCAGCAGAACCATCTGTAGTATCTTTTACATACAGATGGACGAACTGTGTTCTCAGACTGATCAGCTGGGGAATGCCCTTCAGCAGGTCATAGGCAAGCTTGTTTCGAAACCGCATTCCTTCTGTCATATGCTTGTTCAAATTAATGGTTCTCTGCCCGCGCCAGGTTCCTTTATTTTTCTTCAGCTCAATCTTATAGTTTTTCTGGGCATTCCGGCTTGAAGTCTGCCCACGGATCTGTACCGTGGCATTGGGAATATTCTCCCCATATCCTACCATTCCCTCTGTCGGACCATTCTCATTCCCTATCTGTAAAAGTGCAGCCGCCTGATATCTGTCTACTCCCATCTCTTCATAATCATAGACAGAATAACTATTGATTTCTTCCCATGTATGATCTGTATTTTCTGAAGAATTCCCCTTTGAAACAGTGAGGTACATGGTAACCACGCTGGTATCGTCATCGTTTTCATAAAGACTGTCCTTATCTCTTAAATGAACCTGGTCAATATCCCGGGATTCTGCTTTTTTTATCTCCTGTGACGTTTCGGATGCTGTCGGTTCTTCTGTATCTGTGCTCTCATTTTTTTCTTCCGGCACTACATCTCCATTCCCTATACAGCCTGCGAATAAAGACATGGTCATACTTCCGGCAAGAATACATGCAAGTTTTCTATATTTTTTCACTATTCTGACTCCTTTCCAGTTTTTTGCTGAGGAAAAAACCAAGTCTGGAAAACTTTCCTCTTCTTTCCCTGGCCACCACAGGCTGTACACTCAAAATATAATAGGGCAGCCTCTTTGTGTAATAGTCCAGACGAAAGGCTGCAATCAGAAAAAACACTGCGCTGCCTGTGAGAAACCCGAAACCATAATATACTCTTGGAAAAAACAGGGATATTACTGTAAACAGCACAGTTCCTCCTGCAAAACATCCAGAGGCCGCCAGCGCTCCTTTGTAATCTGTAAAATATAAAAGCAACAGAAGCATGGTATTTGCCACCGCATAAATGCCATATCCCACACAGAGGGTTCTGAAATACCCTTCCATAAGATCGTTAAATCCAAGCGGCACATACTCCAGGAGCAGTCCGCCAAGAGAAATAGCAAGTGCTGTAGCAAGGAGCTGCTTCAAGGCCGTGTATTTCAATTCCACATTCAATACCTTTAACATTTCCTCACCTGCCTGGGTAATATCTCCTACAGCACCTTTATCATTAAATAAACTGTAGTAGTTTTTATATTTCGGATAAAAATTCACCTCCACAGAAACCACAAAGTTTACTGTTGTTACCAAAATCGTAAGAAATGCCACAAGAGCTGGCACATCATGGTAGGGTGCACCAACAAACAGTCCCTGCACCTGTACCTGAAGCGGTCCGACCCACATGATCACCAAATGGGCAAACAGTCCAATATTGATAAAAAAACCGGTAAATGCTAGAGGCAGAAACTGATCCACCCATCTTAGGAAAAGGAAGGCACCCTTTTCCCCTTGTGGAAAATACTGATACAAAAGGATCACATCCCACAAAAGCATCACTCCGTATCCCACAGCCACTGCAATCAGAAGAGCTTCCACATGGGGAATTCCCAGCATCAGCAATACCCAGCCGGATATAAATGTGATCACAATAGCAGCTGTAAATGACAGCATGATTCCTCTGTAATCTTTTATTGCAGTGAGATAACTCATTGCATTCCAGGTAACGGTCAGCTCTCCAAAAAGCCACAGACACAGCAATCCGTCCAGAAGTCCTGCTCCGGAAAAGATAAGGAAAATTCCATACAGGATCCCGCCGGCCACCAGCATGATCCCTGTAGAGCCCCAGAAAGAAGGCAATACCATATCGTATTTTTCTTCGTACAGCATATCCGCAATAAACCTGGTAACTACCATAGACAAAAAACTGGTAACTGTCAGGGAAAACAAAAGGGTATACGTGATCATACACACCAGAAGTTCCCGGCTGTGTCTGCTGCCTCCTGTTTTATCACAAAGATACATAACGCCAAGAAGCAATACAATTCCAAGAAGCATCGGACCGGTACATACGACTCCCGCATATCCGTAAGCTCTGAAGGAAGCAAAAAGTCCCTGTCTGTTAAACAGTTTTTTTAGTTCAAATCCGATTCCAGCCATTCTTTTGTATCACCTCCTCATAAAGCTCCCGGTACAGACGGATCATGCGTTCCTGTCTGTAATAAGCCTTTACCCGCGCCTGTCCGTTTTTCCCCATACGAAGCCGCCTGCTTCTGGATTCACACATTTTCTCCATGGCAAGAGCCAGTCCGTCACGGTACATAGGTGCCACATAATAACCTGCCTTTCCATACACATCCTCTTCCTTTCCCTCCAGAAGTTCCCGACAGCAGCCTACATCTGTGGTAACACAGGGACGTCTTGCAGCAAAGGATTCCAGCACAGACAGGGGTTGTCCTTCTGAAATGCTGGTAAGGATGGTAAAATCCAGTTTCTCCATATATTTTACAATGTCCACACGCCCTGTAAATATAATGTTTTCCAGCTTCAGCTGTTTCACCAGCTCGTAACACTCCTGTGCATATTCTTCATCATCGACTCCTCCCATAATGTGAAGGCGTACATTTTTTACATGTGCAGACAGTTCAAAAAAAGCGTAGATCATGGTCTTGATATCTTTGATAGGAGCAAGCCTTACTACTGCTCCAATATCTACCCAGCCATCCTCTTCTTTCAAAGGGATTCCGGACAACCTGTCATAGTCGATCCCATTTTCAATAACCCGGCACTTCCCAGGTGCACAGCCCATCTGAATCTGAGTGCGCATTGCATTTGTAAAAAGACAGGTCACACGAAATGCCCTCTGATAGATCATATCTGACAGCATATAAAAGAAAGCGATCCACTGTTTCTTAAAGGATGGAACCACCCACTTGGCACGGATAATCTCCTCCTCTCTTTCCCTTGTATAAATTCCATGTTCTGTAAGAAGAACATCCTTTTTGTACACATAGCCGCCCAGACAGGCCAGAAGTCCGCCGTACCCGGTACATATGGCATGATACACATCCGCCTCTGGCACTTCACTTCCCATAAGATACAGAACAGGAAGGAGCATGGAACGCATGGTGTGAAAGGCATCTGCAAAAGCAATATACGGATACTGTTCCTTACAGATTTTTATAAGAAGCTCCAGGAAAGTCTCACTTTTCAAAAAAGCCATAGGGTTTAAATGTTTATCATGATACAAGGAAAACAACGTCTCCCAGTCCGGTCTCCTCATCTGCATCAGCTCGCTCAGACTTTCTAGTTCTTTTTCGGAAAAAATATGGGACATTTTCCCCTTTTCTTTCACCTGGAGAGCATCATCCAGAAAAACCTCATGAACCTCCACAACATTCTCTGGAAGTTCATAGACAAATTTTCCTCTTTTTTCTGCATTTGCCCCAATAACCCAGAGCACAAATTCATGCTCCTGCATCTGATTGATATACTGGTGCATCCATGTGGAAACACCGCCGAACACATAAGGATAACACCCTTCCAAAACCAGACAGATTCTCACTGTTTTCTCCTTTTATCTGCATTTTCAATACATATATTTATGTTACCAATAGCAAAAGACCTTTTGACACTGCTGTCATTATATTTATTCGAACTCAATGTACACATCTTCCTGTTCTGCGCTCAGCAAATACAGATTCCCAGCAGCCTGAGTCAAGTCTCCACCAGTCACACGCACCGGAGTTCCTTTATTCATTCTCACCATCAGATACGCCTGATCGTAAAAATTTCCCAGATGAAGATGCACTTCCTTGTCTGTAATGTCTTTCTCCACGGTCAGGGCATCATATCTTTCAATGGCACCGGATAACTGGGAGCCTGTAAGATTTCGGAGTGCCGGTGCTGCTTCATTCAGCCAGGTCATGTACTCATCCAGACGGTTTTTCAGCTTTTCCCAGCCAAGGGCAGCGCCTCTGTCCTCATCCAGAAGGTCATCCGGATGCATAAAATGTGTATTTACAAAATGCATATTCAACTCAGACAAAGCAGCCATCTGCATATAATCGTCAATGATCGCACCGGAAATAATACGCGGCTGTTCTACGATTCCATCTTCAGCCACTTCAAACTCCTGCACATAAGCATAGTCGCCGGAAAAATAATTGCTGGCAATAGTACGAATCTTGGGATACAGGGAACCCAGCAGTTTCCTTCCCGCTTCTGACAAAACATTAGAAGGAGGAACATAAACAGACATGGTAGTCTCCGGAAACATTTCCGTTCCAAAATCCATCAACTCTTTCATTGCTTTTTCCATAGCAGAAAAACTTGTCCAGGTTTTATAGGGAAGTACATCTCCATAATCCGTGTCTGATAAGCTGAGCGGCTGATGGTTATAACCGTGATAACCCAGTTCTCCGCCCTGATGAAGGATCATATTTCCAAAATACTGGAACCGCTGTACATCATCCTGGCGTTCCGTCTCTCCGTCTGTTTCGTCCTCATAATTTTCTATTATAACTCCTGTATATTGCACATTGTGAGCCGTAGCAAGGGCGATCATATCCGGCCACCAGATATTGGTATAGAAATCTGCAATACTGGTGCCATAATCCCTTTTTACATAAGTTCCATCTCCATTTGGAACAGGGGAGGGAAAATCATCCAGATAAAAGACGGATCCGTTGATCACCGGATATACCCCCACATCTGTAAGAAGACTGTAGGATGCAGCAAAAAAGCCTCTGAAAGCTTTTTCATAAAACCCAAAATTATCTACTACAAACTTTCCGTTTCCATAATCAGCTTCCCAGATCAAAGGAATGCCTGACGTATCATCCGCCCAGGCGTATACCCTTGCACGCTGACTCAGCTCCACTGCCCAGGCCGATTCGTAGCCGTCTGTGACTTTGTATGCTTTTCCTCCTCCGACGAGAAACTCACTGTCGAAATAAATGCTGTTTACCATGGCATTTGTGTAACCTGAGGATACAATTCCAAGCTTCTGCTCAATAAGGGATACATAAGTATCCTTTTGAAGAGTAAGAGCGAACATGGCACTTCCGCCTTCTTTTACCCAGTCGCTGATCTTCAGCACATTTTCTTTCAGCGGATTTAAATCGCTTAAAAGAACGACCACAGTCTCATAATCAGACAGATCAGCCGGTACACTTTCATAATTTACATCTACCAGATCAGTACCCACCTTCATTTCCTTAAAGATCTGCTCGAACTGGATCCACGCCACGGTGCTGTCCGCCTGACTGCTGTCTGTAAGAACAAGGCAGGTTGGCTTTAGTGTCTTTACCGCAGTCTCTTCCGTAACCACTTTATCTGCATCCAGATAAGTCAGTTTCTTTGCCTTTTCCCGGTAGGGCAGACCAGAGCGTTCTGCAAACAGAATGGCTCCTATAAGCAGAAAACAGCCCAGGATCACCAGAATTCCCTTAAATTGAAAAGCTTTCACTTTTTTGATCCATCCAGCCAAAATCCCAGTGCCTCCTTTCCTCTGGAAGAAAGATAGATATGCTCTTCCTTCAATGCCTGTAAGCTCTGTTTCAGTTCTTTCCCCATTTTTCGTTCTGCCAGATACCGAATTTTCCAGATCCAGTATTCTTCACCTCTGTGCCAGTTCTGATCCATGATTTTCAATATTTTTTCTGCCAGGAAAAAATCTCTTTGCACCATAAGATTTTCCATCAGGCAGACACAGGTATGGAGATTCACCCTTTGCTCCAGCTGTTTTAACAAAAGCTGGGTATACTGGTTTCTGTAAATCTGTTCCATCTGCTTCTCCATAAAGCCCTGACTCAGATATTCTTTCAGGAAATCACAGTACTCCTCCAGAATAACAGGATCATCTGGATCATTCGTATATTTTTTCTCAATTTTTTGTAATCTGTAATCATATTCTTTGGACAGTTCCACCATGGCTGTAATCGCATAATGGACTACCTCCACATCCTCATTCATTCGTGCCTGCTTTAATAATTCCACATATTCCCCCGGGTTATCATTCAGAACGTTCATGATCAGTTCCCGGCGCCTGGAAGGATCATTCAGAAGAAGGGCCTCCTCCAGAGGAACCACATCCCTGTCATTTTCCTCCATGGCCGGAAACATGTTCTTATAAATTTCCTCGTTAACCCTGAGCTTTTCAACTCCCACTGTTTTCACCTGATCCGTACCGGAAAAAAGCTGAAAATGTATGAGCAGGACACACACCGGTCCCCAGACTGGTACAAATACGGCAAGAGACAGCATGTACATCTTTGCTTTCAGAAATCCTGTGCGTATTCCTGACCAGATCAGTATGCAGATGATCAGATGAATCGCCAGTGCCGTGATTCCAATTGCTGTTTTTGTCATGATTCCACTCCTGCTGTCTCTTTTCCTACCGGAACATCAAGCACCTTTCCCTCAAATCCATTTCTTTTCAGACGTTCAAGGATGACTGGCAATGCCTTGTCATCTGCCTGGGTCAGGATCAGATACAACTCCCCTTCCGGAGAAATACCACGGATATCGTTTTCTCTGATACAGCGGTCCAGTGCCTCATCCGCATCCTCAATGGTCATATTCCCATACTTCAGTTTCAGAAGGATATAGGATGCCATCTTCTGCTCACGCATAGAATGCTGAAGCTCCAGACTTTTTTCAAAGTATTCCGGCTTCAGGATCCTCGTATTCTCTACATATTTCTTGTATTCCGTGGCTTCCTGATATTCAAGAGCACGTAAAAGAGATGTTTCTACAAGACCACATAAAATCTGAAACAGATTCATATAATATAAAGTCAGCTGCCCGTTTCTTACCTCCTGAATACAGATCAGCATCACCAGACTGCCTTCTTTCCTGATACCAGCCATATACATGGGATAACCTTTTACGAAATCCCGATTTGCCCATACCTGCCCTTTTTCCAGGGTTTCCATGGCAAACGTATACTCGCTTAATCTGATAGAAGCAGAGTACATTCCCTGAGACTTAGGGGATGCCGCTTCCAATCTGCCGTATCCATTTTTCTGACTGATGGAATAAAACGCAAAAGTTTCATTCTCCAGAACTTCTTCCATAATGTGCATAGTTTCAATAAACAGTTCCTCTGGCTGTACAATATCCAGCTTTCTGGTAATGTCAAAGATCTTTCCGAAGCTGTCCTTACTGCCCAGAATTTGTTTTTTGTATCTTTTTTTGTCCTGAAGGGTCGCCTGGTACAGATCACGCATAAAGAGAAATTTTTCCCGGATCAGCTGATTCTCCTCTGATATAAATTCCAGATTTTCCCTGTTTTTCATTCGCACATAACCACACACGGCACCTGCAGCAAAATAAAAGATAAATGGGATCCAGTTAGCTGGTTCGTAAAAAAGGGTATACCACTTTATTCCCTGGCTTTCATATGCCAGAAGCAAGGATACTGTCTGGGCTGCTGCTCCGGCAATTCCATATCCCAGACCGTAAAGACTTCCAAACAAGACAATAAACACAAGACGCAGATCAATCATCTTAAACTGAGCCTGATTTCCCAGAAGACGCTGCAAAAATTCGAACGCCAGAAAGCAGAGCACAAACTCACATGCCCGCAGCCATCTTTGGTTCTGATTGAAAAGTCTGGTAAGCCAGCTTACTTTTCCCCCATTGTTTTTTGTGTATTCATTATATTCTTTATACATTTCCGAAATATGATCTAATACTGAAATCTTTGGAAACCAGTTATAGTTTGTTCGGATCTGTCTGTCGTCTTCTTTTATTTTTTCTACAACGGCACTGCTTTTATAGATAATGGAGACCGGGGATAAAACCTTTTTCAGTTCTTCGGTCACATCCTGAAAACAGATGGCAAATACATCTGGAACATTCAATACCTCTTCCTCATCATTCCAGTTATCAAAAAGCTTGTACATCAGTTCTGCCAGATCCATAGAATATAAAAAACAGGCTTTCTGCTCCGGAGCTTCCTGAAAAAACAGCTTCTGGCTCTCTTTCGAAGCTTGGAAAATTCTGTAAAAAAAATCTTTTTTATAGATTCCGGAATATAAATAGGGTACCCGCAGTATTTTTACCTTCAGACCGTACAGTCCCGCATAGCGTCTGCACACATCCTCTGCATTTTGCACCAGCAGAGTCTTGCCTGTTGGTACATCATACATTCCCTCTGGTCCTGTCACGTAAAGGAAATGGCTTTGAACCCCTTTCCTGCAGTATTGCAGGATCTTGCGCAGATTCTCTGCTTCCCCTTCCAGTTCTCCATGTAAGGTCAGATAATTAGAAAAGTATACCACAGCTTCAAATTCGTATGTTCTGAAAATATCTCCAAGTTCCAGTTCCGTCCTGGGAAATGGTCTGGAAATAAGTTCCCTTCTCCGGACTGTCTTTATCATTTTATTTCCAAGTACCATTACCTGACATTCTGGAAATGCTTCTTCTACAAATTCTTCTGTCACATAGCCGGTATTCCCGGCCAGCAAAACCTTCATATTCTTCTCTCCTGTTATCCTTTAGAATCTCTTCTGTCTGTTTAGGATACCTTATTTCGGTCAAATATCCTATTGACATTTTTACAAAATTTTTTCTGAATTTTATATAGTTTTCTTTCAGATTGCAGACACACTTCTTCAAGCTTACCTGGGTGCTGATGTCCATTGTGGTTTTGTGTCTGATTGCCATGGGGCTATATGGAGTTCTCTCTTTTATTGAAAAACACTATCTGAAAAAGCTTTGATGTGAAATGCACCCAGAAAATCCGGCCTATTTTTACAGAAAAAGGAAGGGGGACGTGGCAGCTTTCACACGTCTCCCTTCATTATTTACGATAATTCTTCTGCCAGTTTCGTCAGCCATTTCACTGCATTCTCCACATTCTCTGAATTAGCGAGAACTCCGATCCTAACAGGCTCATAGGTCACCTCAAGTTCCTCTGCCAGTTCATCAGAATCAATGGTAATGCTGTATTT
This sequence comes from Ruminococcus sp. Marseille-P328, assembly GCF_964249465.1. Taxonomy (NCBI): domain Bacteria; kingdom Bacillati; phylum Bacillota; class Clostridia; order Eubacteriales; family Oscillospiraceae; genus Ruminococcus; species Ruminococcus sp. Marseille-P328. The sequence continues at coordinate 20,192 of NZ_CAXUBQ010000024.1, read as the reverse complement.
GTCATTCTGCTCCCCAAATACCTGGTAAACATCCTCTGGCAAAAGCTCTGTCAGATCCATAAAATACTCATCTTTGAACTCAAAACCGTCCATATAATCTTCGGAACCAATAAGCACATCCACTGCCCTAGCAGATACTTTGGTGGTAAAGGCCATCTGGCTGTAGGATTCCAATGCAACTCCGTCTTCACCGGTGCGCAGGCTTTCGTCTACTGTGACGATTTCATATGGATCATCCTGGATTCCCAGCGCTTTCTGTACCTTTTCTTCGGCTTCCTCCTGCTTCGTTCCGTAGGAGTCAATTACCATAACCGTAAGTGCTGTATGGATCCTGGAATTTTCGTAAAGATCTTTTACAAAAAAGGCTATGGCGATCACCGCCACAATGGCTGCCATCTGTGGCTTATAATAGGCCCAGATATACTGAAGCTTTCCCTTCCAGCCCATACTGGCAAGCTTCATTTTCTCAAGTTCACGCTTCTCTTTCTTCGTCAGATCGGTCTCGTGTTTGTAACGGATGTCGTTCTCATCAATTTTCTGCGGTTCTTCCTGATTTTCGTCTTTTAATTCGATTCTCATACATTCTCCTGTGTTCCATAAGAAAATCCAAGGTCTGATTCCTGCCTCTCTGATCAATCCAGGACTTGCTGTCTTATGTAGTCCTTACCTCTGATTTTCTCTCTGTGATAGTTTTATATTGTAACACGTTTTATATATTTTGAACAGGTTTTCCGAAAGAAAGTCACAGTTCTTTCACACTCTTTATCCCTGTTCACAATCTGCCCCATAACAGCAGGACATTGCCAGGAAACTGCAGCTTTCCGATTGCTGTTCCAATATCCTCTTTGAAGGTATTTCATTTTCTCTAACTTCTTCACGCCCTCAGCCAGCTCCCGTCCAGCCTTGCAAGCAGTCTGGCATTGTGATAGGCCATCCGGAGAGTCAGACAGGTTCGTCCCAGATATTTGGTCCCATCCGGAGTTTTCATACAGGCCAGTGCCAGATCCGGAATTCCCGGATTCTGAAGGCAGATTGGGATTAAAAGCTGAATGGAATGGTTATAATACTGAGGAATGGCAGCCTTGTAGTCTGACTCCAGTATCCGTCTGGTCTGCTGTAAGGCTCCATCAAAAAGCTGTACCCGCATGCCGCTCTCCCTCACTGCAGAAGGAAGCCGCTGCACATTTTCCTCATCATCAAAAATATGCTCATACTGAGGCACCACCGGCAGCTTGGTATCAAACACCAGATCGGAAGGATTTTCCACATAAGCAGCCCTGGGCGGCAGATCCGTAATTTTTATTTTTAAAAGCGAGTAGTCTGTATAAAATCCTTCCAGATACCATTTCTGTCTGTCCGGTACTACATTTGGAACAAAATAAGCATAAATTGGCTGATAATACTGATTAAAGAGTCCTGTATGAAAAAGGGCATATTCTTTCTCTTCCCGTACTTTTCCTTCCTCATACAGTCTGCGGAATGTATTTTCCAGATAACCTTTCAGGATCCCGTTATCCCCGGACTGCCCAAAACTCCACTTCTCAGGGGATATCCTGGCCAGGTTCTGGATCTGCCGGTTATAATTACCGCAGTAGGTAAAATCGAATAGGTTCATGTTAACCTCCTGTCCTTTTTTCTTCTCTTCCTTACATTTTATTGTGGAAAAAGACTGACAGAACTGCCAGTTTTAAGATTCATCTTCGGCCCCGCTGGCCTTGCTTAAAGGGTAGCACACAGATAAAAAAAGCACAAGGAAAAGCGTTCGCCTCTTTGCGACAGGATCTGCCAGTAATATTCCGCAAGCTGTTCTTTTGTAAGTGTAATAAACCATAACCTGCCTCAAACTTTCCATTGCACCCCAGATAAATTTTCCCTATAATATAATATAACATTTGGCAATCCAGGAGGTGTTTTTTTGAAAAAAGACGGCTACTACTCTTCCGGTCAGTTTGCCCGGATGGCTGGAGTAACACTGCGGACCATCCGCTATTACGACCAGCACGATATTCTGAAACCTTCTCTTGTATCCGAGTCCGGCGCAAGATTTTATACTGACACGGACTTTGCAAGGCTGCAGCAGATCCTGCTACTAAAATATCTTGGATTTTCCCTGGAGGATATCCGGGAGATGACTATCGAAGACCCGGACAGCCATTTTATGCTCAATGCCCTGAATGTACAGCTGAAGCTTGTACAGGACCGGATTGAACAGATGCAGCTTGTGGAAAAAACACTGAAAGATACTGCCCAGGCCATTTCTGAGGAGCATACCGTGGACTGGAGCCGTATGCTGGACCTGATTCATCTGACTGTTATGGAAAAAAGCCTGAAAAATCAGTACCAGAATGCTTCCAACATTTCTTCCAGGATCAACCTGCACAGTCTTTATTCTGTAAACCAGGAAGGCTGGTTTCCCTGGATCTGCCAGCAGTGCCAGATTCATGAGGGAATGAATATTCTGGAGCTTGGCTGCGGTGACGGAGCTCTCTGGACCCAGAACTTATCAAAGCTTCCAGGGAACATACACATTACCCTTTCTGATATTTCCGAGGGTATGCTCCGTGACGCCAGGCGTGCCATTGGCGGAGAAGATCCCCGTTTTTCTTTCAAAGCTTTTGACTGTCACAACATTCCTCCAAGGATTGGCACCTTTGATCTGGTCATTGCCAATCATGTACTTTTTTACTGTGACGACATTGGAAAGGTGTGCAAAAATGTAACAAAAATCCTGAAGCCAGGCGGACGTTTTCTTTGCAGTACCTACGGTTCCAGACATATGCGGGAGGTCAGCCTTCTAGTCCAGTCCTTCGATGAAAGGATTGCCCTCTCCGCAGATAAACTGTACGAACGCTTTGGCAGGGAAAATGGAACGGATATCCTTTCCCCTTATTTTCAGCAGATTACCTGGAAATCCTATGAGGACGAACTGATTGTCACCGATGCGGAACCTTTAATTTCCTATATTCTCTCCTGCCACGGCAATCAGAACCAGTATCTGCCAGACCGTTACAAGGATTTTCGCGCCCTTGTTAAGAAAAAAACAGAAAATGGGTTCCATATCACCAAGGATGCAGGGGTATTTCTTTGTGAAAAAGTAACAAACTTGAAATAATTGTAAAAAAGGTCTTGAAGGTAACGTAAGGTCACCTTTTATAATGTAGCTACAGACTCAGGTTAGGGCAAACAAATGCTGCCCAAAATCCGGCAGCATTCATGAACGACTACGAAATTATGCACCTGACAGCATAAATCAGATATTGTTCGCAATAGGAACAATATAGCAAATCCAACAAAGGAGAACGAAATTATGAAGGGAATTATTTTAGCCGGTGGATCCGGTACCAGACTTTACCCATTGACTATGGTCACATCCAAGCAGCTGCTTCCAATTTATGATAAACCAATGATCTACTATCCAATGTCCGTTCTTATGAACGCAGGGATCCGTGATATCCTGATCATTTCCACTCCACAGGATACCCCACGTTTCAAGGAGCTTCTTGGTGACGGTCATCAGTTCGGCGTATCTCTTACTTACGCTGTACAGCCAAGCCCGGATGGACTTGCACAGGCATTTATCATCGGCGAAGAGTTCATTGGAAATGACACGGTTGCCATGGTTCTTGGAGACAACATTTTCGCAGGACACGGTCTTAAGAAGCGTCTGAAAGCCGCTGTTGAGAATGCAAGCTCAGGAAAAGGTGCTACTGTATTCGGCTACTATGTAGACGACCCAGAACGATTCGGTATCGTTGAATTCGACCAGGAAGGCAAGGCCATTTCCATCGAAGAAAAGCCGGAGCATCCGAAGAGCAACTATTGTGTAACAGGTCTTTACTTCTATGATAACAAAGTTGTTGAATATGCAAAGAACCTGAAACCAAGCGCCCGCGGTGAGCTGGAGATCACAGACCTGAACCGTATTTACCTAGAAAAGGGTCAGTTAAATGTAGAGCTTCTTGGTCAGGGCTTCACATGGCTTGACACAGGTACACATGAGAGTCTTGTAGACGCAACTAATTTTGTAAAAACAGTGGAAACCCATCAGCACCGTAAGATTGCATGCCTTGAGGAAATTGCTTACTTAAACGGCTGGATTTCCAGAGAAGAAGTTATGGAAGTTTACAACGTGCTGAAGAAGAATCAGTATGGTCAGTATCTGAAGGACGTACTGGATGGCAAATATATGGACGTACTTCACTAATTATAAAAATCAAAGGAGAATTATATCATGAATATTATCGTTACCGGCGGTGCCGGATTTATCGGAAGCAACTTTATTTTCCACATGTTAAAAAAGTACCCGGACTACCGCATCATCTGTCTGGACTGCCTTACCTATGCAGGTAATCTTTCTACTCTGGCACCGGTTATGGATAACCCGAATTTCCGTTTTGTAAAAGAGAGCATCACAGACCGTGAAGCAGTTTACAAGCTTTTTGAGGAAGAACATCCGGACATGGTTGTAAACTTCGCGGCTGAGAGCCACGTTGACCGTTCCATCGAAAACCCTGAAGTTTTCCTGAACACAAACATCATTGGTACTGCTGTTCTTATGGATGCCTGCCGCAAATACGGAATCAAACGTTACCATCAGGTTTCCACTGACGAGGTTTACGGTGATCTGCCACTTGACAGACCGGACCTGTTCTTCACAGAGGAGACTCCGATCCACACAAGCAGCCCATACAGCTCTTCCAAGGCTTCTGCTGACCTTCTGGTACTTGCTTACCACAGAACCTATGGACTTCCTGTATCCATCAGCCGCTGCTCCAACAACTACGGCCCATATCATTTCCCGGAAAAACTGATTCCGCTTATGATCGCCAACGCATTAAATGACAAACCGCTTCCTGTTTATGGAAAAGGTGATAATGTTCGTGACTGGCTGTATGTTGAGGATCACTGCCGCGCCATCGACCTGATCATCCACAAAGGACGTGTTGGTGAGGTTTACAATGTAGGCGGACACAACGAAATGAAAAATATCGACATCGTTAAGATCATCTGCAAAGAGCTTGGAAAACCAGAGAGCCTGATCACATACGTAACAGACCGTAAGGGTCATGACATGCGTTATGCGATCGACCCAACCAAGATCCACAACGAACTGGGCTGGCTGCCAGAAACCAAATTTGCAGACGGTATCAAGAAGACCATCCAGTGGTATCTTGACAACAAGGAATGGTGGGAGACCATTATTTCCGGAGAGTATCAGAATTACTACGAAAAAATGTACGGCAACCGCTAAGGAGGGCTGTTTTTATGAAACTGTTTGTAACAGGTGTGGCCGGTCAACTTGGTCATGATGTAATGAACGAACTTAACAAACGCGGATACGAAGGGGTAGGCTCTGACCTTGCCCCGGAGTATAGCGGAATTCAGGATAGTACTGCTGTCACCACAATGCCTTATATTTCTGTAGACATTACAGATGCTTCCGCTGTGGAAAAAGCCATTACAGAAGCAGGCGTGGACGGCGTGGTACACTGTGCAGCCTGGACAGCTGTAGATGCAGCTGAAGATGAGGACAAACAGGAAATCGTCCGCAAAGTAAATGTTCTTGGTACTGAAAATATTGCAAAAGTCTGCAAAAAGCTGGGCATCAAAATGATGTATCTTTCCACAGACTATGTATTCGACGGTCAGGGCACCACTCCATGGGAGCCAGACTGTAAAGCCTACAAGCCTCTGAATGTTTACGGTCAGACGAAACTTGACGGAGAGCTTGCAGTTTATAACAATGTTGACAAATTTTTTATTATCCGTATTGCATGGGTATTTGGTAAAAATGGCAAGAACTTTATCAAAACCATGTTAAACGTTGCCAAAACGCATGATACCTTAAAGGTTGTCAACGACCAGATCGGTACTCCAACCTACACCTATGACCTTGCCCGCCTGATGATCGACATGATTCTCACTGACAAATACGGTTACTATCACGCAACCAATGAGGGTGGTTATATCAGCTGGTATGATTTCACTAAGGAAATCTTCCGTCAGGCTGTTGAGCTTGGACATACCGAGTATGCTGAGGATAAAGTAACAGTTCTTCCTGTTACCACCGCTGAATACGGAGTTTCCAAGGCAGCACGCCCATTTAACAGCCGTCTGAACAAAAAGAAGCTGGTAGAAAATGGATTCACCCCTCTTCCAACCTGGCAGGATGCTCTGGCAAGATATTTAAAGGAAATCGAATTCTAATTCACAAAGCAAAGCGCAGTCAATTTCAAAATCAATTGACTGCGTTTTCTTTATAAGTCAAAATCCTGAAGCATTATTGACTCCAGAATTTCATAGTTTTTATTTACTTTCTTCTGCCTTTCTCTCTAGAGCGTGTTTGAAAATGGATTTCATCTATCTGTTCTTCTGATAAGGGCTGGCGCTGTTTTTCCGCTTGTTCTTACTTTTCCGTCTTTTCTGCGGCTTTCTCTTGTTCTCGCCATAATAATCTTCCAGGTATTCCTCAATCACATCTTCCTCGTCCACGCCATACTCATCCAGAATCTCATCAATTTCCTTGTCATCTGCATCAGACAGATCATCATCTAAATCATCATCTTCATACTCTTCCTGATACTTTCTGTACTGCTCCCTGGAAGGATTCTTTTTATCATCACGCTCTTTTTTCCCTCTGCGCTTTGTCTCGTTTTCAACCTCCTCCCAGTCAGCTTCTTCCCGTTTCTGTCGTCTTTCTGGTACTTTACCCAGATCCTCATCTTCATCGTAATCATCGTCATATTTCGGCTTATTAATGGCAAACTGGATCAACATTCCCACAAGGGCGAACCCAATGGAAAAAATGATTCCAAAAGGAATTTCCTCCATTTTTGCCAGCTTGGCAGCAGAAAAGCCACTTAAGATACCACCCAGTATACTGGTTCCCACAATGATCACTTCTCTCTCATAGCGAAGCGCCAGCATTCCGAGACCTACTCCCGCCAGAAGACAGATGAAAAAGCTGAAAGAAGTAGTCGGATGGATAATATATACAGTAATCGTCAGCCCAATTCCTGCTCCCATAATAAAAATACCGGCCTTAAACACTGCAAAAGAAAGAATGGCAAGTACCAGTCCTACCCCGATCATTCCCACTGCATAATACATCTTTTCCCCGAATCCGATCTGATGAATGGCAAATAATCCGATTCCTGCTCCAATGAGAAATCCAAAGATCATCATCCAGAATCTTAAAAGACGGTATCCGAGTACACAGTTCATAATTCCGAACACAAGCACTACTCCAAATAACGCCATGGACAAAGTACCCGCGATCTGCATATCCCGAACTCTGTATGCAATATTCATAATATTTTTTAAAATATCAACCATATCTGTTTATACCTCTTCCTTTTAAAACATATAATAGATAGTTTTCATGTTTTCCAGAATTCCATAATGATACTCTACCTGACTCATTCCATATATAGTCATATAATATCTTGCAGCCTCCTGAATGGCATCTCCATTGATCCAGTCTGCTCTGGCCTGTTCAAAAGCTTCCTGTGATGAGAATTTAAACCTCACTACTGCAGCCCCGTTATTCAGCCTCATCTGACAGTATGCCAGAATTTCCTGATAGTCATAACTGTCAAAGCAGCCCTGGTTCAGCACATAAAAATTCATATCTGTTGCAGAACACGCCGGAACCGTAAATTCAGCAGAGGGTGTATATGTCATCTCATACTCCTCCGGGAATGGACACAAATAATCATATAGGATTGTCTTATGTTCTGCAAGCTGGACTGCATCGCCCTCCAGAAATTCCGGCTGGTCACCGTTGGTCGCATCAAAATAGTAATCATTTCCATTTAAAGTAATAATGTTCCAGGCATGTCCCTCTGTACTTCCGGCAGTACTGCCTTCCACGTAAATACAGGGCACTCCAAGATATTCCAGCAGATACTGGGCAGCCCCTGCATATCCGGCACACACTGCCTGCTTCCTCCAAAAGATTCCTGCCATGCTCTGGTCGTCCTCAGATTCCTGATATTCGGCAGTATCGATCAGATAAGTATAAACTGCTTTCGCCTTTTCATAATCATCCGCCCCCTCTGAGACCAATGCACTTACCTCCTGACAGGCATTATCAGCAGCTGCCTGTATCTCCCGGATTTCCTCATCCGTATAACTGTAGCCGGGAGAAAACATACAATAATTGGCATTTGAGAAGGTTGTTTTATATACCTGCTTCCGGTTATGCACCCAGAACAGCTCAGGATGATCCATAAGCACCGCATGGTAAACTTTATTTACGGTGTCATCATCATAGATCGTAAGATAAAATTCTTTCTCTCTTGACCGGATTCCTTCTATCATTTCCCGATATCCCCGCTGTTCTTCTTCATTCAGCTGACCAAAATAGTATTCTTGGCGCAGTCGCTGTGTGTCGGTGTCTGCCACCTCCTGCGTCCGCAGTTCCCGGACTTCTTTCGGCTCTCCGGAAAAAATCTCCGGAGCGTTATCCAGAATTCCCTCTCCCACCTTCACAAACAAATCGGCTGGCTCATACTGCTGCTGATAAACATAGATTCCCAGGGAAATTGCCACTGCAAACAGAAGAATAAAAATAAATTTCCATGGTTTTCTTTTTCTCATTCAGCCTCCTTATCCAAGCTGCCGGATCCGTTCCAGAATATCTCTGGTGTTTTCCCGGAATAAAAGTTCCTTATTGTAGCGGTAATATCTTTCACAGGAATATTCCTGAAGAAAAGCCACTGCAGGACTGCTGGTATTCAGTTCTGTAATAAACACCACCAGTTCCTGTCCGCCCGCAAAAGCACTCTCCATAAAATCAAAAGCATATTCAAGCTGCTTCGCCGCCTTGTCAAAACCATTGTCATATTCTTCTTTTTCCGCATTAAACCAGACTCTGAGAAGGGAAAAAGCAGACTCGCCATCCTGTACATTTTCTTTCTTCAGATCCATCACATATTTTTCCAGGGTGTCCAGAACCTGCTGGTCATGATGGAGGTCCTCCCTGGACAAAAGCCCTGCTTTCTTCTTTGCCAATGAGTCTGACTGGAAGCGGTTCTTTACATCCTCCAGATAAACCAACGGCTGCTCCTTCTGCGCTCCCATAAGAGGCTCTTTCGCCTCTTTTAAAATATCAAAAATGCTGGCAAGCTTCTCTTCTTCTTCCTGCACCTTTCCAAAGACTTTGTTCAGTCTGGAAAGAAGAAGTCCGGTGACACTCAGCTTTTCATCAAAGGAAGCATGTGCCGCCTTTTTTACCAGAATATCATCAATATGGCCGCTTAAAACCTCATCGATCTGATAATCCGTACGGTACTTGTAGAAAAGTTCCAGATAGCTGGCGAAATCTCTTGCAATCTGCGGATGCTGGATATACTGGACTACCACGTCCTTATCCACGGTTTTCTCCAGTTTTTCATATACCTGTATCAATTTGGACAAATCTTCCCATCCTCTTGGTGTAGCAAAATTTCTGCCATCCACAGTGCTCTCCATCTTGTAAAAATTAGCCGGTCTTGTATTCAGATAGGAAATCACTGCAGGATGAACGCCTTTTGCGTAAGCATACTCTCTCCATGCGTCAAAATCCGGCTCCACCTGGATTTTCTTCACACGGTCCATAGTCACCACATCAAATTCACGGACCGATTTATTGTACTCCGGCGGATTCCCGGCAGCTACGATCAGCCAGCCTTCCGGAATCTTGTGGCTTCCAAAGGTTTTACACTGAAGAAACTGCAGCATGGCAGGTGCCAGTGTCTCGGAAACACAATTGATCTCATCAATAAACAAAATCCCCTCTCGAAGGCCGGATTCCTGGATTTTCTCATAGATAGATGCTACGATCTCGCTCATGGTATATTCTGTAACTGCCATCTCTTTTCCGTCAAAATTCTTTCTGGAAATAAAAGGAAGTCCGATTGCACTCTGTCTGGTATGGTGGGTAATGGTGTAAGAAACCAGTCCCACCTTACATTCCCGGGAAATCTGCTCCATGATCTGTGTCTTGCCGATTCCAGGGGCGCCAATAAGAAAAACAGGGCGCTGGGCCATAACCGGGATCTCATACTCCCCGTATTCATTTTTCAAAAGGTAAGCTTCTATTGTATTGCGTATTTCTTCCTTCGCTCGCTTGATGTTCATAATATTATATTCTCCTCGTCTTTACAGATTGGCTGTACTATTCTAGAGCATGTTTGAAAAAGGCTTTCTGCAAGATGTGCGTCACAATTTGTGGGAGATTTTGTCCGGATGAGGGCGCCGTAGCGGGCTACGGCAACCGAATTCGGGCAAAATATACCGCAAAGTGGGGCGTGCAGATTGCGGGAATGATTTTTCAAACAGGCGCTAATCTACATATCCTGCTTTACATGAGATCTGACACAGAAAGACTTTTTAAACAGACTCCAGGTCCTCTTCATCAAGGATCAGCCTGATCGCCCATGGCGGCACATCAATGTCCTGGTAATCCTCCTTCATAAATACAAAAGCAGTCTCATAAGGAGGCATTTTTGCCGGATAAATTCCATAACCATCTGTAAAATAAATCAGTCCCCGAAGTTTTGTAAACTTCTTCGCTCTCATAAGCTGTTCCACATAGGCAAAAGCAGGGCGAAAATCTGTGCCGCCCCCTCCTTTCACTGTGAAATGGGACATATATTCCTTCAACTGCATGGCATTTTCAATCACCACATCAGACTGGATTTTCTCGTCACACTGAAGAATGTGTACGTGAATCCGCCTGAAAAAGCTCTCAGATTCACTGAGCACACTGTAGGTTTCCTCCAGAAACTTCCGGACAAGCTCTCCTTTACAGGACATGGAAGTGTCAATAACGATCACAAAATCTTCCACCTTCCGCTCTTCTTTCGTTTCTAAGGGCTCGATCAGCGGCATATTGCCATACAGATTCATTCCATAATTGTAAAATATATAATCGAAAGTGTCCATATCAACTTTCATTTCTTCTTTCAAAACAGAAAATTTCCGCAGAAATTCTTTATAATCATAGCGATTTTGATTCTGGGCACGCAGCTGGTCTACCAGAGTTTCTCCGCCTTCTCCCGCTTCTTTTGAAAAAGTTTCCATCTCTGTCTGCATGCGGTTGCGGATGTCGTCCCAGTTCTTTTTCCGCTGGGACATCTGAGGACTGTTTGGATGGTTTTCATACCACTTACCATGGTCATCCTGAGTAAACTCACGGCGCAGCTCCTGCATTTTATTTTCCGGCAAATGAAGAGTCTGAAGCCTTCGGTAAATTCTCTGAGCCGTCATTACCTTTCCCTCTTCCAGTATCAGCTTCAACGCCTGCCTCTTCACCATAGATGCCGGCTGATGCACACATTTCAGATAAAGCCCGTCAATGATATTTTCCACTGTAATGTCACATGCAAGATTCCAGTACTGGACATCCACAGCAGGATTTCCTTCTTCATCCTTCTCTGGAAAACAGTGGAGAAAAATGCAGTGTAAAAGGCTGTGAAGATAGATTCGATTCACCTTTTCCTGGCTTCTCCTGAACTGTTCCATCAGTTCTTCCGGCTGATAGTACAGGACAGTTCCATCCGTTCCAACAGGATGAACGCCCATATCTCCCTGAAAGAAAAGTGCTGACAATGCGCAGTCCATAAAGCGCATATTCAGGTACAACTGGTTTCTGGCACTGGACAAAATATCCTGGCAGATGCTTTCTGCCGCCAACGCACGATCCCAGGCGTCATGTACCGGATTTACCTTGTACAAAGTATTTTGCCCATATGTCGGACTTATCTGGTAAGCAGCTTTTCCCCCCTGCGCTTTATATAACGAATCTTCCCCATGTAATGAATTCAATTTTTTCTCTTCTGAACCACTCATAGTTCAAAACTTCTCCTTTTCGATGGAAAATGCAGTCTCTGGTACTCCATAAGCATACTTAAAATCTCCGGAGATTTCACTTTGTCTGCCAGATTTACCAGACCTGTAAACAGTTCTTTCTGCCCAGGTTCCAGGGGATACGTGTGAAGAAGCCATTCCAGCTCTTCTCCTCTTTTCTGACGGATAAAATCAGAAGCAATCTGTTCTATATGCTCCTTCAGGTACTGCTCGTACTGTATTTTCGCCTGTTCAGTCAGCCCTGTCGGCCAGTTCAGTCTGCCATATACCATTTCTCTCAGGAAATCTGATGATTCCTGGGCTCTCGCCATCTCAAAACGCTTGTCATACTCCAGAAAATGAAATACTTTTCCCTGAAAGCAGTTTCTGTAATACAGACCGCTTCCATGCACCTCAGTCATCAATATCCTGGCAGGAGTATTTTCCACACCTTCCTCATAATATTCCGGAAACCAAAGCATGGCTTCCACTTTTCCATATAAATGTACCCGCAGCTCCTCCCCAACTTCTGAAAGGATCTCTTTCAGCCCGGATTGTTCATCATTCATCAAAACTTCCATTCTTCGGATCCTGTGGCACCCTGTAAAAGCTCCACTTCCAAGATCAGTAAAATCACTGGAAAACCATAGCTCTTCCAGATTCCGACAGTTATAAAAACCGTAACGGCCTATTTTCTGAACTCCCAAGGGAATCCGTATGACCTGACAGCTTTTCCCGGAAAAAAGATATTCAGCCAGTTCTGTGACCGGTACTCCGTCGATCTGTTCCGGAATTTCCACAATCTGGGGATCCCCATCAATTTCCATTACTGCAGCATGATCTTCCTTAATATCAAAGGTAAAACCGCTGTCTGTATGTTTTTTCATTTCATACACTCCTGTATATGTGCCTGTAAAAAAAGGCTTGCTATTTTTTCTCATTAATATTAAACTTAATCTATTGCAGTGTTAAAACAGTACTGATGTTCACACTCTATATAATATCGGAGGAATTTCCATGAGCATTAAAATACCGATTGAAACCTCAGCACGGCATATTCATGTTTCCCAGGAGGATTTCCAACTCCTGTTTGGAGAGGATGCCCAGCTTCATTACATAAAGGAATTAAGCCAGCCTGGACAGTATCTCTGCCAGGAACGTCTTACCGTAAAGGGGCCTAAAGGTGAGTATCAGAATATGGCCATTCTAGGTCCTTTTCGTAAAGAAACCCAGATTGAGCTTTCCCTTACAGATACCCGCAAGATCGGTCTTCCCGGTCTTATCCGCCAGTCTGGTGATACTGTCGGCTCCCCTGGCTGCACTCTCATCGGACCCAAGGGCGAACTTATCCTTGCTCACGGTGTCATTGTTGCCAAACGTCACATTCACATGACTCCGGCAGATGCTGTTACTTTGAAGGTCAAAGATAATGACGAAGTTTTTGTCCTGACCAAAAGCTTCGGCCGCGCTCTTATTTATGCAGATGTGGTAGTACGTGTAGACTGGAGTTACCGCCTTGCCATGCACGTAGATACCGATGAGGCCAATGCTTTTTCCAATGAAAAAGAGCCTTATGGGGTAATCGTAAAATTCTTTGATGATAACTATAATACAGATAAATGGATTGAAGACGTATTGTCCGGTATTAACCGCTAAATGTCAGGGCATACTCTGTGACTCCATTTTATTATTGTTCACTGGTGACATTCCGCAAGGTGTTTTTTGTGAACAGAGTGAACAGTAATTCCATTTTCTTGCAGCAGCATATGCCAGTCACAGCCTCCCGGAGCCTGTCTGAAAATCAATTCTGTAATCTGTTCACTCAGTCTATACAAATGAAAAGTGCTTCCTGCCCGAATCCGGGTGTGGAAGCACTTTTGCGTCACTGAATTCCAATTGTCGCCGCCAACAGCTCCTGAAGAGAATTGGTAACCATAATTCTGGAAAAATCTACTGTCTGGGCTTTATTAACTCCCGCAGTACCTGCTGCCTCATTACTGCCAGCTTCCATCTCTGCGGCATCTCCGTATGTCACCTGACTAAATACACTTACATGCTGTCCTGCATCAAACAGTTCCTGAAGGCTGTTTGCGACATAGAGGCTTCCCGGTGAAACAGTTCCGTCTCCGGAAGCATCTATGGTAACCGTATCCATATCTCCTGTTGTAACAAGGTTCGCCTTGATCAGATCCTGAAGGTTATTGGATACGTCAATTCCTGTGATATACTGGGTATTGGCTATAGTTTTACCACTCTGTCTCATTTCCTCTACCTGCTGTGCGTTCGGATAGAAGGATGGCTGACGGATGTAACGAAAGCTTGCACTATAAGCCTCTCCTACTGTAACACCATTCTTGCTGGAAGAACAATGTACGACGATCCAGTCTCCTGCGTCAGTTTTTCCACAGATAATACCAACATGGTTGGCACTTCCTGCTTCTGGTCCTCTCTGAAAAACCAGGTCACCTGGCTGGGCATCCGCCTCACTTACCACGTTCGCTCTGCCCCACTGGTCTGAGGTACCGCTTCCTACAGCTGCGATCATAGCCTGATTCTCATAGCCATTGATCACTGCCCAGGTAACAAAACCGCTGCAGTCAAGGCCATAAGCACGTAAAGTACCGGTACTCTGACTTCCCTCTGCGCTTACCTGCTGTACTGCGCCCCAGCTTGGATCCATTCCGATCACAGTAGACTTGCCGCCCCAGAAATACCCTACCTTACCAACCAGTGAATAAGCAGCTGCAATTACGTTTACACGCTCTTCTGAAACGTCATCGCCAACACTCTGTCTTACAAAGCCCTTGGCTGCTGTAACGGTTGCACAAAGAAGCTTGCAGTCTGTTTCAAGATATTTCTTCAAAATCCCCCTCTCATCCTTGGGGATCTTATTCTCTTTAATGTAATGGTTAATATGGTAATTTCCATATGTAACTCTGTTAGAATTACTTTCGTCCTTCACAACAGGATTCATCCTGGCAAAAATAGCTGCCAGATCATCCTTACAGGAAGAATCCAGCGTAAAAGAAGTGGCACCATCAAGGCTCTTCTCATAGACATATATGGCAAGTATATCCTGCCAGTTGCGTACAAGAAGGGTATCTGCGGATGTGGTAACACCACCTTCGGAATCAGATACATCTGTCAGTTGATTGGCAGCTTTATACTCTGTCTCAATCTGCTCCATAACATCTGCAAAATCATCAGAAAATGACAGCTGATAGTTCTCCTGCAGGCTGTTCAGATAAAATTCCTTGCCTGCATGAAGATTAGATGCATAGTAGACTGGGGTTCCATTAAGTGCCTGCGTTGTGGTGCTGTCAATCTTATCTGCATCTTTATCGTCTGCTGCCCCGGACAGCTGGCTGATCGTCTTCTCCATATCGATAAGAAGCTTGTAATTAGTAACAGCAGCCTTCTCCTGGTCTGAAAAGCTGTTATAGGTCTTTCTCAGGGCTTTGACTTTTTTCTTCTTTTTCTTATCTAATTCCTGCTTGAAGGTTTTATCAATGTCTTTGATCAGGGCACTTACCTTCTGCTGGCTCTCTGCTGAAAGTCCAGGAGTCACAGTGGGTGTCACCTCAGGTGCAGCACTAGGCTCTGGTGTCACTGTGGGGGTATCGTCCGGCGTTGCACTAGCTTCTGGTGTCACGCTTGGTTCTGGTGTCGCACTTGGTTCTGGTGTCAACTCAGGTGTATGATCTGGCGTCACACTTGGAGCCGGTGTCACTGTAGGTGTATGATCTGGTGTTTCACTTGGAGCCGGTGTCTCTGTAGGTATATGATCTGGTGTAGTAGGCTCTGATGGGATCTGTGTAGGCTCAGCTGGTGTTTCTGTGGGCTCTGATGGCGTCTGTACAGACTCTGCTGGTACCTGTGCCGGCTCTGACGTTGTCTCCGGAGGTGCGGAAGGCGTCTCTGCCGATGCCTGCTCTGATGAAATCGGCTCTGCTGCCGCTTCCCGGGCAGCTGTTTCTGTTTCTGACAAGGCTGTCTCTTCTGAGGCAAAAACACTGGCCGTTCCTGTAAAGGATATCGCAGCTGCCATAGTAATACATAAACATTTTGTCAGATATTTATTTTTCATATTCAAAAGATGCTCCCTTCTATTCATGAACATCCCTTTACTCCCCTATATAAAGGTATGCATTCTTACCTTAAAGACAGTTCGCATTAAGTATTAACATGCATTATTGTAGCATACTAACCCTTCTAAATCAACTATCCTCAAAATATACAGACGTATTTTCGTGATTTTTCATTTTTTCTTCACAATTTCTGTACAGATTTAAGTGAAAGCGTTTCCCACTTGCTAAATACCGTTTTTATCGCAGCAGCGAATAATTCATTTTTTCTGCTGTACAAAAAAATACCAGTCCCGGTACTCACAGACAAGCTGCTGTGATCTCCCGGCACTGGCTCTTCCCATTATCAGCATGCAGCCGGAATCAGAATATCCTCTCTGCCAAACTGCTTCGCAGCCAGCTGCAGGATTCCATGAATAACCTGTGAACAGATTCTGAGAATATACTGAACATCCTCTGCAATATTACGCTCCTTAAGAAGATATCTTTCATGGGCATTTCCAATATACTCCACCAGTTCCCTGAAGCTTCCGAAATTCACTGGAAGAATGACCATACGATCTGCTGCCCCACTCTCTATGTAGCGCTTCAGATGGTTCTTAAGATGCTTCTCGTATTTATTATGCTCGTACAGATTCCCGGTAAAGTTCTTATTATGGGGAAAAGTAAAATAATCTGCCATATAATGCATCACTTCGCCAAACCTGCGCCAGTAAACGCGCTCCTTGCTTTCTTTGGGATCATTGTCAATAAGAGCTTTCATCTTACCCTGGATTTCTTCGAAGGTGCCGAAATATTCATGCTTCTTTGTAAGAAAAGATGGCTTAATATCCGGAAGAATGCTTCCAAGGCAGAACGCCTTTCTGTGGGACTGCAGACTCTTAGTGGCAGGCATCTGGTCTGCCAGATATCTGGCTACCAGTATATGGGATTTTTTACGCAACCGCTTCCTCTTCTTTCCTGTTCTTATCCATTGTAACAGATAAAAAACAATAAACTGTAAAAAGCTTTTGTATCTGCTTTTCAAATCATCGTTATCACAACTTAATATAGCAGAATCTCTGTCAAATTTCAAATAAACATTTTCTGATTTTCTGTAAAATATTTTCCAATATATCGTTAAATTGCACAATTATATCCTGCGTGTAAGCCGGTCTTGTTTTTTTTCGTCATATATTGTATTATTAGGTTACTGTACAGCTGAAAATCATGCAGACCCATGATTTCTGTACATTGCAAAGTGTGTTGCTGGTCACAAAGTGAACCGTAACATGATCCAAAAAATGAAATGCTGCCAGCGAACAGTAATGAAATACACTGGCATCATGAAATCGTTACATAAAGGAGGAATTATATGCCTGGCCATAAACCACGGACGAATAAAGGGCTGGCTATAGCTGCTGTTCTTATGTGTCTTGCATGCGGAGTTTCTTTTACCCAGTCTTCCGCTTCGCACTCACCCATTACAGATACCCAGACCCCAGACATGTTCGTAGCTGGAAATACAGATGATTCCCAGATTCAATCTGATGGTGCGGCAGCTGAAAATACTGATGCAGGAGAGGAGAACACACCGGAGGATGTCATTCCCACCGAAGCGCCTGCCGCAGATACCCCGGCACCTGATACCCTTTCAGGTTCAGACACTTCTTTCGAAGTCTCTCCGGAAGCTTCCCAGGGGGTGTGGACGCCAGTTGACAGTAACTGGTATTTCATGGTAAACGGAGAAGGTTATAAAGGCTGGCTCACAGATACAGACGGACACCGCTATTACTTCAATGACAAAGGCGTTATGCAGACCGGATGGCTTGAGCTTGATGGCAAGCGCTACTACCTCAATGCAGATGGAGTTCTTCAGACTGGTGACGTGACAATAGACGGCGAAATTTATCACTTTGGCGCTGACGGTGCACAACAGGGTGAACCGACGACGCCAGATGATAGTTCCAATCAGGATCTTGTATTCTACATGAATACTACATCAGATTCTTCGAATGCTGACAATCTCACAGCTTCTGCGACAGGTGCTTCCACACCGGCTGCAGAAGCTGATATTTCTTCTGATCGAAATGAAGATTCCAGGAAAGCTTCTTCCGAAGTCGATGAGACTTCTGAAGCCTCTTCTGCAGCATCAGAAGTCTCCCCTGTACCGGAAGCCTCCGTTACTTCGGAACCGACTGTTTCTCCGGAGCCAAAGGGGATGATTGCCCTCACCTTTGATGATGGACCCAGTGATTTTACAGACCGTCTTTTGGATTGTCTGGAAGCAAACAATGTAAAAGCTACTTTTTTCCTGGCAGGTCAGGAAGTGGAATATTTTCAGGAACCTGTAAAGCGTATGGAGGAGCTTGGATGCGAGATTGGAAACCACTCTTATGATCACCCGGATCTCACCACGCTTTCCGCCGATGATGCTGCAAGTCAGCTTTCCCGCACAGATCAGCTGATCCAGGATCTCACAGGGCACATTGCCACTGTTGTGCGCCCCCCTTATGGTTCTTACAATGACACCGTAGCAGAGACTGCAGCAAGGCCTCTGATTTTGTGGTCTGTGGATACTCTGGACTGGGAAACACAGAATGCAGATTCCACAGTACAGAATGTAATGGACAACGCCAGTGATGGACAGATTATTTTAATGCATGATATTTTCAAAGAATCTGTGGATGCTGCTGAAATTTTTATTCCGCAGCTGCTGCAGGAGGGCTATCAGCTGGTAACAGTAAGCGAGCTGGCTGCTGCAAAGGGAATTACATTGGAAAACGGAACCGCTTATGGATCGTTTTGATTTGGCGTGTCCCAAGTTCAAACTCCTTATCGTGCAAGCACGAACGGCTTTTTGACCTTTTGACACTGGTATCATAATATAGCACTATATAAAAACCAGAGTATCGTTTTCAGGAAATCATCAACTATACTCTGGTTTTATTCTATATATTTTTTTCAAACACGCAAAAAAAGGAACTGCCATCATGACAATTCCTCTTTTATACTTATTCAGCTTTCTCTTCCAGAAGGCTGCTGTGAACATACGCCTCAGAGCCTTCATAGTCAATCTGGATCCAGTCTCCGCTCTCACCTTTCTTGACCACTTCTGTTCCAGCGGACAATCCACCAATCACTTCTGCATCACTGCTGGCTGCTGCACGGACATTACAATCCTCTGTCACTACCAGCGTAGTTCCATCGGCTGTCTCTGCAGATCCTGTGACATCCTCACCAAGACCATCAAGGAAAGCAGCAAGTGCAGGATCTGCAGTCTGTGCATCCTCATACTGCTTCTGTACCTTGGCCTTCAGCTCCTTCACGTCGTCATCCTGACGCAAAGAAACTTCATATTTCGTTATCTCGTCGCTGTCATCGTGAGCAGCGCCGTCAATCTTCCAGTTCCCGTCTGTATCCTTTACCACATAGAACTCAGCAAGCGCAGGTACCTTTGTATCAATCCCCTGACAGATGTAGTAAAAACAGGAATATACTACATAGGAATCGTCATCAAGCCCCTTTTTCGTGTAGATATCACCAGCTTCATACCCTTCAATGTACTTGGCATTGGTAATCTTAGACTCGTCTGCCGGTGCAAGATTATCTACCAAAGTACGCAATGTGGTAATATCTTTATCCCCCAGAGCTGTGTAATAGCTCTTGATCAATGAAGTAATCTCTTCATTAGCTTTTTCCATGGGATTGGCGTCTTTCTTCCCGTCAGTCTCCCCATCATTTGCCGGAGAAGAAGGAACATTTCCCTGGTCGTTGTCTGCTGTTACCTGCTCATCGGCTGTATCCTTGCTGGAATCGCCCTTCCCGCTTCCCATAAATGCACGGATACCGAAAAACAGGACAACCACGATTAACAGAATCGCTCCGCCAAGCATAAAATAGCGAAGGTTATCTGATAACCATTCTCTGAAATTATCCAAGTTCTTGTCCTCCTTAATACAACGCACCGGAACGCCCGATCGTTCCAGGCAACACACCTGAAGGGAATCGAACCCCCGCACATGGTACCGGAAACCACTGCTCTATCCACTGAGCTACAGGTGCATAAATTCGAAAGCTGCATTATCATTCGTTACTGTCTAGCGTTTAAACAGCAACCTTATATACAACCACTTCGACTAAAAAATTATAGCACAATATCGACTGGATGTAAAGTTTTTTCTTTTGACGGAATAGTTATGTCAGTTTTGAAAAAGGGGCTGTCCTGAAAACGTAGTTCAGCGATAACCTATAAACAAGTATTCTAAATAAGCTCGCCTTTTGGCGGGCTTATTT